>NZ_CP100416.1:9050333-9364265 GCF_026017845.1 Amycolatopsis mediterranei
GAGGAGGCATGAGGACATCCTTCCAGCAGAACCCCTGGTCCTGCTAACTCGGTGTCCACTACCCGGGGTGAACCTCAGGCGACACCTCGCCCACCATCACCAAGCCCTGCGGAAACGCGTGGTCGAAGTCGATCCCGAACCGGTGTACCTTGTCGATAGCCATGCCGAATCCTTTGTGTCGTCTAATAGTTGGTAACTTCCGGCGGCTCTCCGCCTCGTGCCGCTGCGGCGTCCAGTACCGCGCTCACCTCGTCCAGTTCCCTCCGCAGTACGGCGATGGCGTCCGAGTCCACGAGCAGGACCACCGGGAACGCCTTGCCAAACCGAACTTCCGCGCGGTTTGCGTACGTCAGCGCCCGGACACGAATCGGCAGATCAGCCGTGACGTGGATCTGAACCGTGTCGCGCATGCCACGTCGCGCCTACGCCGCACGTCGGCGAGATACCGCCCGCTTGTCCGAACCAGCCGGCCTGACGGCGGTTTCAATGGTCACGCCTACCTCCTCGGCGTCCCGGCACCGGGCCTGCCCCTGCAACCTGACACCAATCTCCGCCAAAACGCGGGACGTGATCACCACGTGGCAGGACATCTTGGGACGTCCCTGGTACCGTCGAAGACGTCCCTACACGTCCCAAGGGGTGCCGATGCCGAACGAACGCCTGCGCGACGCGCTACTGCGCAACGGCCTGACCTTGGAGCAGGTCGCCAAGGCGGTTGGCGTCGATCAGAAGACGGTCGAGCGCTGGATCACCAAGAACCGGACGCCCTACCCCAAGCACCGGCACAAGATCGCCGCCATGGCGCGCGAGTCGGAGACCTACCTGTGGCCGGACTCGGTGGCCCCGGAGCGCAAGGCCGAGACGGCCGCCGCTGAGCTTGTGCAAGTCTTCCCGCACCGCAACGCCGTGCCCGTTGAGCTGTGGGACCGGCTGATCAAGGAAGCAGCGGAGACCGTCGAGATCCTGGTACACGCCGCACTGTTCCTGGTAGAACGCCCGCGGTTCATCAAGGACCTCACAGCCAAGGCAGCGGCCGGCGCTCGAATCCGGCTCGCGTTCGGAGACCCCGAGGGGGACAGCGTCGCCCTTCGCGGCGAAGAGGAGCAGCTCGGCGACGGGACGCTTGCGGCGCGAATCCGCAACGCGCTGGCGTCCTACCGGCCGCTGGTCGGCGTCGACGGAGTGGAGATGCGGTTCCACAACACGACGCTCTACAACTCGATCTTCAGGTTCGACGACGAGATGATCATCAACACGCACGTGTACGGGTTCCAGGGAGCCCACGCCCCGTCCCTCCACCTGCGAAGACTGTCCGCAGGGGACCTCTTCGAGACGTACTCGGAGAGCTTCGAGTCAGTCTGGAACCTCGCCAAGCCGGCCACCTTCTAGGAGGCAGCATGACCCGAGTCGACTACTACAACGACCCAAACGCACCCAAGGCGAACAGCATCGCAGTGGCGGTGTCCGCGTTCATCCAGGACGACGAAGGTCGGATCCTAATGATTAGGCGCACGGACAACGACCTGTACTCCATCCCTGGCGGCCAACTGGAACTCGGCGAGACGCTAGCCCAGGCCGCAGTCCGAGAGGTCCGGGAGGAAACCGGCATCGAGTGCGAGATCGACGGCGTAATCGGCGTATATTCCAATCCTCACCACATCGTCGCCTACGACGATGGGGAGGTCCGACAGGAGTTCTCCATCTGCTTCCGCGCATCGAAATCAGGTGGGACGTTGGCGACTAGCGAAGAGAGCAAGGAGGCCTCTTGGTTCAAGCCCAACCAGATCTCCGAACTCAACATTCACCCCTCAATCAGACTACGGATTGAACATGCGCTAAACGAGTCACCAGAGGCCTATTTTTCCTGATATCACTAAGCTTTCTTGTTCGCTGCGGATGACGTCGACCAGCGAGATCGCAAATCGTCAGCTTTCCTGTTAAGCCTCTTAGCAAAATGAAGCAAAAATAGGACATATCTCGCAACATCTTCACCGGTTGGCTTACGATCCATGTTGCCATGAGCGATGTCGTTTCTGCATTCCACTATATCTCGAAGTCGAACTCTGATAGAGTGAGATTCTTCCAGTTCAGACTCTTGATCAATAACATCGATTTCGCCATCGCAGACTGGGTTTCCGGATCCAAGCGTAAAGAAGATCCGATCAATACACTCGCTATCTGCGTTATGAACTTCACGCGAGACGATTTGTGCTCGCAGAGTCCCCCGAGGGGGCTTTGCGCTATCGTTCCATAAACTCGACACCGCCCCAAGTTTGGACATCAAAGAAAACCGTTGGTTCACATCACCGCAGCTCACAACTTCCGACAACTTAGGCAATATATGAAGCTCCCGAACCCCCCGGGGTATTTCTTTTGCCGGGAGCGATTGGCTATCGAGATCGTCGACCAGTTCCTCAACAAGCTCCTTGAGGAACCCCTCAAAATGACTCACAAGCAAGACGACTGCCGCACGGCGCGTAGTAGCCATAAGGCCAGCGCTCGTTGAACTCTCCGCTCCAAGTTCTCCATCGCCCACACCTGACTGATCTCTGACATCAATAGACAACAAGCCGCGAACTTCCTCGATGCCAGCATTAAAACTATCGATTGCAGCCATCCTAGCCGCTCAGGTCCGGGAGGTTAACGTCAATTCCAATTGACCGCAGAGCTTCTGCAAATTTTCCTACCCGCAAATGCATCCGAGTCTTATCAGCAGTTGCTCGACCAATCGACGTCAGGAAATCTTCGTCACGAAGTAGCTCCTCCCTGATCTCCCTGATTTTTGCAGACTTTCGCACAAGAGCTTTCTTGTCTGCAAAAGCGGCGGGAATCATGATACTGTCGAAGAGCGCCTTATTGACGTTTCGATGAGCTTTCCCATCGCGCCCCACAACCCTAAACGCCCCATCGCCAAGAGCTTCATATACAGCATCACATGTCGATTCGAACATCTTTAGTTCACGACTCGTGGTCGCCCTATGGCGATTCTTTCTGATATGCGAGTTCAAGAACTGTCGCAGCGGAGGCTTATACAGCTCCACACCACTAGTGAGCGCAAGGAAGCGCAGGACCAATTCTTCATGATCCATGCGACTATTACTATCAGAACCAAGCAGTCGTAAGAGTGATCGGTTTTTAGCCATGCTCTTAAGCGAATCGTTAAATTCCCCGCGATATATACAGTTCCTCAACTCTTGAGCAGTCAGGCTTGCAGCCCCGGTGTTCAATCGCTCGAAGACATCAAACTTGATGTCCGGATGACTTTCCTCGGTAATGACAATGCAGCGTATAGTTCGATTCTCTAGCCGACGCTGATCACGAGGTGCGAGGTCGTCGTAGAATTTACCCTCCAGTTCCTTCAAAACCGAGATCCCACTCAAGGAGAATTTGTTTTTGAGAAATCGACTGATGGTTGTCAGCCTCTGAAGACCATCGATTACCTCGTAGCTGCCGTCTTCATCCTCCGCAAAATAACAGACAGGAATCGGCACATTCAAGAGCAACGACTCGATTAGACGGCTGGCTTTAGATTGATCCCAGACATACTTCCTTTGGTATTCAATCGCAAGCTTTAGTCGACCTCTTGCGATGTCATCCGAAATACCCTTGACACCAAGATCATAAGGCTGAGTGACTAGCTTTCGATCGTCCGTTGACAGATCCAACGGTTCCGCTTGGTCGCGAGCACTGTCAAGTTCGTCTTCAGAATCGAACTCGTCGACATCAGGTAGCTGATCTGTCACGTCTATCCTTCTGCATTGAATCTGAGTTTCGTAACCGACATCATTGCCGAACTTGGCTCTATGGGATCAAGGGCGCGCCGCCGTCGGCGGCGCGCCTGTCGCCCTACGTAGCCCCTCGCCTTGGCGGCCGCCTCCGCTTCCGACACGGCGGGCTGCCGCTCCGCCCGCCCGCCCGGCCGCCACCGGGTCACCTGGCGCAGCGCCGCGCGGCGGCGGCACACCGGTCCCCTGAGCCAACGTCGGCCTCCTCTACGAGCGCTCGTGCCATTCGGGTCGTTCGTGACTCGATCTCCGTTACGCACCGTCGTGGGGGACCTCCATCCCGACGCCTGATCGTGACAACGGCCGGTAGCACCGCGTCAAGACGATGAAGCGTGTCTTGACCCGGCACCACCGGCCGCGTACTGGCTTCATATCGGGATGCAGGGACAGGTGTGGCCGAGCGCCAGGCCGTGCCCAGGCCGTCAGAGGCCGAGGAGCAGCGACAGACGACGAGAACTAACGAGACGCATCAGCGCAGCTCAGAGGCCGTTTACGGCCAAGATCGTAAGGTCGGCGAAGACCGGCTGAGAGATTCTGGACATCTTCGAGGGCACGCAGCAGATTCAGCAGCTGATCGTCGCCAGGCGGATCCTCGGCAAGACGTCAGCTGAGCTCAAGTAGCCGAAGGGCCGCCCTCCAACCGGGGGCGGCCCTTCGCACTGTTCAAGAGATCTGATCGTCCAGGAACTGGTCCAGGTACCGCCACGTCGTGCCCCGCGCCTTCCGGCCCGTCAAGACGCCCAGGTGCCCACCCGGCGCTGTCTTGAAGCGGACCTCTGGGGCCTTGTCCAGCAGCTCCACCACGCGCTCGACCGACGGCCGGGGCGCGATTGTGTCGTTCTCGCCCGCCACCACCAGGGTCGGCACGCGGACCGAGGACAGCGAGATGATCCGGCCGTTCAGGTCCACCTTGCCCTCCGCCAGGTCGTTCGTGCGGAACAGGCGGTGGTACAGCTGGCCGAACGTGCGCCCCGGGTACGCGTACATGTTGCTCATGAAGTGGTCGACCGCCTCGATCTGGGCCAGATAATCCCGGTCGTCGAGGTGGGACAGGATCGCCAGGGGTTTCGTGATTTCCTTGCTGATGCCCGTCGCGCGGAACACGCGGCTGACCAAATAGGACGGTGCGCCGCCGAACACGCGATAGATCGGCGTGAGCAGGTGGCCGTTCGTGAGGTCGACCAGCGGGCGGAACGGGGCCACGATCGGGATGGCCGTGAAGTCCACCGGCGAGCCGATCGCGGTGATCGACGCGATCGGCAGGTCCGGCCGGTCGGCGTTCACCAGCAGCGAGAAGATCCCGCCGAGCGACCACGACACCAGGTGCACGTCCTGGCCGCCGGCGTCCGCGCTCACGCGCCGGATCGCGCGGGGCAGCACCTCGTCGATCCAGTGCTCGATGCCCAGGCGCCGGTCGGAGAACGCCACCGTGCCGTAGTCGACGAGGTAGGTGTTGCGGCCGCCCTCGATGAGGTGCTCGATGAGGCTGCAGCCGCGGCGCAGGTCGAAGCAGATCGCCGGTGCGGCCAGCGGTGGCACCAGCAGGATCGGCGGCCCGGACACCGTCCCGCCGCGGTGCGTCATCCGGTACAGCGAGCGGTTGGGGCCCTGGTCGATCAGCACCCGCGGCATCGGGCGCAGGTCGGCGACGCCGCCGTGCAGCACCTTGCCGACCACGTTCGACGCCGCGGCGGCCAGCCGTGCGGGTGGTGAAACCATTTCTCGTGCCTCCCAAAAGCGGATCCGGAGGCAATCTTGCCGGGCCGGGCGGGCGGACTCAACCGCACCACACCCGCAAGCACCTGGCAAGCACGTCCAATTCGGACAGTCACTGGTCCGTCCGAGTTACCCCCGGCCCGCTCTCCGCGGCCCGTGCTTCGTACGCCGCTCGAGCCGGGGAATGGGCCGCTGAAGCCAAAAGCCGGTCCGCTTTCAACGTCCGGGCGAGCGCTTCACCCGTCCGCCGCGGCAGCAGCCGGGTGAGCTTGCCCATAATGCCCAGCGAGCGGGGCACGAAAACGTCGAAACGAGGCTTGCGCAGTGCGGATACGATGGCGTCGGCCACATCTTCCGGCCGCACGGACTTGAACATCTTGGCCTCGCCGAGGCCGCTCGCGAGCTCCGTCCGCACGATGCCCGGCATCACGCACGAGACGTGCACCCCGCTGCCGTGCAATTCCAGGTGCACCGCCTCGGACAGCCCGACGACGGCGTGCTTGGTCGCGCAGTAGGTCGCCGCGCCGGGGAAGCCGGCCTTGCCCGCGAACGAAGCGACGTTGACGATGTGCCCGGACCGCCGCGGCCGCATCCGTTTCACCGCCTCACGCGTCCCGTGGATGACGGCGTGCAGGTTGATCTCCAGCTGACGCCGGGTCGTCGCGTCGCTTTCGGTGTCGAGGTCGCCGAGCGGCATGATGCCGGCGTTGTTGATCAGCACGTCGATCCGCCCGTGCCGGCGTTCGACCTCGTCGAGGAACGCGGTGAACCCGCGGATGTCGGTGACGTCCAGCGGCAACGCGTCGGCGCCCAGCTCGCCGGCCGTCTTCTCGGCCCGGACCTGGTCGAGGTCGCCGATCACCACCTTCGCGCCCAGCCGGGACAGCGCCGACGCGGTCGCCGCGCCGATCCCCTGCCCGCCGCCGGTGATGACGACGACCTTGCCCGCGAGTTCCATGGCGACTCCTCCGTCTGTTGGCACCGCGTCAACAGTGTCGCCCGTGCCGCCGCGCCGCGCTACCCCACGCGCTGCTCCAGCACCTGCCCGACCCACTCCTCGACGGCGAACCGGACCGTCGGGCGGAACCCGTGGCCCTCGTAGTACCGCTGCAGTTCGCCGTCGCCGCCGGCCCAGCAGTCGACGCGCACGAGATCGATCCCGCGCCGCCGCGCCTCGTCGAGCGCGTACTCGACGAGGCGCCCGCCGACGCGCCGCCCGGTGAACCGCCGCGACGTGATGAGCAGCCGGATGTACAGCTCGCGCTCGTCGGCCGCGGGCACGTGCGGGTCGTGCTCCTCCGAGACGATCAGCGCGCCGGCGGCCTCGCCGTCGACCACCGCGATCCGCAGGCCCGGGTCCGCCGCCATGCCCTTGACCCGCTCGATGCGCTTCGGGACCCGGCTCCACGGCTCGGTCCCCCACTGCTTCGCACTGCCGCGGGCGACCAGCCATTCGACGGCCTCGTCGAAGAAGCGCAGCAGCGTGTCCGTGTCCCCGGAATCACCCGAACGGATGACGGTGTTGTCCATTCCCCTTGTCTACCGCACGGTGAGCACGCGCGGGCCGTCTTCGGTGATGGCGATGGTGTGCTCGACGTGCGCGGCCCGGCTGCCGTCGACGGTCAGGAGCGACCAGCCGTCCTCTGCGTAGCGGTAGGCGTCGCCGCCCCGGGTGAGCATCGGCTCGATCGCCAGCGCGAGACCCGGCTTCAGCCGCATCCCGCGGCCGGCGCGGCCCTCGTTCGGCAGGTGCGGGTCCTCGTGCATCGCCCGGCCGATGCCGTGGCCGCCGTGGTCTTCGAGCATCCCGTGGCCCGACGCGCGACCGGCGGCACCGATCGCGTGCGAGATGTCCCCGAGCTTCGCACCCGGCTGGGCGGCGGCGATCCCGGCGGCCAGCGCCCGCTCGGTGGCCTCGATGAGCGCGAGGTCGGCGGGATCGGCGGTGCCGACGACGAAGCTGATCGCCGCGTCGCCGTTCCAGCCGTCGAGGATGGCACCGCAGTCGATGCTGACGAGGTCGCCGTCCTGGATGCGGTACGCCGTCGGGATGCCGTGCACGACGACGTCGTTGACGCTGGCGCAGAGGACGTTCGGGTAGGGCGTCGGCGCCGACCTCGGCTGGTAGTGCAGGAACGACGGCTTCGCGCCCGCCTCGCTGATGACGTGGGCGGCGACTTCGTCCAGCTCGCGCAGGGAGACGCCGATCGCGGCGGCCTCCTTGACCGCGTGCAGGGTGTTCGCCACCACCCGCCCGGCTTCGCGCATCATCGCCAGCTCGGACTCCGTTTTGATCTCGACCATGGCGATAACTATACCGGTATAGATATTGGTGTCCAGTGGTGGGCGGCCATCTCGTTCAGCCGGTGGCTCGACGCGCGTCATCCGGAGTTCAGGCAGCGCTGATTGACTTCTTCCGTTCACAACCTCTCTGGCGACGAGGACAAATTGACCCAGTCAGTGCCCGCCGGCGACCCGCTGGCCGCCTTCACCGTCGAGCTCGAGGAAATCCGGGCGAAAGCCGCGGCCGCGCAGGAGAAACTCCGGACGGCCGTCGCCACCGTGCAGTCGCCGGACGGCGCGGTCACGGTGACCGTCGGCCCCAGCGGCGTCCTGCAGGACCTCCGGTTCGGCCCCCGCGCGTACGAACGACCCCCGCAAGCCCTTTCCGGCCTGGTGCTGCAGCTGATCGGCCGGGCCCAGCAGAAGGTGTCGGCGGAGGTCGCCGAGGCCTTCAGCGGCATGGTGGGCGAGGACTCGGCCGCCCGCGAGCTGCTGGACGAGTTCCTGCCCGCTCCCGAACCGGACGAGGGAACGCAGCCGGACAAGCGTGACGTGTTCATGCCGGAGCAGGAGGCCGAGGACCGGCCGGCCGCGCCCCCGCCGCCGGGCCCGCCCCAACCGCAGCGTGGTCAGCCGCGCCGCCGTCCCCGGCAGACGCCGGAAGAGGACGACGGCGAAAGCAACCCCTGGTAGTACGGAGGAGAACCGGTGGTTTCCGGAGCAGGTTTTTCGGTCGACCCGGCCGAGCTGCAGAAGTTCAGCCAGTTCCTGTCGGGCACCACGCAACCGGCGGTGCAGGACGCCGCGAACCGGATGCAGGCCGCCAACGGGTTCGACAACGCCGCGTTCGGCATCCTGCTCGCGCAGGTGCTCGCGGTGCCCTCACGGGTCACGATGGCGGTGATCACCGGTGAGATCAACAAGCTCGTCGGGGACATCGGCAAGTCCGCGGCCGACGTGAAGAAGGCCGCCGACACGTACGCGACCCACGACTCGAACACGGCACAGGGTTTGAGCACCTTCGAGACGGAGCTGGGCAAGTGACCGTTCCCATCACGGCATCGAACTCCACGACCGGGGCCGGCGTCTTCGACAGCTGGAAGCAGGTCGGCGACTCGATCGGCAAGGTCCAGACCGAACACGGTGGCGACCTCGCGGCCGTGAGCGTTGAACTGGGCATCAACCTGATCAGCGCCACGCTCGACACCGTCGCGTTCGTCATGGACCCGCTCTCGAAGCTGATCGCCGCGGGCCTGGGCTGGCTGATCGAGCACGTCTCGTTCCTGAAGTGGCCGCTGGACCAGGTCGCGGGCAACCCGTCCGAAGTCACGAAGGTCGCCAACGAGCTGCACAAGATCGGCGAGGCGCTGCGCAACACCGGCACCCAGCTCGACGACACGCTCAAGTCGACGATCACCCAGTGGCAGGGCAAGGGTTACGACAGCTTCAAGAAGTCGATCGACGACCGGAAGGGCTGGATCGACGCCAACGCGAAGGCGTCCGACGTCGCCGGCTACATGGTCGAGACCACCGGGGCGCTGATCGCCGCGGTCCGCGCGCTGCTGCGCGACATCATCACGACGATCCTCGGCGACATCATCTCCACGATGCTGATCGCTCTGGCGATGGCCGCGTTCACCTTCGGCGCGTCGATCGCGGTCGGCGTGAGCAAGATCGTCGTGCAGGTCTCGATCCAGGTGGCGGCGATGGCGGCCAAGCTCGCCAAGGTCGTCGCCTACGCCGGGCGCACGCTGGCCAGGCTCACCAAGCTGTCCAAGCTGGTCAAGCCGAAGCCGGGCGCGTCGGGCGCGGGCCACGAGATGACGAACCTGCCCCCGGGCGGGAACACCGTGCCGAACTTCTCGCGGCCGCTGCCGCCGAAACCGGTGCCGCCGGGCACCGCGGTCACCCACGACGGGCCCGGGGGCGGCGGCGCCACGCCGAGCACGCGGCCACCGGGTGACGGCACCACGCCCAACTTCTCCCGGCCGCTGCCGAAGCCGGCGGACCCGCCGCCTCCGCCGCCCCCGCCGCCCGCGCCCAAGCCGCCGTCCCCGTCGTCGCACCTGAGCGAGCACGACTTCCCGATGATCAAGAAGCACGAGGACTGGCTGAAGACCAAGTTCGGGGACAGCTACAAGAAGATGAAGTTCGTCGACGACTGGCTGAAGGCCAAGCACCCGGACTACTACCCGATGCTGAAGGCCCTCTCCGACGCCAAGAGCTCGAAGAACTTCGTCGGCTGGGCGGGCAAGGACATCGTGCAGGTCGACCGCGGCCTGACCGACATCCAGATGCAGGCGGAAGCAGCGTGGGCCGAAGAGGACAAGAAGCAGCAGCAGCAACAGCAGCCGCAGTAGTTCACGAGGGGCACCTCCCGCCGGAGGTGCCCCTCATCGCAGGTCAGGCGACGCCGAGGTGCCGCGAGATCAGCATCTTCTGGACCTCGCTCGTCCCCTCGCCGATCTCGAGGATCTTCGCGTCGCGGTAGAAGCGGCTCACCGGGAACTCGTTCATGAACCCGTAGCCGCCGAAGATCTGCGTCGCGTCCCGCGCGTTGTCCATCGCCGCGTTGGACGCCACCAGCTTCGCGATCGAGGCCTCCTTCTTGAACGGCTCGCCGCGCAGCATCTTCGACGCCGCCTGGTAGTACGCCAGGCGCGCGGTGTGCGTGCGGACCTCCATGTCGGCGATCTTGAACTGGATCGCCTGGTACTCGCCGATCCGCTTGCCGAACGCCACCCGGTCCTTGACGTACTTGAGGCACTCGTCCACGCAGCCCTGCGCAAGACCGACCGACAACGCGGCGATTGCGACCCGGCCCTCGTCCAAAATGGACAGAAACTGGGCGTACCCGCGCCCCCGGACGCCGATCAGGTTCTCCACCGGCACCCGGACGTCCGAAAAGGACAGCTCGTGGGTGTCCGAGCAGTTCCAGCCGACCTTCGAGTACTTCGGGGCCACCGCGAAGCCCGGCGTGCCGGACGGGATGAGGATCGCCGAGATCTCCTTGCGGCCGTTCTCCATCACGTCGGTGACGGCGGTGGCCGTGACGAACCGGGTGATGTCGGTGCCCGAGTTCGTGATGAACGCCTTGCTGCCGTTGACGACCCACTCGTCACCGTCCAAAGAGGCCCGCGTGCGCGTCGCCCCCGCGTCCGAACCGCCGCCCGGTTCGGTCAGGCCGAAGCCGCCCAAAGCAGTGCCCTCGCACAGCGACGGGAGCCACTCCTGCTTCTGCTCCTGCGTCCCGAAGCGGTAGATCGGCATCGCGCCGAGGGAAACGCCGGCCTCCAGGGTGATCGCGACCGACGAATCGACCCGCGCCAGCTCCTCCAGCGCCAGGCACAGCGCGAAGTAGTCGCCGCCCATGCCGCCGAACTCCTCCGGGAACGGGAGGCCGAACAGGCCCATCTCGCCCATCTTCGCGACGATGGCGTACGGGAACTCTTCCTTCTCGTACAGCTCGCCGATCACCGGCGCGACCTCGGCGTGCGCGAAGTCCTCGACGGTTTTGCGGAGGGACTCGTACTCCTCGTCCAGGCGGAAGTCGATCACTGCTGCTCCTCTTGGGGCGCCACTACGGCAAGGGTTTCGTCGAGCGCGACCTGTTGGCCGGCCCGGACGGGGAGTTCGCTGACCACGCCGTCGATCGGCGCGGTGACGGTGTGCTCCATCTTCATCGCTTCGACGACCAGCAGCGGCGTCCCGGCCTTCACGACGTCACCGGCCGCCACCTTCACCACCAGCACCGTGCCCGGCATCGGGCTGGTGACCGGGCCCGCGCCGGCGGCTTCGCCGCGTGAGGCCAGCACGAACTCCTGCTCCCCGAACGGGAAGCTGAGCCCGTCGCGGGCCAGCCAGACCGTCCGATCCGGACCGCAGGCCTGGCGGTAGCGGTGGAAGCCACCCGCGTGCCGGATCTCGAGCACGTCGCCGTCGCGCCGGGCCGAGACCTGGACCGGCTCGGCGTCGTCGACGAACACCGTGGCAGCGGCGGGCGTGCCCTGCACCCGGACCACCGCGCGGGCGGCGCCGGACTTCAGCCGGAACGTCACCCCGCCGGAGCCGCCCATCCGCCAGCCGTCCGGCACGTCCCACGGGTCCACCACGGGCCCGGACGGCTGCAGCTCCAGGAACCGGTCCACCGCGGCCGCGACGAAGAACTCCGCGGGCACGTCCGTCGAGACCAAAGTGGACAGCCGCCGGTCGACGAGTTCGGTGTCCAGCCGGCCGGCGCGGACGTCGTCGTCGGCCAGCAGCCCCCGCAGGAACGCCGTGTTCGTACCGATGCCCAGCACCGCCGTGTCGGCCAGTGCGAGGTCGAGCCGGTGCAGCGCCGCCGCGCGGTCCGGGCCCCAGGCGATCACCTTGGCCAGCATCGGGTCGTAGTTCGAGCCGACCACCGCGCCGGGCGCCATCCAGGAGTCGACGCGGACGCCGTCGCCGGCCGGCTCGTGCACCGCCAGCACCGTCCCACCGGTCGGGATGAAGCCGCGTGCCGGGTCCTCGGCGTACACCCGGGCTTCGACGGCGTGTCCCTTGAGGACGACGTCTTCCTGCCTGATGGCCAGGTGTTCCCCCGCCGCCACCCGGACCTGCCACTCGACGAGGTCGAGGCCGGTGACCAGCTCGGTGACCGGGTGCTCGACCTGCAGCCGGGTGTTCATCTCCATGAAGAAGAACTCGTCCGGGTCGTGGGCCGACATGATGAACTCGACGGTCCCCGCGCCGACGTACCCCACCGAGCGCGCGGCCTCGACCGCCGCCGAGCCCATCTTTTCGCGGGTGACGTCGTCCAGCAGCACCGACGGCGCTTCCTCGATGATCTTCTGGTGCCGCCGCTGCAGGCTGCACTCGCGCTCGCCGAGGTGGATGACGTTGCCGTGCGTGTCGGCCATGACCTGGATCTCGATGTGCCGCGGTGTCGTGACGAACCGCTCCATCAGCAGCGTGTCGTCGCCGAACGACCCCTTGGCCTCCCGCCGCGCGGATTCGATCGCCGCGTCGAGCTCCTCGGGGGCGTGCACCAGCCGCATCCCCTTGCCGCCACCGCCCGCGGACGGCTTGAGCAGCAACGGGTAGCCGACTTTCGAAGCCGCCGAGGCGAAGTCACCGTCCGGGATGTCCACATCGGACGCACCGGGCACGACCGGGACCCCGGCCTTCGACACCGTCGCCTTGGCGCGGATCTTGTCGCCCATGGCGTCGATCGCCGCGACCGGCGGACCGATGAACACGAGACCGGCGGCCTCGCAGGCCCGCGCGAACTCGGCGTTCTCCGCCAGGAACCCGTATCCCGGGTGCACGGCCTGCGCACCCGACGACACGGCAGCGTCCACAATGGCCGGAATCGAAAGATAACTCCGAGAAGCCTCCGCCGGGCCGATCCGGACGGCGGTGTGCGCCTCCCGGACGTGCCGCGCGTCGGCGTCCGCGTCGCTGTACACGGCGACCGCACGGATGCCGAGGTCCCGCAGCGTGCGGATCACCCGGACCGCGATCTCGCCCCGGTTCGCGACCAAAACTGAGTCGAACATGCCCCTCACATCCGGAAGACGCCGTAGTTGACCTCGGACAGCGGCGCGTTGGCCGCGGCCGAGAGGGCGAGGCCGAGCACCGTGCGGGTGTCCGCCGGGTCGATGACGCCGTCGTCCCACAGCCGGGCCGTCGAGTAGTACGGGCTGCCCTGCGCCTCGTACTGCTCGCGGATCGGATCCTTGAACGCCTCTTCGTCCTCTGTGGACCATTCCCCGCCGCGCGCCTCGATCGAGTCGCGGCGGACCGTCGACAGCACCGACGCCGCCTGCTCGCCGCCCATCACCGAGATCCGCGCGTTCGGCCACATCCACAGGAAGCGCGGCGAGTACGCCCGGCCGCACATCGAGTAGTTGCCGGCCCCGAACGAGCCGCCGATCACGACGGTCAGCTTCGGCACCCGCGCGCACGCCACCGCCGTCACCATCTTCGCGCCGTGCTTGGCGATGCCGCCCGCCTCGTACGCGCGCCCGACCATGAAGCCGGTGATGTTCTGCAGGAACAGCAGCGGGATCGAACGCTTGTCGCACAGCTCGATGAAGTGCGCGCCCTTCATCGCCGACTCGGCGAAGAGCACGCCGTTGTTCGCGATGATGCCGACCGGGTGGCCGTGGATCCGGGCGAAGCCGGTGACCAGCGTCGCGCCGTACTCCTTCTTGAACTCGCCGAACCGGCTGCCGTCGACGATCCGGGCGATGACCTCGCGGACGTCGTAGGGCGTGCGCGGGTCGGTCGGAACGACCCCGTAGAGCTCGGCCGGGTCGACGGCGGGGGCTTCGGTCGGCAGCACGTCCCAAGGCCGCGGCGCGCGCGGGCCCAGCGTCGAGACGATCGAGCGGACGATCCGCAGCGCGTGCGCGTCGTCGTCGGCCAGGTGGTCGGTGACGCCGGACTGGCGGGCGTGGACGTCACCGCCGCCCAGCTCCTCCGCCGTGACGACCTCGCCGGTCGCCGCCTTCACCAGCGGCGGCCCGCCGAGGAAGATCGTGCCCTGGTTCCGGACGATCACGGCTTCGTCGCTCATCGCCGGGACGTACGCGCCGCCGGCGGTGCAGGAGCCGAGCACGGCCGCGATCTGCGGGATGCCGCGGGCGGACATCGTCGCCTGGTTGTAGAAGATCCGGCCGAAGTGTTCACGATCCGGGAAGACCTCGTCCTGCCTGGGCAGGAACGCGCCGCCGGAGTCCACCAGGTAGACGCACGGCAGGTTGTTGTGCAGCGCGACCTCTTGGGCGCGCAGGTGCTTCTTCACCGTCATCGGGTAGTACGTGCCGCCCTTGACGGTGGCGTCGTTGGCGACGACCACGCATTCCCGGCCCGACACCCGCCCGACGCCGGTGATGATGCCGGCCGACGGCGCTTCGTCGTCATACAGCCCGTTCGCCGCCAGCGGGGACAGCTCCAGGAACGGCGAACCCGGGTCCAGCAGCGTGTCGACGCGGTCCCGCGGCAGCAGCTTGCCCCGCTCGACGTGCCGGGTGCGTGCCTTCTCCGGGCCGCCGAGCCGGGCGCTCGCCAAGCGTTTGCGGAGGTCTTCCACCAGCTCCGCGTGGGAGGTGGCGTTGCGGGCGTAGGCCTCGCTGTCCGGGGCAGCCGTAGTCCCCAGTGCCGGCGTGTCCATGGGCTCCCTCGAAGTTAGCGGTCGTTAACCTCCGTCTCGATGTTAGCGACCGCTAACGTGGGTGTCCAGTCGCCGGGATGCGCGAAACGGCCACCCCGGCGGACCGGGGTGGCCGTCCCGGGCGGATCAGCCGATCGCCGCCCGCAGCGGGGCGTAGTAGCCGCCCGACTGCCCGGCCGCGGTCGGGTGGTAGGACTCGATCACCGGCCAGGTCAGGCTGTGCAGGTAATCGTCGGCCGACGAGCAGATGTTGTGCCCGGCGAACGACGGCCGGACGTCGACGAAGGTCGCGCCCGCCGAGGCGGCCCGCGACTGGGTCACCGACGCGAGCGTGTCGGCGCCCGAGTTGATCGCCGTGCGCTTGGTGTCGCTCAGCCCGACCCAGCAGGAGCCGGGCACGGTGTAGAAGCGCGGGTAGGACAGGACGACGAGCTGGGCGCCCGGCGCCTTGGCCTTGATCGTGTTGTAGGTGTTGGTCAGCAGCGCCGGCAGCGTGTTGTTCACGTACGCCTTGGCCGTTTCGACCCGGTTCACGCAGTCGGAATCACTGCCCAGGGTGCAGGTGGTGATCACGTCGCTGAACCCGGCGTCGTTCCCGCCGACGGTCACCGTGACGAGCGTGGCCGACGAGGGGATCGAGTTCGCCTGGTTGATCACGTCCCCGGTCTTCGCCCCCGAGCAGGCGAGGAACGTGAACGAGGTTCCGCTGTGGGCGTTGGTCCACAGCTGCGGATAGGCCTTGGAACTGCGGTAACAGCTCCCGGAACTGCCGTAGCTGCCGGCCCCGACCCCGGAGGAGTAGGAGTCGCCGAGCGCGGCGTAGACGGTCCCGGCGGCATGGGCGAGGCCCGTGACGCCGAGGGTGGCAAGGACAACGGCCCCCAGGGCCGTACTCAACCGTAAGAGGGATCGCCGGAAATTACGGGTTGGAACAGCCATGGGTCACTCCTTTGTGACAGGGCCGACCCAAATAGGACAGCAGGTGAAAGCCTCACGAGGAACCCCCCACCCATGGCAGGTACCCACTCGGCCCACACCGGAAGTGTGAAACGTCAGCGGTTCGTCAGCCGCACAAGATCAACGGGAAATGACCAACCGCAGCCATTCGAGTGAATCGGCCGCTTCCGGCAGAACCGCGGGCCGGGTTGGCGCGAGTACGCCCTGACGCCGCCGGAGACGACCGGGGGCTCGACGAAAGGGGAACACCTCATGGCGTTCGCGCGAAGGACCCTCACCGGGTTGCTGACCATCGCCGCCGGTCTCGGGCTGGGGGTGGCGGCCGCGATCCCCGCCTCCGCCGCGGAGAGCGGCTCGTGGCACGCGTACGGCAACACCAACCCGATCACCTCCAGCTCGGCCACCTGGCACTGCGCCGGCTCCAAGGCGCTCGCCTCCAGCGTGGTCGCGCAGGTCTGCGCGATCAGGTCGGTAGGCGGCGGTGCCGTGCAGGGGGCGGTGATCGTGCGCAACAACCGTGCCTCCCTCTACTCCGTGGACGCGGCCATGGACCTGTACACCTCGTCCGGCACCCGCCTGGGCGACTGGGCTTGCGCGTCATCGGGGGTGGCGGCCAACTCGTGGTCGGTGTGCTTCGGGCGGACCCTCGCCCAGAGCAGCCCGGTGAACTCGGTGGGCAGCGCCAAGGGCGTGAATCTGGGCGTGTCGCCGAACGTGTGACCGGCGCGGCCGGCACCGGCCCCGGACGGGACGTTAGCGCTCGCTAACCTGCCGCTCTAAACTGACCGGATGCCGGCCAACCCCACCCCTCTCGTGAACGGCGAGAAGGCGAACAGGCGCGAACAGATCCTGTCCGCGGCCGCCGAGCTGTTCGCCCACCACGGCTTCCACGGCGTCGGGATCGACGACATCGGAGCCGCGGTGGGCATCTCCGGCCCGGCGCTCTACCGGCACTTCCGCAGCAAGGACGCGATCCTCGGCGAGATGCTGAACTCGATCAGCCGTTACCTGCTCGACGGCGGCACGGCCCGGGCGAGCCGGCCGGGTGAGCCCGACGACACGCTGACCGGCCTCGTGCGGTTCCACGTCGATTTCGCGCTCGCGCACCCGGCCTTGATCACCGTTCAGGAGCGCAACCTCGCCAACCTCACCGACGCCGACCGCAAGCAGGTGCGCGCGCTCCAGCGCCAGTACGTCGAGGTGTGGGTGCGCGTGATCCGCGAAGCCGTGCCGGACCTGGGAGAACGGCAGGCGCGGTCGGCGGCACACGCCGTGTTCGGACTGATCAACTCGACCCCGTACAACCGCCATCTCGGTGACGACGAGCTCGCCGAACTGCTCTGCCGGCTCGCGCTGGGTGCCCTTCGCGCGGCCTGACGGCCCTCGGCGGATCAAGGTATCCCGCCGAGCGCCCTCGTGGTGTTTGATGGGGCACGTGGACCCGGATTGGAGCGAGCAGGAGCGCCGGCTCGTCGAGAAGGCTCAGCGCGCGTTGACCGCGCTGAGCCTCGGCGACGACGCCGAAGCGCTGGGCGAGGTCGCCCCCTCGGCCGCCGAGCCGCAGGCCCGCGCGGACGAGACGAAGGCGCTGATGCTGCTGCTCTTCGGCGAGTGCAGCGCGATGGTCTCCACCCTCGGCGACGGGGGCAGCGCCCCGGTGAAGGTCCAGGTCTTCGACGAGGACGGCGAAGAGGTCTCGATCGACCAGGCCGACCCGCCGGTCCGGACGGCGGTCCGGACGCTGCTCGCGGAGGTGCACGGCAACACCGAAGCCGCGCAGGAGCAGGTCGAGATCGCGCTCGCCAACGCGGCCCCGGACGAGGTCGACAGCCTCGTCCTGCAGGCGCTGCGCTGGACCATCCGGCTGTCGGTGGAGTGCCTGGACCGCGACCTGCCGGTGGCGCCCTGGATCTCCGAGGCCGTCTCGGACTGAGGGCTACTAAGCCACGGAACGCCGGCGTCGTCTGATGAGCACTTCCGCCACGACCAGGTCGAGGATCCAGCCCAGTGTCTGCCCCAGCGGAATCAGCGAGGGCGCACTTGCCGCATCGACGCCCCCGAAGGGGGCCTGGGCCAGCAGGAACACCGGCACCAGGACACGCGAAGTGACGGCAAGGAACGTCAGCGCGTAGTTGCGCGTCATCCACGCCCGGTGCGCGGCGAAGTCACGCCGCCGGGCCGCCCGGTACGCGAGGCCGCCGGTGACCAGCCAAAGGACGGCCGCGGTGGTGAGGCCGAGCTGGGTGAGGAGCCGGCCGGACCAGAGCGCGACCGGGATCCCGGCCACCGCCGACGGCAGGACACCGGCGAGGAGATAGCTCCGGCCGAGCGTCCGGTGCAGCCGCCGGCGCGCCCGCACCGCGGGCACGAACTGCAGCGGGCCGAGCACGAGCGCCACCGCGGCCGGGAAGATGTGCGCCACCAGCACCGCGTAGCGCAGGTTGTCGCGCACCTCGATGCGGCTGCTGCCGGGGTCCAGTCCCAGGTACGGGTACGTGAGCACCAGCCCGGACCCGAGCGCGACGACGAGCAGCCACCATGGTTTCCGCATCCGGCGATGGTTTCGCGGCCGGGGCGGCGCGGTCGTCCGTCGCGGAGCGGCTCATACCGGTACGTCCGCGGACGTACTAGCCGAGCAGCTGCTTCACCAGAGCCGCGATCTGGCCGGTTTCGATGAGGAACGAATCGTGCCCGTACGGCGAGGACACGATCGACGGCTCCGGCGCCCCGGGGATCCCGGAGGCGATCTCCGCCGACTGGTACAGCGGGTAGAGCCGGTCGCTGTCGACGCCGCCGATCACCGCCCGCGCCGTCACCCGGCCCAGCGCCGCCGCCACGCCGCCGCGGCCGCGGCCGACGTCGTGGGTGTTCATCGACTCGGTCAGCACCAGGTAGCTGTTCGCGTCGAACCGGCGGGCCAGCTTGGCCGCGTGGTGGTCCAAATAGGACTCGACGGCGAACCGGCCGCCGCGCAGGGGATCTTCGCCGTCCTGCGGAACCCGGCCGAACCGCTGGGCCAGCTCGGGTTCGCTGCGGTAGGTGACGTGCGCGATCCGCCGGGCGACGCCGAGTCCGGCGACGGGCCCCGACGGCGCCGAGTAGTAGTCGCCGCCGTGGAAGAACGGGTCGCCGCGGATCGCGTGCAGCTGCGGGGACGCCCAGGCGATCTGCTCGGCCGACGCCCGCGCGGTCGACGCCAGCACCAGCACCGAAGCCACCCGCGACGGCAGCGACACCGCCCACTCCAGCGCCCGCATCCCGCCCATCGACCCGCCGACGACGGCCGCCCAGCGGTCGATGCCCAGCGCGTCCGCCAGCACCGCCTCGGCCGCGACCTGGTCGCGAACCGTCACCGCCGGGAACCGGCTGCCCCACGGGCGGCCGTCGGACGAAAGCGACGACGGCCCGGTCGAACCCTGGCAGCCGCCCAGCACGTTCGGGACCACGACGAAGAACTCGTTGGTGTCGACGGCCTTTCCCGGCCCGATGAGCCCGTCCCACCAGCCCGCGCTCGGGTGGCCCGGCCCGGCGGGACCGGCCGCGTGACTGTCCCCGGTCAGGGCGTGCTCGACGAGGATCGCGTTGGACGCAGCGGAGTTCAGCGTCCCCCACGTCTCGTACGCGAGCGAGAACGACGGCAGCACGCCACCGGCCTCCAGCGCGAGCGCGCCGGGGCCGGTGACGAACTTGCGGCGGCCCGGCGGATCCCCGATCCGCCAGGCGCCGGTGACGGGCCCAGCCGTCACAGTTCCGCCTTGGCCGCCCGGAATCCGGCCTCGAGGTCGGCCTTGAGGTCCTCGATGCCCTCCAGCCCGACGGCGAGCCGGACCAGCCCGGGCGTGACGCCGCTGGAGAGCTGCTCCTCGGGATTCAGCTGGCTGTGCGTGGTCGACGCCGGGTGCACGATCAGGCTGCGGACGTCACCGATGTTCACCAGCTGGCTGTGCAGCTCCGTGCCGTCGACGAACTTCCGGCCCGCCGCGACGCCACCGCGCAGGTCGAACGACAGCACCGCGCCCGCGCCGCGCGGGAGGTACTTCTGCGCGTTGGCGTAGTGCGGGCTGGACGGGAGACCGGCGTAGTAGACCTTCTCGACCTCGTCGCGCTGCTCCAGCCACTCGGCCAGCGCCTGCGCGTTCGCCACGTGCCGCTCGAGGCGCAGCGACAGCGTCTCGATGCCCTGCAGGATCAGGAAGCTGTTCAACGGCGCGATCGCCGCGCCGGTGTCGCGCAGGATCTGGACGCGCGCCTTCGCCGCGTACGCGCCCGGGCCGAGCGCCTCCCAGTACTTGAGGCCGTGGTAGCTCGGGTCGGGCTCGTTGAAGCCCGGGAACTTCGCCGGGTCCTGGCCGAAGTCGAACGTGCCGCCGTCGACCAGCACGCCGGCCACCGTGGTGCCGTGACCGCCGAGGTACTTCGTCGCGGAGTGCACGACGACGTCGGCGCCGTGCTCGATCGGGCGCAGCAGGTACGGCGTCGGCACGGTGTTGTCGACGACGAGCGGCACGCCCGCCTCGTGCGCGACGCCGGCGACGCCCCGGATGTCGAGGACGTTGCTGCCCGGGTTGGCCAGCGTCTCGGCGAAGAACAGCTTGGTGTTCGGCCGGACCGCGGCGCGCCACTGCTCCAGGTCGTCCTGGTCGTCGATGAACGTGACCTCGACCCCGAGCTTCGGCAGCGTGTAGTGGAAGAGGTTGTAGGTGCCGCCGTAGAGCGACGGGCTCGAGACGAAGTGGTCGCCCGCCCCCGCGAGGTTCAGGATCGCCGCCGTGGTCGCGGCCGAGCCCGACGCGAACGCCAGCGCCGCGACCCCGCCTTCGAGCGCGGCGAGCCGCTGCTCCAGCACGTCCTGGGTCGGGTTCATGATCCGCGTGTAGATGTTGCCGGGCTCGGCGAGGCTGAACAGGTCGGCGCCGTGCTGGCTGTCGCGGAAGACGTACGACGTCGTCTGGTAGATCGGCGTCGCCCGTGCCCCGGTGGCCGGGTCCGGCGCGGCACCCGCGTGGATCTGCTTGGTCTCGAAGGACCACGCCGAAGTCTCGGCCATCGGTTTTCTCCTTGCGGCTCAAGGGGTTCTCGGAGGGGCCTGCCGGGATGAAGCTACTTGCGCCGAACGGCCCACCCAACCCTTCCCACCTCCTGGGAGAGGAGCTTTCCTTGCCAATCGAATCTCTCTGTCGCTAAGATATTCATCAGGGAAGATTCACAGGCGTGGAGGTAGTCATGAGCGAGCGGGTTCAGGTGCTGGTCGTCGGGGCGGGACTGGGCGGGCTGTCGGCGTCGCTGTTCCTGGCGCAGGCGGGAGTGGACGTGCTGACCGTCGAGCGGCACGCGGGGACGTCGATCCACTCGCGGGCCGCCGGGCAGAGCTGGCGCACGATGGAGTTGTTCCACTGGGCGGGCATCGACCGCGAAGTGCTGGCGGCGAGCCCGCGGGCGTCGCAGGGGCTGCGGGTCACGGTCGCGACCAGCCTGGCCGGCCGGGTGCTGCACCGGCTGGTCCAGGACGGCAGCGAGTTCGACGTTTCGGCGTCGACGACGCTGCCCGCCGGCATGGCCGGCCAGGACGTCGTGGAGCCGATCCTGCTGGCGCACGCGGAAAAGGCGGGCGCGCGGGTGGTGTTCCGGACCGAGCTGACCGACCTGACGCCGGACGACGGCGGCGTCACCGCGACGCTGCGCCACCGGGAGTCCGGCGAGGAAACCGTGGTGCGCGCGGACTACGTCGTCGCCGCCGACGGCGGGCGCAGCGGCATCCGGCAGCGGCTCGGCATCGGGACCACCGGGCTGGACGCGCTGAGCCACTGCCTCGGCGTGGTGTTCGACGCCGACCTCGGCGACCGCGTCCAGTCCGGCGTGTCCGACCTGTTCTACCTGCAGCACCCGGACTTCACCGCCGGGTTCGTCACCACCGATGTGCCGAACCGGTACGTCTTCGCCCCGGACTACTTCCCGGACCGCGGCGAAAGCCCGGCGGACTTCACCCACGACCGGCTCGTCGCGATGATCCGCGCCGCCACCGACCTGCCGGACCTGGACCCGGAGATCGTCTGGACGGGCTCGTGGGAGGTCGCCGCGCGGCTCGCCGACCGGTTCCGCGCCGGGCGGGTCTTCCTGATCGGCGACGCGGCGAAGGTGACGCCGCCGACCGGCGGGATGGGCGGCAACACGGCGGTCGGCGACGCCGCGGACCTCGCCTGGAAGCTCGCCGCGGTGCTGCGCGGCGAAGCGGGTCCGGCGCTGCTCGACACCTACGAGGCCGAGCGCAAGCCGATCGCGCGGATGGTCATCGACACGTCGCTGCACAACATGAAGCAGCGCATGCACCCCGATCTCGACGTCTCCGGGCTGACGAAGGCCGAGGACCAGCTGTCGATCCTCCTCGGGTTCCGCTACCGGTCGACCGCGGTGCTCGCGGAGGAGCCGGACGACGGCGAACGCGTCGAGGACGTGCACGCGCCCACCGGGCGGCCCGGCTTCCGCGCGCCGGGCCTGGAGTCCACTGTGGACCTGATCGGCCGCTCGTGGGTGCTGCTGTGCGCCGGCGACGGCACGCGGTGGCAACCGGCCGCGGCGGACATCGCGGCGGAGCTGGGCGTCCGCCTCGACTGCCACGTGCTCGACGACGCCGTCTTCGCCGCTCGTTACGGCCTTTCGACGGGCGGCGCTTCGCTGGTGCGGCCCGACGGCATCGTCGCGTGGCGGTCCCCGGAGCCGGCCGAGGACCCGGCGGCCGAGCTGTGGCGGGTCCTGACGGCGGTCCTGTCCCGCTAGCCGCGCTGTTGCAGCGCGAAGCGGTTCCCTTCGGAGTCGGTGAACATCGACCACCAGCCCCACGGCTGCTTCTCCGGCTTCGCGGGGAACTCCACCCCCTTCGCCGACAGCTCCTCGTAGGTCTTCTCGACGTCGTCGGCGTATAGGAAGAAGTTCGACGTCGGGAGCTGGTCGCCGGTGCTCCGGGGACGGTCCTCGGGGTTCTCGCTGAGCACGAGGATCGTCCCGTCCGGCGCGGTCACCTCGACCCAACGCCGGCCCTGGTCGTCGTAGGGCACGTCCGTCGTCACCGCGAAGCCGACGACCGCCGACCAGAACTCCTTGGCGCGCGCCTGGTCCTCGACCCCGACCACGACCTTGCCGACTCCCTGGATGGGCATGGTTCCCGCCTCTCTATATCCACCATGGATATAACCAGACCGGAGTGTAGGCTCGGTCCATGGCCGACGGCAACCCGCTGACCCCCGCGGCGTTCCAGGTGCTCCTGGCGCTGGCCGCCGGGCCGGGCGGGCGCGCGCACGGCTACGGGATCATGGGGTTCGTCGCCGAGGTCACCGGCGACGCCGTCCAGCTGGGGCCCGGAACGCTCTACCGGACGCTGACCCGGCTGGCCGCCGACGGCCTGGCCGAGGAGCTCCCGGGCGAAGATTCGCGCCGCCGCTACTACCGGATCACCCCGGCCGGCCGCGCGGCCGCCGAACGGGAGGCCGCCCTGCTGGCCCGGCTGGTCGCCGCGGCCGGGGCCGCGGGGCTGACGGCGCGCCCGGAGTCGGCGTGAGCCGCCCGCTCGGCCTGGTGCCGCACCTGTTCGTGCGGGATGTGGACGTGGCCCTTTCGTTCTACACCAAGGCGTTCGGCGCGGTGGAGCTCTTCCGCACGGTCCTGCCGGATGGCACGGTGCTGTTCGTCGAGCTGGCCGTCGGCGACGCGCGGCTGCTGGTCAGCCAGGAGATCGCCGCGCTCGACGCGCTGGCGCCGTCGACGATCGGCGGCATCCCGATGCTGCTGACGCTGGAAACGGCCGATCCCGACGACCTCGCCCGCCGCGCGGTCTTCGCGGGCGCGACGGTGGAAGCACCCGTCGCGGAGATGTTCTTCGGCGAGCGTTACGGCCGGGTCGTCGACCCGGACGGGCACCGCTGGGCGTTGACGACCAAGCGCGAGCAGTACACGCCGGAGGACATCGACGCGCGGAAGCCGCACAACGCGGCTTTCGGGGGTCCGGGTGGCGGAGCCCCCGGCTCGGGGCGGAGCCCCGGACCACACTGATCACCCCGCCGCGGGCCGCCTGCCGACGCCGGCGAAGTGTTCGTGCAGCTCGCGGACGTGCTGGGCCCAGAACAGCTGGCGCCCGCCGCGGGTGCGGGGCACGGCCAGGCCCTTGCGGCTCGCGAGCCGGTAGAAGCCGGGCCCGGCGTCGTCGGCACCGAGGTTCCGGACGAGCGCGCCGAGCAGCCGCCCGCCCGCCTCCTCGAACCCGGCTTCGGAGATGCGGTCGAGCAGGTGGGCCATGCTCGCGCGGCCGTCGCCGGTGGTGAAGTCGAACCCGGCCACCCCGGTGCGCCGGGTCAGCGCGGCGGCGAATTCACCGAAGGAAGTCGTCCGGTCGACGACCGCGCGCGCGATCAGAATCGCCTTGCCCGCGTCGATCATCTTTTGCCATTCCGCCACGTCACGTCCGTACAAGCTGACCACCTCGCACTTTCCCCGGCGAAACCGTCCGGTCGATCGCGAGAGGATGCCATACGCCCGATCCGCGTGCGCACCGGGGCGGGTTTGGCTGACCACAAGGGCTTCCCACGCCACTGACGGTTTCTTTTCGCTCTCCCGGCGTCTCCGGCAGGAGTTTTCCACCGTTGCGATGAATGGGGGAACCGGCTGGGAAGGATCGCCGGGATGAAATAGAGTCGGCGCCTCTCCGGACCCGAGGAACGATCGGCCGGGTCCGGCATTCCCGAAATCACCGGAGCGCAGTGAGCGATATCCCCTGAACGCCTGCCGGGGCGGCGCGTCCGCCCGCCACCGCCCCGGCAGGCCCCGGCTCAGCGCCGGCCGAGCACCCAGTGGAAGGTCGCCGGCCCCTCCGGCTCCCGCATCGTCACGATCTCGTCCACCTCGAGGGTGAACCCGGCCGCTTCGAGCAGCCGCCGGTTTTCCGCGGGCGAGTGGCTGCTGAAGAACATCGGCGCGCCCAGCCAGCCGGCCTCGACGCCGTTCGCTTCGCTGCACCCGAGCGCGGCCAGGAACCAGCCGCCGGGACGCAGCCACGCGGCGATCCGGGCGAAGAGCCCGCCGTGTTCTTCCCGCGGCACGTGCAACACGGAGTAGAACGCCGTCACGGCGGCGAAGCTGCCGTCCGGAAAGGACAGTGCGGTCATGTCGCCCCGCTCGAACCGCGCGCCGGGGACGTTCCGCCGCGCCAGTGCCAGCTGCGCCGCGGAGAGGTCGACGCCGAGGACGTCGTGCCGTCCGGCGAGCGCGGCGGTGCTCGGCACGCCGGCGCCGCAGCCGAGGTCGAGGACCCGGGCGCCGTCGTCGAGGCGGCCGGTCAGCTCCCCCAGGAACCGCGACCGCGGGTCGTCGGCGATCCGCGCGCTCCACTCGAGGTACCGCTCCGCCACGCTGTCGTAACCGCTTTCCACGATCCGCCGGGCTTCGCTCACCCCGCCGACCCTACCGAGCCTTCCAGCGGTTTCTCGGCGAGAATGGTCTTGTGGTTTCGGTGCGCAGCGTGGTCGACCGGGTGGGGCCGACGCTGCTCCACGCGCTCCAGGTGCCCGACGACTCGCCCGCGGTCGCCGACGTCGTCATCGCCGAACCCGGCGGGGCCCTCACCCTGTCCGCCGGGGACCTCGTGCTCGGCGTCGCCACGACCGGGCCCGAAGACGCTGCCGAGCTGGTGAAGCAGAGCGCCGGGCAGGGCGCCGCCGCGGTGCTGCTCAAGCCGCCGCTGGCCGCGAAACCGGCGGTGAAGCGGGCCGCGAAGGCCAGCGGGATCGCGCTGATCCAGGTGCACGCCGCGACGTCGTGGGCGCAGCTCGTCTGGCTGCTGCGGACCGTCCTCGACGCCCTCGCCGACGAGTCGGAGGACCTCGACCCCGGGTCCGGTGACCTGTTCCGGCTGGCCGACGCCGTCGCGAGCGTCGTCGACGCGCCGGTGACCATCGAGGACACCAACTCGCGCGTGCTCGCCTACTCCGCGCGCCAGGACCTGACCGACTCCGCCCGGGTCGCCACGATCATGGGCCGGCGCATCCCCGACGACGTCCTCGCGCGGTTCCGGTCGCGCGGGGTGTTCCGCGAGCTGTCCCGCGGCCGGCAGACGATCTTCGTCCCGGCCCAGCGCGACGGCACGCTGCCGCGGCTGATCGTGCCGATCCGGATGGGCGGCGAGCTGCTCGGGTCGATGTGGGCGGTGGTCGCCGGGCCGGTGTCCGACGAGCGCGCGGCCGCGTTCGCCGACGCCGCCCCGGTCGTCGCGCTGCACCTGCTGCGGCGGCGCGCGCACACCGACGCGCAGCGCCGCGCGTCGGCCGAGCTGCTGCGCGCGGTGCTCGAAGGCCGGGCGAACCCGCGCAAGGCGATGGCCGAGCTGGACCTGTCCGACGAGCCGCACCGCGTGGTCGTCATCGAGGTCACCGGCGGTGCCGGGCGCGACGCCGAAGGCCTGCGGCTCGCCCTGCTCGAACGGATCTCCCAGGGCATCGGCAGCCGCCCGGTGGCGACCGAGCTCGGCGGGCTGCTCTACGCCGTGGTGCCGGACCGGCCGGGGCCGGGCGGCTGGGCCGAGCTGCGGCAGGCCCTGCTCGCGCAACCGGCGTCCCGGCGCGGCGGAGCTTCCCGCGCGGCCGCGGGCTCCCCCGGCGGGATCGGCGACCTCTCGGCGTCGCGCGCCCAGGCCGACGAAGCCCTCGGCCTGCTGCGCGCCGAAATCCTCGCCGAGCGCGTGATCGCCTTCGACGAGGCGTGGACGGCACTGACGCTGCACCGCGGCGCGACGGCGGCCTCGGCGGCGCGGGTCGCCGACCTCGGCCCGCTGGGCATCCTGCGCGCGCACGACGAATCGGGCAAGGCGGGGTACGTCGAGACGCTCTACGAGTGGCTGAGGCACCCCGGCGACCCGCGGGCGGCGGCGAAGGAACTGCGGATCCACCCGAACACCCTGCGGTACCGGATGCGGAAGCTCCTCGAGCTGGTGCCGCTGGACCTCGACGACCCCGACGTCCGGCTGGCCCTGCTGACCCAGCTCGTCGCCCTGCGCTGGAGCTGATGGGCCGTTCGGCCCAACGTTTCGCCGATGCGTTACTCCGCATGGATCGCGCCGATCGTTCGGATTGTCTTTTCCAGCCGAAAGATGGTGGATTCCGAAGATCGCGTGGCGCATTTTCTCCTCACCACCCCGGGTAGCCGGGTCGTTGCCAGAGGAGTACCTCCATGAGCAGTTCGGAGCGGTTCGGTAAGGCCGTCAAGCTGGGTGCGGTGTCCGCGCTCTCCCTGATCGCCCTGGTCGTCCCGGCCGCAGGAGCCGGGAGCGCCGTCGCGGCGCCGAGCGGCGACTGCTTCACCCCCACGCACGCCGCGGACCGCAGCAAGGACGGCCACGCCGACACGGTGTCCCCGGCGGAGGCGGCCCGCATCGAAGCGGACATGCAGAGCAAGCTCGCCGGCAAGCGCACGGCGTTCTCCGCCCAGGCGGCCGCGGTCTCGATCCCGGTGTACTTCCACGTGATCACCAGCGGTTCGACCGGCAACCTGCCCGCGTCGACGATCAGCAAGCAGATCTCGGTCCTGAACAGCGCTTACGCGTCGAGCGGCTTCAGCTTCTCGCTCGTGAGCACCGATTACACGAACAACTCCACCTGGTACAACGGCATCACCGACGGCACGTCGGCCGAGCGCAACATGAAGAACGCCCTGCGCAAGGGCGGCAAGAACGCGCTGAACATCTACACGGCCAACCTCGGCGACGACCTGCTCGGCTGGGCGACGTTCCCGTCGAACTACAGCTCCCAGCCGAAGCTGGACGGCGTCGTCATCCTCGACGAGTCCCTCCCGGGCCGCTCGGCGACGAACTTCAACGAGGGCGACACGGCCACCCACGAGGTCGGCCACTGGATGGGCCTGTACCACACGTTCCAGGGCGGCTGCTCCGGTTCGGGCGACTACGTGTCGGACACCCCGGCCGAGGCGACGGCGACGTCGGGCTGCCCGGCGAACAAGGACACCTGCACCTCGACGGGCAAGGACCCGGTCCACAACTTCATGGACTACAGCTACGACAGCTGCATGTACGAGTTCACCGCGGGCCAGAGCTCGCGGATGAACAGCTCGTGGTCGGCGTACCGCGCCTGAGCCTCCGTTTCCCGCGGCGGAACCCGTGAAGGCCATCTCTCACCGAGGTGGCCTTCACGGCTTTCCGGTGGCTTGGTCCTGGCTTGGTTCTGACTTGGTCCTGGCTTGGTCCTGGCTTGGTCCGCCGGAGCGGCTCGGCAGACTTCGGTTGGTTCGGCCGCGCCGCCTCGCTTTCTCGGCTCTCCTGCCCCAGTGCTCTCGATGCACCCGCTGCGGCGATTTTCCCCGCTCCTGCCCGGTTTCCCCAGCACAAGCCCTCGGTTGATTTCGTCTCGCCACCTCGCGCTCTTCGGCCGCCTTCCAAGCTGTCCACACCCCTCGCCGCTTGTGGATCAATCCGGCTCCAAGCCCCTGAAACGGCCAGATCGGTCGGCGCCGACCGATAGACTGAGCGGGGCTCGTCCCCCAGGGATGGGTGGGGCGCGCCAGAGGGGCCCCGCCGCCGAAATTGCCGCTATACGACCAGCAACGTCTTCCCCACCGTCGCGCGTGACTCGATCGCCGCGTGGGCGTCCGCCGCCTTCTCCAGCGGGAACCGCTGCCCGATCACCGGCACCAGGCTCCCCGTCGCCGCCGCGGCCAACGCCGACTCCGTGAACGCCCGCAGCTGCGCCGGCGTCCCGATCGACCGCACCAGCGAGACTCCGCGCGCGGCAGCGTCCTCTTCGGACACTTCGGCCCACGAACCGCCCGCCAGCCCGTACACCGCCATCCGGCCGCCCGGGCGCAGCAGCCCGAACGCCGCCGTGCCGATCTCGCCGCCCACGCCGTCGAACACGACGTCCACCGGGCCGGCCGAGGCGGTCCAGTCCGGCCGCAGGTAGTCGGCCACCGCATCGGCCCCGCGCACGTGCGCCACCTTCGCCGGGCCGCCCGCGGCGCCGATCACCGTGGCTCCCGCCGCCTTCGCCAGCTGCACCAGCAGGCCGCCGACGCCGCCCGCCGCTGCCTCAACCAGTACTCGATCGCCGGGGCGCACCCTGGTCGCATGCACCAGGCCGGTCGCCGTCCGGCCGTCCGCGAGCAGCGCCACCGCCGCGTCGAGCGAAAGCGCGGGCGGTACCTCGAACACCGCCGCCGCGTCCACCGCGACGCGCTCGGCGTACCCGCCCGAGCCGCCGGTCGACGTGACCACCCGCTGCCCCGCGAGCCCCGGGTCCACGCCCTCGCCGACCCCGCTGATCACGCCGCCGACGCCGTTGCCCGGGATCACCGGCAGCCCGGCCCGGAACGGCCCCGGAGCGCCCGCCCGGAACTGCGTCTCCACGAACGTGGTGTTCGCGAACACCACCTCGACCAGCACCTGTCCCGGCCCGGGAACCGGATCCGGCGCCTCCCCCGGGACCAGGACCTCCGGACCGCCGAACTCTCTCAACCACACCGCACGCATGTCGTAACGCTGCAACTTCAAGTGAAGTCGAAGTCAAGCGACTTGTTTCGACAGCACTACGAAAGCTGCTCAGAACTGTCCGTGCAGCACGATGACACCGCCGTCCGGGTGGTTCACCGTGAGTGGTAACACCGCCCCGAATTCCGGACGCAGACCGACCCAGGAGGCCGACCGTGCGTATCGCCGTTCCCCGTGAGATCAAGAAGCACGAATATCGGGTCGCGCTGACCCCGGCCGGGGTGCACGAGCTGGCCGGCCGGGGGCACGACGTCTTCGTCGAGACCGGCGCCGGGGTGGGTTCGTCCATCACCGACGAGGAGTACGTCGCCGCCGGCGCGAAGATCCTCACCACCGCCGACGAGACCTGGGCCGAGGGCGAGCTCATCCTCAAGGTCAAGGAACCCGTCGCCGAGGAGTACGGGCGGCTCCGGCGCGACCAGGTCCTGTTCACCTACCTCCACATCGCCGCCGACCGGCCGCTGACCGACGCGCTGCTGGCGGCCGGCACCACCGCCATCGCCTACGAGACGGTGCAGACCGCCAACGGTGCGCTCCCGCTGCTCGCCCCGATGTCCGAGGTCGCGGGCCGGCTGGCCCCGCAGGTCGGCGCGTTCTCCCTGATGAAGCCCAGCGGCGGCCGCGGTGTGCTGCCCGGCGGCATCCCCGGCGTGCACCCGGCGCGCGTCGTCGTCATCGGCGGCGGCGTCGCGGGCCTCAACGCCGCCCGGGTCGCGCTCGGCCTCGGCTCGGACGTCGAGATCCTCGACACGAACGTCGACCGCCTCCGCCAGATCGACAACGACTTCGGCGGCCGCATCCGCACGGTGACGTCGACCCGGTTCTCGGTCGAGGAGGCCGTGCTGCAGGCCGACCTGGTCATCGGCGCGGTGCTCGTCCCCGGCGCGAAGGCGCCGAAGCTGGTCTCGAACGACCTGGTGGCCCGCATGAAGCCGGGCAGCGTGCTCGTCGACATCGCGATCGACCAGGGCGGCTGCTTCGCCGACTCGCACCCGACCACGCACGACGACCCGACCTACACCGTGCACGAGTCCGTCTTCTACTGCGTCGCGAACATGCCGGGCGCGGTGCCCCGGACGTCGACCTACGGCCTCACGAACGTCACCCTGCCCTACGCGGTCCAGCTGGCCGAGCACGGCTGGAAGGCCGCGCTGCAGGCCGACGCCGCCCTCGCGAAGGGCCTCAACACACACGACGGCGCCCTGACGAACGGCCCGGTCGCGGTGGCCCACGACCTGCCGCACACGCCGCTGGACACCGTCCTCGCCTGACCTCATTTCCGCCGAGCGGGTTCCTGCCGCATCCCGGCAGGAGCCCGCTCCCCTTTCTTCCGGCGAACACCGCCCGGCAGCCGCCGTCCGAAAGCGATCGACGGCAGCTGGACGGCGATCCAGCCCTGCAGAGGGCCGGCAACCGGGCCGCCGTAGTGGAAGAACACGACGGCCAGCGCGGCAAGCGCGCGCAGGCCGGTCAAGCCGGGGAACCACGAGGAGGCCCGGTATTCGGCGTGGTCGAGCGGCCGCCAGGAGATCTGCATGCCCGCAGCGTTGATCTTGCTCGCTGAACGGGACCTGAAGCGGGCTCAAGACGTCTTCAGCTCCGGCAGCCGGACGACGAACCGGCTGCCGCCCTCGACCGCCGCCGTGCCGCCGTGGGCGCGGGCGATGTCGGCGACGATCGCCAGGCCCAGCCCGGATCCGCCGTCGTCGCGATCGCGGGCGTCGTCCAGCCGGACGAACCGGTCGAAGACGCGCTCGCGATCCGCTTCCGGGATGCCCGGCCCGTCGTCGTCGACCGTCGGCACCGCCTGTCCGTCCACTACGGACACCGTGACGGCGACGCGGGAGACGGCGTGCCGCTGTGCTTTTCGGGGGTCCGGGTGGCGATGCCCCCGGCCCGGGGCGAAGCCAGGTGAACCGGCTCTGCCCGCGTGACGGCCTCGTCGAGCCGGGCGAGCATCGTGTTCATCGTCCCGGCCCGCCGCGCGATCTCGTCGCCGGTGCGCGGGTCCGGAACGCGGCGGCCGAGGTCGTGCGCGCCGATCTCGGCCACCTCGCCGCGGATGGCCTCGACCGGGCGCAGCGACCGGCGCACGGCGAGCCACGCGATGACGCCGATGAGCAGCGCGACCGCGGGCACACCCGCCGCGAGCACGGTGCGGGCGGAATCGACCGCGACCTGTCCCTCGGGATCGAGCTGCGCGCCCGCGAACACCTCGTACTTGCTGTCCCCGCTGTCGGCGTGCACGACGTGCAGGGTGAGGTCGTCGTCGAGCCCGCGCAGCTCGGGTGCGCAGCCGACGGACGCCAACGCGGACCGGTCGTATTGGTACGGCCGCAGCGTGACATCGGTGTCGTAGGCGGCCAGCGTCGCTTCGCGCAGGACCGGGCACGACGCGAGCGACGCGCCCCGCTGGTCCTTCACCTCGTAGATCGAGTCGCGGACGAGCAGGGGGAGGTCGCCGGGCCGGGCGCCGGTGTTGAGCAGCTGGACGATGGCGTCGGCGTGGGCGCCGGCCAGCTGGGCGGCGGCGGTCTCGAGGCGGCCGCGCGCCTGGAGGACGAACCACACGGACACCGCCCCGAGCACCACGGCGGACGCGGCGAAGGCGGTCACGGCGACCCGGAACCGGGTGGCGCGCCAGAAGCTAGGCACCCGCGGTCACCACGTGGTAACCGGCGCCGCGGACCGTCCGGATGGTCTCGGCCCCGAACGGGACGTCGATCTTGCGCCGCAGCGCGCTGACGTGCACCTCCACCAGGTTGGCCGTCGCGGAAGCCGCGAAGTCCCACAGGTTGTCGAGCAGTTCGGCCTTGGTGACGACCTGCCCGGGCCGCTGCATGAGGTAAGCCAGAAGAGCGAATTCCTTACCGGTGAGGGTGATGTCGGCGCCACCGCGCCGGCAGGTCCGGCTGGCCTGATCGAGCTCGAGGTCCCCCAATTTGAGGACCCCCGGCCGGGTGGCACCACCCCGGCGGATCAGGGCACGCAGCCGGGAGAGGAGGACGCCGTAGGAGAAGGGCTTGGGCAGGAAGTCATCGGCCCCGGTATCGAGCGCCTCGATCTCGTCATCCTCACCGTCCTTGGCGGTGAGCATGAGGATGGGAGTGCTGTCCCCCTGGTCCCGAAGCCGCCGGCACACCCGATACCCATTCAGCCCGGGCAGCATGATGTCCAGCACGATGGCGGCATAGGGGTGTTCCCCGGCATACCACAGAGCATCTCGCCCGTTGTGGGCAACATCAACGGCATAACCCTCAGCACCAAGCCCGGCCCGCAGAGCCTCGGCCAGCCGCCGTTCATCCTCAACGACCAAGATCCGCACCAAGCAACGATCCCACAGCCCCGCACAAACGCGGCACCAAGGAACACACCAGAAGCCAAGCGCAAGGCACCGTGCCGGGAACACCGAAAGCGAAGCGGAGGAGACCACGCCGGAAGCCAGCCGCGGAGCTACCAAACCACGCTGGAAGCCGCACACGAGGCACCGTGGGGGTCCGGGGGGCTCGGCCCCCCGGGAGAAACGACGGAGTCGACATGAGCGGCGAAGCCGCGATGCAGAGACGAAGGGGCGACCCGCTCAACCAGCCTGGGGGTCACTGGGAGCGGGCCGCCGATACCTAGCTTAGAGGGGTTCCGCGGAGTTGGCTGCACCGGGTCGGCAAGTCGCACGAATTCTTTACCAAGTTGATCTGGCCGGAGATCACGAAACCTCTGGTCAGCGACACCGGATCCCCTACTCGCCAGTAGCGGAAAGTGACGAAGGTCGCTCTCGGGCATTCCGTGCGCGTGAGGACCGCCGGTAGGGCAGGATGACGCCGCATCAGCGGGGAACGTTAGGGGACGGTATGCACGACGGCAGTGGCCGGATTGTGGTGCAGAACCTGAGCAAGCGGTTCGGCGAAGTGAACGCCGTGCAGAACCTGAGCTTCACGGTCGAACCGGGTTCGGTGACGGGTTTCCTCGGCCCGAACGGGGCCGGCAAGACGACGACGTTGCGCATGTTGCTCGGGTTGGTGACACCCACATCGGGGACGGCGACGATCAACGGGCGGCCGCACTCGCAGCTGGGGAACCCGGCGCGGGTGGTCGGCTCGGTTTTGGAAAACGAGGGTTTCCACCCGGGCCGGACGGCCCGCAACCACCTCCGGGTGTACGCGGCGGCCATCGGCGTGCCGGACCGGCGCGCGGACGAGGTGCTCGGCCTGGTGGGCCTGGGCAGCGCCGCGGACCGGAAGGCGGGCGGGTTCTCGCTCGGCATGCGGCAGCGGCTGGCGCTGGCGACGGCGCTGCTGGGCGACCCGCAGGTGCTGGTGCTCGACGAGCCGACGAACGGCCTCGACCCCGAGGGCATCCTGTGGCTGCGCAACTTCCTGCGGTCGTACGCGCGGGAGCAGCGGCGGACGGTGCTGGTTTCGAGCCACCTGCTCAACGAGGTCGAGCAGCTGATCGACCAGGTCGTGATCATCAGCCAGGGCGTCACGCGCTACTACGGCCCGCTGGAGCAGCTGCGCAAGGGCCAGCAGTCGCGGGTGCTGGTGCAGCCCGCGGACCCGGCGGCGCTGGTGAAGGCGTTGCAGGAGAACGGCATCCAGCAGGTGTCGCCGACGCCGGACGGCCGGGTCGCGGTCGCCGGGTCGAGCGTCCAGCAGATCGGCGACCTGGCCGCGAAGGCCGGGATCGCGGTGTACGGGATGCAGGAGGAGCACGCCGATCTGGAGCGGATGTTCTTCCAGCTGACGCAGGGTCAGTACGCCGGTGCGCCGGGCTACCCGCCGCCGCAGCCGCCGTACCAGCCGGGTCCGCCGCCCGGCTACCCGCCGCAGCAACAGCACTACCCGCAAGGCCCGCCGTCGGGCCCGCAGCAGCAACAGCAGCAGTACTGGGGAGGACCGCAGCAGTGATGGGCAACCTGATCAAGGCGGAGTTCCGCAAGACGCTCTCGCTGAACACGTGGTGGGTGCTGCTGATCCCGCTGGCGCTGGTGGCGTTCTGGCTGACGTTCGTGTGGGGCAAGATCACGAACGACTTCGCGGACTTCATCGGCTCCAGCGACGCCCGCGAGGTCGCGGGCGCGGTCGGCCTGGACGCGAGCAAGCTGCCGGTCGGGCTGCTGGCCTTCGCGCACGGCGTGAACATCGCGCAGCTGATCCCCGGCCTGTTCGGCGTTTTCGCGCTGGCCGGCGAGTACCGCAGCAAGACGATCACGACGACGTTCCTGACGGCGCCGAACCGGGTCATGGCGCTGACCGCGAAGATGATCACGTACGTGGCGTGGGGCGCGATCTACGGCCTGGTGAGCTTCGGCGTCTCGGCGATCGCGGTGATGGCGTCGGTCGATGCCGGCCGGTGGCCGAGTGCCGGCCAGTGGCTGGCCGCGCTCGGCGGGACGATCCTGGCCTCGGTGCTGGTGACGCTGTTCGGCATCGGGTTCGGCGCGGTGCTGCGCAACGTGCCGCTGGCCGTGGTGCTGTTCCTGGTGTGGTTCCTGATCATCGAGAACGTGCTCGTCATCGCGCTTTGGGGACCGGCCGACATCCTGGGCGGGCTGCTGCCGAACGGCACCGCCAACGGGATCGTGGGCGGGATCGCGGCGGACGCGTTCGGCATCAACTCGCTCAACCTGCCGGGCGGCGTCGACCACTGGTCGGCGCTCGGCCTGCAGCTCGCGGCGGGCGCGCCCGGTGTGATCTCGTGGTGGGCTTCGGCGCTGATCTTCTTCGCGTGGACGTTGCTCTTCTTCGGCCTCGGCTGGGCGGGCAACCAGAAGCGCGACATCACCTAGCCCCGGCGTCCGAGAAGGCCACCTCGAGCAACTCGAGGTGGCCTTCTTTGTGTTCGCGGAAATATTTTGTCGGTGGTGGCGCTTACTGTCACAACGTGACCGTCGCTCCGCCCCGCTCCCGTCAAGAGCTCCCACCCACCGAGACCGCCGGCTGGATCCGCCGGCTGTCCGCCGCGGCCTGGGAGCACCGTGTGCTCGTCGTGCTGTCGCTGCTCGCCGCCGCGTTCGGCGTCGGCGTGCAGGCCGCCAGCCCGTTGCTGGTGCGCACGGCGGTGGACGACGCGGTCGCCGGGCAGACCGGTGGCCTGCCCGGGATCGCCGTCTTCCTGGTCGCGCTGCAGCTGATCGCCTTCGGCACCGCGTTCGCGCGCCGCTACCTCGGCGGGAAGCTCGCCCTCGACGTGCAGCACGATCTGCGCCAGCGCGTCTTCAACGCCGTTTCGCGGCTGGACGGCGGCAAGCAGGACGCGCTGCGCACCGGCCAGGTCGCCTCGCGCGCGATTTCCGACCTGCAGCTGGTGACCGGGATCCTGATGCAGGTCCCGCTGTCCTTCGGCTCGGTGGTCTTCGCGCTGCTGTCGTTCGTCGCGATGCTGTGGCTGTCCCCGGTGCTGACGCTGATCGCGCTGGTCGTCACGCCCGCGGTCGGCATCATCGTGGCGCGCAGCCGCAAGCGCCTCTTCCCGGCGACGTGGTCGGCGCAGCAGCGCGCGGCGGATGTCGCGCAGCAGGTCGAAGAGACCGTCACCGGCGTCCGGGTGGTCAAGGGCTTCGGCCAGGAGACGCGGGAAGTTTCGAAGCTGGAAGCGACCGCGCGCAAGTTGTTCGGCGAACGGCTTCGCGCGGCGAAGCTCTCGGCGGTCCCGACGGCGACCACCGCCGCCCTGCCCGCCGCCGGCCAGGTGGCCGTGCTCGGCATCGGCGGCGTCCTCGCGCTGAACGGGTCCATCACCCTCGGCACGTTCCTGGCCTTCGCCACCTACCTCGCAACGCTGATCGGCCCGGCCCGGATGCTGTCCGGCCTGGTCGTGCAGGCGCAGCTGACCCGCGCCGGCGCCGAGCGGGTGTACGAGCTGATCGACGCGCAGCCGGAGGTCGTCGACTCCCCCGACGCGCGCCCGCTGCCGGAAGGGCCGCTGGGCGTGGAGCTCGACGGCGTCCGGTTCGGCTACACCCGCAGCGAACCGGTGCTGGCCGGTCTTTCGGTCACCGCGAACCCGGGCGAAACCCTCGCACTGGTCGGCACGGCGGGCTCGGGCAAGTCGACGATTTCGTTGCTGCTGCCCCGGTTCTACGACGTGCACGAGGGTGCGGTGCGGGTCGGCGGCCTCGACGTCCGGGACATCCCGCTGCGGCAGCTGCGGCAGGCGATCGGCGTGGTGTTCGAAGAGGCGTTCCTGTTCTCCTCCTCGATCCGGGACAACATCGCCTACGGCCGCCCGGACGCGAGCGAGGAGGAGATCGTCGCGGCGGCCAAAGCCGCGGAGGCGGACGGCTTCATCCGCGCGCTGCCGGACGGCTACGACACGCTGGTCGGCGAGCGCGGGCTGACCCTCTCGGGCGGCCAGCGGCAGCGGCTCGGGCTGGCCAGGGCCCTGATCACCGACCCGCGGATCCTGGTGCTCGACGACGCGACCTCGGCCATCGACACCGTCACCGAAGCGGCGATCTACGACACCCTGCGCTCGGTGACCGCGGCCCGGACCACCCTGCTGATCGCCCACCGGCGCTCCACCCTCGCCCTGGCCGACCGGATCGCGGTACTGGACGAAGGCCGCGTCGTCGACGTCGGCACCGAGGCCGAGCTGATGGCGCGCTGCCCGCTGTTCCGCGAACTCGTGGCGGGCCCGGGCGACGACGTCGAAGAGAAGCACCGCTGCGAAGGTCTGGACCGCGGTCCGGGCGGGGTCACGCCGTCGCTGTGGCCGCGTGACGAGAGCCGCGACGAGGTCGACGCACTGGCCGAAGCCGCGCGCCTGCGCAGTGGCGACCCGAACAGCAGCGGGTTCGTCGGCGGGGGCGGCGGGCTCGACGTGCCGCCGACACCGGAGCTGATCGAGGGCGTGCGCAAGCTCCCGGCCGCCACCGACGAGCCGCGGCTGCCCGGTGTGGACGTCACCGCGCCCGACCCGAAGTTCCGGCTGGCCGGGCTGCTGCGGCCGGTCCGCGGGCCGCTGGCCCTGGTGATCGGGCTGGTGGCGGCGGACGCGCTGGCGTCGATCGCGCTGCCCGGGCTGTACCAGTTCGGCGTCGACCACGGGGTGCGGACCGGTGTCGAGTGGATGATCTGGCTGGCCGCCGGGATCGGCGCCGCGGTGATCGCGGCCGACTGGCTGGTGGTCTTCGCGCAGACGCGGCTGACGTCGCGGGTGGGCGAGACGGTGCTGTACGCGCTGCGCGTCCGCAGTTACGCGCACCTGCAGCGGCTCGGGCTCGACTACTACGAGCGGGAGCTGTCCGGGAAGATCATGACCCGGATGACGACGGACGTCGACGCGCTCTCGACGTTCCTGCAGACCGGGCTCGCCACCGCGGTGGTCAGCGCGCTGACGCTGGCCGGGATCACGGCCGCGCTGCTGGTCACCGACGCCGGGCTGGCGCTGTACGCGCTGGCGATGGTGCCGGTGCTGGCGGTGGCCACGGTGATCTTCCGGCGCTCGGCGTCGAAGGCGTACAACGAGGCCCGCGAGCGGGTCAGCGTCGTGAACGCGGACATGCAGGAGAACGTCAGCGGGCTGCGGGTCGCGCAGGCGTACACGCGTGAAGACCGTTCCGCGGAGGCGTTCGCCTCGCGCAGCGACGACTACCGGCGCTCGCGGCTGCGGGCCCAGCGGTACGTGGCGACGTACTTCCCGCTGGTGGCGCTGATGTCGGACCTGGCGACCACGACGGTGCTGGTGGCCGGGGCCAACCGCGTCTCGGCGGGCACGCTGTCGGCCGGCGTGCTGCTCGCGTTCCTGCTGTACCTGCAGCAGTTCTTCTCCCCGATCCAGCAGCTGTCGGCGGTGTTCGACGGCTACCAGCAGGCGAGCGTCGGCCTGAACCGCATCGGCGACCTGCTGCGGACGCCGACGTCGGTGCCGGCGGCGGAGAAGGCGGTCGAGGTGCCGGCCCGGCTGCGCGGCGAAGTCTCGTTCAAGGAGGTCGAGTTCTCCTACACCGGCGCCGGGACGCCGGCGCTGGCGGAGTTCTCGCTGGACGTCGCGGCCGGCGAGACGATCGCGCTCGTCGGCGCGACCGGCGCCGGGAAGTCGACGGCGGTGAAGCTGGTGGCGCGCTACTACGACGTCACCGGCGGCGAGGTCCGGATCGACGGCACGGACGTCCGCGAGTACGACCTGGCCGGCCTGCGGCGCCGGATGGGCGTGGTGCCGCAGGAGGCGCACCTGTTCTCGGGCACGGTGGCCGACAACGTCCGCTACGGCCGCCCCGCCGCGTCCGACGCGGAGGTCGAGGCGGCGGTCCGCGCGGTGGGCGCGCTGGACGGCGTCGCGGCCCTGCCCTCGGGCTTCCTGCAGCCGGTGGGCGAGCGCGGCCGCTCGCTGTCGGCGGGCCAGCGCCAGCTGGTGGCCCTGGCGAGGGCGGAGCTGGTGGACCCGGACGTCCTCCTCCTCGACGAGGCCACGGCGGCCCTGGACCCCTCGACGGAGGCGGCGGTCCTCCGGGCCACGGAGACGGTGGCCCGCCGCCGCACGACGTTCGTGGTCGCCCACCGCCTGGCGACGGCGGCCCGCGCCGACCGCATCGTGGTCCTGGACCACGGCGGCATCGTGGAAACCGGAACCCACGACGAGCTCCTGGCCGCCAACGGCCCCTACGCCCGCCTCTGGGCCCTCGGCTGAACACCGAAAGTTCGTGGCCGGGCGGGGCCGGCGCTGGGAACATGGCGGGCATGTTCGAAGAGCAGCGGGTTCCCGACCGGCAGGTGCGGGCGGCGCAGACCGAGACGACCGTCCGGGTCTACCAGGCCTGTTCGCCCGCTGTCGCCGATGCCGCGCTCGAGGAACAGACCTTCGAGCGGGGCGGGACGGTGCAGCTCACGCCGTCGTTCCGGCTCGCGGCCTACGGCAGCGAGAACGGGCGAAAGCCCGGCCACGAGCGCATCCTCGCGATCGACCTCACCCGTGACGGCTTCGAGCAGGCGCTGACCCACTCGCACGTCGAGTGGGAAGCGGAGCGAGATCTCGACCACACCGCGCTGAACTTCCAGGCGATCCGGATCGGCCTCGACAGCGCACCCGCCGACGAGTGGATCACCGCCATCACCGATGTCACACCCGTCGTGCGTGACATCGCCGGGCTGCTGGCCACCGACCAGCTCCACCTGGCCGTCAAGCTCGTCCCCCACGAGCCGCCCTATGAGCTCGGCTAAGGCAGCTCCCGCCAGCTCAGCGAACCCATCCCGGCCGCCTCGACGTCCGGCCGCGACGCTCACCGGATCGTCCCCGGCCGGACGTGCACCCCGGCCCCGACCAGCCAGTCCGGCTCGTCGGGCTCGACCCACGCCATCTCGTCCAGGTCGGCCGGTGTCGGCCACACCGCCGAGCACGAATCGCACCGGAGCACGACCGTGCCGGATTCCGTCACCAGCGGCCGCACCAGGCCCTGGTCCCAGAACGACGGACATTCGACCAGCCACATCGGCCCAGGTAAACCCATGCCGGTGAACGTCCACGGGCCGCCGCGCGAACCCGGGCGGAAGAGCCCGGGAACCCTGTACCCGGTCCAGTGCTTAAGGTTCCCTTAGCACATCTTGATCGAGTCAGTGACCGATACCCTAGTGCGCCTCGCCTCACACAGGCCGGTTCCATCACATCGCGGTCACCGAGGGGGTTAGCCTGGTAGGCGCATCAGCGGATTCAAGATCGAGATCGAGACGGATAGAGGCGAGCCCCAGCCGTGTCCAGCAGCAGCCCTGCGTCACAGTTCGGCCCCAACGAGTGGCTGGTCGAAGAGATGTACGACCAGTTCCTCGCAGACCCTTCTTCAGTCGATGCCGCCTGGCACGACTTCTTCGCGGACTTCAAGCCGACGCAGAGCGCGCAGGCCAAGGCGGACACCGCCCGGCAGCAGCAGGCCGGAGCCAAGCCGGCGGCCAACGGCCAGGCGGCGCAGCCCTCGGCCAAGGCCGTGCAGAACGCGGAGTCGGCGGCCAAGCAGTCGTCGACGGCGCCGGCCGCCAAGCCGGCCCCCGCGAAGGCGGCCCCGAAGCAGGCGCCGAAGCCGGCCGCGAAGGCCGAGCCCAAGGCCGAAGCGAAGAAGGAAGAGCCGGAGTCGAAGCAGCTGCGCGGCGCCGCGGCGGCCATCGCCAAGAACATGGACGCCTCGCTGAGCGTCCCCACCGCGACCAGCGTGCGCGCGGTCCCGGCGAAGCTGATGGCGGACAACCGCATCGTCATCAACAACCACCTCAAGCGCACCCGCGGCGGCAAGATCTCCTTCACGCACCTCATCGGCTACGCCATGGTGCGGGCGCTGAAGGCGTACCCGAACATGAACCGGCACTACCAGCTGATCGACGGGAAGCCGTTCGCGATCACGCCGGAGCACGTCAACTTCGGGCTCGCGATCGACATGAAGGGCAAGGACGGCTCCCGCACGCTCGTCGTGGCCTCGATCAAGGGCTGCGAGGACATGTCGTTCCTGCAGTTCTGGCAGGCCTACGAGGACATCGTCAAGAAGGCCCGCAACAACAAGCTCACCGCCGACGACTTCTCCGGCACCACGATCTCGCTGACCAACCCGGGCGGCATCGGCACCAACCACTCGGTGCCGCGCCTGCAGGCCGGCCAAGGCGCCATCATCGGCGTCGGCGCCATGCAGTACCCGGCCGCCTTCGAGGGCACCAGCGAGAAGACGCTGGTCGACCTCGGCATCAGCAAGATCATGACGCTGACCTCGACCTACGACCACCGCATCATCCAGGGCGCGGAGTCGGGCGAGTTCCTCAAGCGCATCCACCAGCTGCTGCTCGGCGAGGACGGCTTCTACGACGACGTCTTCACCAGCCTGCGCCTGCCGTACGAGCCGATCCGCTGGGTCGCCGACATCCCGGACGGCCCGGTCGACAAGACCGCCCGCGTGATCGAGCTGATCGACGCGTTCCGGATGCGCGGCCACCTGATGGCCGACACCGACCCGCTGAACTACCGCCAGCGCAGCCACGCGGACCTGGACGTGCTGTCCCACGGTCTCACGCTCTGGGACCTCGACCGCGAGTTCCCGGTCGGCGGCTTCGCCGGCCAGGAGCGGATGAAGCTGCGCGACATCCTCGGCGTGCTGCGCAACTCGTACTGCCGCACGGTCGGCATCGAGTACACCCACATCCTCGACCCCGAGGAGCGCCGCTGGATCCAGGAGCGCGTCGAGATCCCGCACGAGAAGCCGGACCCCGCGGTCCAGAAGTACGTGCTCTCGAAGCTGAACGCCGCCGAGGCGTTCGAGACGTTCCTGCAGACCAAGTACGTCGGCCAGAAGCGGTTCTCGCTCGAGGGCGGCGAGACGGCGATCCCGCTGCTCGATACCATCCTCGACAAGGCCGCCGAGCACGAGCTCGACGAGGTCGTCATCGGCATGCCGCACCGCGGGCGGCTGAACGTGCTGGCGAACATCGTCGGCAAGCCGATCAGCCAGATCTTCCAGGAGTTCGAGGGCAACCTCGACCCGGGCCAGGCGCACGGCTCCGGTGACGTGAAGTACCACCTCGGCGCCGAGGGCAAGTACTTCCGGATGTTCGGCGACGGCGAGACCAAGGTGTCGCTGACGGCGAACCCGTCCCACCTGGAGACGGTCGACCCGGTGCTCGAGGGCATCGTCCGCGCCAAGCAGGACATCCTGGACAAGGGCGGCGAGGGCTACACCGTGCTGCCGGTCCTGATGCACGGCGACGCGGCCTTCGCGGGCCAGGGCGTCGTCGCCGAGACGCTGAACCTGTCGCTGCTGCGCGGGTACCGCACCGGCGGCACCGTGCACGTCATCGTCAACAACCAGGTCGGCTTCACGACCGCGCCGGAGCACTCGCGCTCGTCGCAGTACGCCACCGACGTCGCGAAGATGATCGGCTCGCCGATCTTCCACGTGAACGGCGACGACCCCGAAGCCGCGCACTGGGTGGCCAAGCTCGCCGTCGAGTACCGCCAGGCGTTCCACAAGGACGTCGTCATCGACCTGATCTGCTACCGCCGCCGCGGCCACAACGAGGGCGACGACCCCTCGATGACGCAGCCGGCGATGTACGACATCATCGACACCAAGCGTTCGGTGCGGAAGACCTACACCGAGTCGCTGATCGGCCGCGGCGACATCTCCGTCGAGGAGGCCGAGGCCGCGTTGCGCGACTTCTCGAGCCAGCTGGAGCACGTCTTCAACGAGGTGCGTGAGCTGGAAAAGCACCCGGCGAAGGCCAGCCCCTCCGTCGAGGAGGAGCAGCAGGTGCCGGCCAAGGTGGCGACGGCGATCACCGGCAAGACGCTGGAGCACATCGGCGACGCGTTCGTGAACGTGCCGGACGGCTTCACCCCGCACCCGCGCGTCAAGCCGGTCATGGAGCGCCGCCACAAGATGTCCCGCGAGGGCGACATCGACTGGGCGTTCGGCGAGCTGCTGGCGTTCGGGTCGCTGGCGATGGAAGGCCGGCTGGTCCGGCTGTCCGGCCAGGACTCGCGCCGCGGCACGTTCACCCAGCGGCACTCGGTGTTCATCGACCGCAAGACCGGCCAGGAGTACTCGCCGCTGCAGAACCTGGCCGACGGCCAGGGCCGCGTGATGATCTACGACTCGGCGCTGTCGGAGTACGCGGCCGTCGGCTTCGAGTACGGCTACTCGGTGGCCAACCCCGAGTCGCTGGTCATGTGGGAAGCGCAGTTCGGCGACTTCGTCAACGGCGCCCAGACGGTGATCGACGAGTACATCTCCTCCGGCGAGGCCAAGTGGGGCCAGCGTTCGGACGTCGTGCTGCTGCTGCCGCACGGCCACGAGGGCCAGGGCCCGGACCACACGTCCGGCCGCATCGAGCGCTTCCTCTCGCTGTGCGCGGAGGGCTCGATGACGGTGGCGGTCCCGTCAACCCCGGCGAACTACTTCCACCTGCTGCGCCGCCACGCCCTCGACGGCATCCAGCGCCCGCTGGTCGTCTTCACGCCGAAGTCGATGCTGCGCAACAAGGCCGCGACCTCGCCGACCGAGGACTTCACCGGCGAAAGCCGGTTCATGTCCGTCATCGACGACGTCACCCCGGACCCGGCGAAGATCCGCAAGGTGCTGCTGACCTCCGGGAAGCTGTACTGGGAGCTGGTGGCGGAGCGGACGAAGCGCGAGGCCGACGACGTCGCGATCGTGCGGATCGAGCAGTACTACCCGCTGCCGAAGAAGAAGCTGCTGGCGGCGCTGGAGCGCTACACGAACGCGACGCAGGTCGCGTGGGTCCAGGAGGAGCCGGAAAACCAGGGTGCGTGGCCGTTCTTCGGCCTGAACCTGCCCCGGAAGTTCCCGGAGGTGCTCTCGGGCCTGCAGGTCGTGTCGCGCCGCCCGATGGCGGCCCCGTCGGCCGGCTCGTCGAAGGTGCACGAGGTCGAGCAGAAGGCGCTGATCGCGAAGGCGTTCGACTGATCGCCTGACGGTCCCGGAAGGCCACCTCGCGCGGACTCCGCGCCGAGGTGGCCTTTCCGGTTTCCGGGCCCGATTCGCCAGTACAGCGGCCGCGGCACCGGAATTGTCACGGCAAGTTCACAAAAAATGATCATCCCGTTCTGATCACCATTCCCGGGCAATCCAGGAGACGTCCGGCGGCCCGCCGTACCGCGAAGATTTTCCTTGGCTCGACGCGCTTTCTCCCGAGCATCGGAATCCGGCGGCCGAAGTTGGTGAAATGAACCTGCTAGCCCTGCTCCACAGCCCGACGGCCAGCGGCGGTGACACGACGACCCGGCGGATCGCCGCGCATTTGTCCGCGAGCGGCTATTCCGTTCTGCTCGTGCCACCCGCCGACGCGGCCGAGCTGACCGCGGTCGCCGAAGAACACCGCGTGCTCGCGCTGGTCGGCACGCACGCCCTCCTCAGCGGCAGCACCTTCCTCGAAACGGGCCTGCCGTACGTGCTCGCGCTGGGCGGCACCGACCTCAACGAATACACCCTCGAGCCGGTGTTCCACGCGCTGATGACGAAGGCCGTCGAGCGGGCCGCGGGGCTGGTCGCGTTCAACGACGACTTCGCCGGGCGCTGCCGCACGCTGTGGCCGCAGGTCGCGGACAAGGTGCGGGTCATCCCGCAGGGCGTGCGCACCACGCCGTCGGCCTACTCGCTGCGCCGCGCGCTCGGCGTCGGCCAGGACGCGAAGCTGCTGCTCCTGCCCTCGGGGCTGCGGCCGGTCAAGGACCCGCTGTTCGCCATCGACTGCGTCAAGCGGCTGCACGCCGAGGACCACCGCGTGATGCTCGTCATCGCCGGGGTTTCCTACGACGAGGACTTCGAGGCCATCGTGCGGCGGCGGTGCGGGTCCAGCCCGGCGGTGCGGTACGTCGGCACACTGCCCCGCGACGACCTGCACGCCGCCATGCGCGAGGCGACCGCGGTGCTCAACACCTCGACGTCGGAGTGCAGCCCGAACGCGCTGCTCGAGGCGATGGACGTCGGCTGCCCGGTCGTCGTCCGGGACATCCCCGGCAACACGTGCCTGGTCGAGGACGAGGTCACCGGGCTGGTGTTCGCCGACCCCGACGGCCTGCGCGCGCAAGTGCGGCGCCTGCTCGACGACGAGGTGTTCGCCCGGCGGCTGTGGCGGCGGGGACAGGCGTTCGTGCGGCGCACGCACAGCATGCAGGCGGAGCGGGCCGCCTACGCCGCGCTCTTCCGTGACCTGGTCGACGACCTGCCGCCGGTCGTCGACGTGCCGTCCCGCGACCGGATCGTGCGGGCGAACGGTGTCGAGCTCTGCGTGCAGACCTTCGGGGACCCGAGCGATCCCGCGATCCTCCTGGTGGCCGGCGCGTCGGCGTCGATGCTGGCGTGGGACGCCGAATTCTGCGAACTGCTCGCCGGCGGTTCCCGGTACGTGATCCGCTACGACCACCGCGACACCGGCCGCTCCACGAGCTGGCCACCGGGCGAGCCGCCCTACGGCCTGCGGGACCTGGCGGCCGACGCACTCGGCGTGCTCGACACGCTCGGCGTCGCCCGCGCCCACGTCGTGGGGATCTCGCTGGGCGGCATGATCGCGCAGGTCGCCGCCCTGGCCGAGCCGGCGCGCGTCGCCTCGCTGACGCTGGTGGCCACCAGCCCCGGCGAGGGCGTGGCCGGTCCCGACCTGCCGCCGCCCGCCCTGCGGGTGCTGACCGAGCTGGCCGACGTCGAACCGCCGGACTGGACCGACCGCGATTCCGTGGTCGATCACCTGGTGGCCGCGGCGCGCCCGCTCGCCGGGCCGGCCAGGGAGATCGACGAGTACACCGGCCGGCGGGTCGCGGGCCGGGTGTTCGACCGCGCGGGCGGGCGGCTCGAATCCGCGGGCAACCACGCCTACCTCGACCACGGCTCGCCGTGGCGGCCGCTGCTCGGCCGGATCACCGCGCCGACGCTGGTGATCCACGGCGCCGAAGACCCGATCCACCCGGTCGCCCACGCCCACGCGCTCGCGGCGGCGATTCCCGGGGCCGCGGTGCGGATCCTCGACGGCGCGGGGCACGAGCTGGCCCGCCAGGACTGGCCGGACGTGGTTCCGGCGCTGCTCCGGCACACCTCGGACGACGAAGGGCGAATTTCCCGTGCAACCACATCCCTGTGACTGCAGCCCGATGTGCGCACTGCGGGCGGCCAACCCGATGCGCGTCCGGCCGACGCGGACGGGCGGCGGGACGTTCGCGGCGGCCTCGGCCTACCGGCGAGCCGTCCCGGCCACCGGGGACCTCGCCACGCGGGTGACCGGTTACGTGGTCCTGACGCTCGACCCGGCCGTGCCCGACGTCGCCGCCGACTACTGGATGCACAGCGAACGCTTCTACCGCGCGGTCGCCGGCCCGGTGGCCGACCGGCTGGGCGGCGACCTCGCCTACCGGCGCCTGGCCGCGCACCCCACCGACGCCGACGCCGAACGCGCACTGGCGGCACGGGTGCGGGTGCTCCTCGACGAAGACCCCGCGCTGGCCGAGGAACTGGGCGGCCGGGCCGACGTCGCCGACGACAACGTCTACATCAACTACTTCCGCGGCCCGGCCTACGCCCCCGACGCCCGCAACGCCGACCTCGAACGGCTGACCGGGCTCGCCGACCGGGCGGCGACGCGCCCGGACGGCCGCGGTGACGAGGTGCTCGTGGTCGTCCCGATCTCCGACCGCGACGGCGCGGGCCGGATCCGCAACCTGATGGCCTGCCTGCTGGCGTTGCGCGACCAGACGATGCCGTCGGCGCACTACCGGGTGACCGTCGTGGAGTTCGACGACCGCCCGCGCTGGCGCGGCCGGATCGAACCGCTCGTGGACCACTACGTGCACGTCACCGGCCACGGCCTGTTCAACAAGTCGTGGACCTTCAACGCCGGGGTCCGCCATACCCTCGGCGCCGCCCGCACGCTGTGCCTGCTCGACGCCGACATCCTCGTCGACCGCGGCTTCCTGGCGCGCAACCACGCCCGGTTCGCCGAGCACGGCCACGACGCGCACCTGCCGCACACCGAGATGCTGTCGCTGGACGCCCCGGCCAGCGATCACCTGATCGAGGAACGCTGTGGCCGCGGCTCGGCCGACGTGCCGCTCGGCGGCGCCCGTGGGCTGCTGCTGCGCGACGTGCCCGGCGCCTGCCTGTGGATCACGCCGGAGCTGTACGAGCGGGTCGGCGGGTTCGACGAGCGCTACCGCGGCTGGGGCGGCGAGGACGAGGACATGCTCTACCGCGTCGCCTCGGCCGGGTCGGTGCTGCAGTTCGACGACGTGTTCGTCCACCTCGCGCACCGGCGGCCGGCGATGCGGCGCGAGGACGGGCAGCCGTTCAACGCCCACGTGCCGGTCGGCACGTGGACCGGTGAGCAGGGCTACGGCGGGCTCGACCGCCCGGCGCGAGTCACCGGTACCGATGAGTAGCGTCACGCCGATGCCCCGGCTGCGCCGCCACCGGGTGGCCGTCGCGGGTGTCTTCTTCGTCGTCGGAGTCCTGCTCGGAACGTGGTTCGCGCGCGTTCCGGAACTGCGCACCGCCCTGCACCTCGACTTCGCCGAGCTGGGCGCGGTGCTGCTGGCCCAGACCGTCGGCGTGATCGTCGCGATGCAGGTCGCCGGGCACCTGTCGGCGTACCTGAGCAGCCGGACGGTCATCCGGCTGACCGCGGCGGTCGTGCCGTGGTTCCCGGCGCTCGTCGCGATCTCCCCCGGCGCGGTCGCCGCGGCGGCCGCGATGCTGGTGTGGGGCCTGGTGGCCGGCCTGCTCGACGTGGCCATGAACGCCCAGGGCGTCGAGCTGGAACGGGCCGGGCGACGCCCGTTCCTCAGCAGCCTGCACGCGGTGTGGGGCGCCGGCGCGCTGACCGGGTCGCTCGGCGCGGTCGCCGCGATCCGGGCCGGGGTGCCGCTCGGCGTGCACTTCATCGCCGTGGCCGCCGTGCTGTGCGTGCTCGCGCTGGTCGCCGGGCGGCACGCGCTGCCCGAGCGGCAGGCCGCTGCGCGGCGCGAGCCGGGGAAGCGGGCGCGGACCGGGCTGCTGTCCGGGTGGACCCGCGCGGTGGTGGTGCTCGGCGGTCTCGGCGCGGCGGCCGCGTTGTGCGAGGGCGCGGTGTCGAGCTGGTGCGGGGTGTTCCTGCGTGAGCAACGCGGCGCGAGCGCGGACGTCGCTTCGCTGGGCTACTTCGTGTTCGTCCTGGCGCAGACCGGTACCCGGATGTTCGGCGACCGCGGGCACCGTCTGCTCGGACCGGTGGCGCTGCTGCGGTGGAGCATGGCGGCCACCGCGGCCGGGGTGCTGGTGGCGGTGCTGTCGCCGGACCCGTGGTGGGGACTGGCCGGGTTCGCGCTGCAGGGCTGCGGGCTCGCGGTGGTGATCCCGCTCATCGCGGGCGCGGTCGGCCACGGCGTCGGCGGCAACACGAGCCTCGCCATCGCCCGGTACTCCACGCTGCACCAGGCGGGGGTGCTCGCCGGACCCGCCCTGTTCGGCAGGCTGGCGCAGACCTTCGGGGTCAGCACGGCGCTGGCGCTGCTCGTGCTCCCGCTGGGCCTGATCGCGGCGTTCGCGACGGCCACCGCCCGTGCGCGCCCCGACCTCCCGGCCACCGAGCGCCGCGCGGCCTGAGCCGCCGCGGAAAACGATTTCGCCGCCCCCGGGTTTCCCGGCATGCTGTGGCCATGTTGATCCGCCGGGAAACGCCCGCCGACCGGGCCGCGATCCACGCGGTCCACAGCGCGGCGTTCCGGCGCGAAGAGGGCGCGGTCCCGGTCGAGGCGCCGCTCGTGGACGAGCTGCGCGCGGAAGGCGACCTGATCGGCGCCCTTTCGCTGGTGGCCGTGCGCGACGGCGAGGTCGCCGGGCACGTGTGCTGCAGCCGCGCCCGCCTCGGCGACGACCCGGCAGCGGCCGTCGGGCTCGGGCCGCTGGGCGTGCTGCCCGCGCACCAGGCCCACGGCGTCGGCTCGGCGCTGATGCACGCGGTGCTCGGCGCGGCGGACGCGCTCGGCCACGGCCTGGTCGTCCTGCTCGGCGAGCCGGCGTACTACTCGCGGTTCGGGTTCGCCGCGGCGTCGGCGCTCTCGATCACCGCGCCGGACCCGAAGTGGGGCCGGTACTTCCAGGCGCGGACGCTCACCGCGTACCGGCCCGTCCAGGCGGGGGCGTTCGCGTACGCGCCCGCGTTCTCCCGGATCTGAACAGGAGCCGCGCGTGTACACACCGACCTCGTCCGTGGGGGTGCGGATCAACCGCGAGCAGCCGCCGGCCAAGCTGCGCGACCTCGCGCGCCAAGCCGAAGACGCGGGCCTCGACGAGCTCTGGCTGGTCGAGGACTGTTTCTGGGCGGCCGGCGTCGCCACGGTCGCGACGGCGCTCGCGGTGACGTCGACGATCAGGGTGGGCATCGGCGTCCTGCCGGCGGTGGCGCGCAACCCGGCGATCGCGGCGATGGAGCTCGCGGCGCTGGCCGAGCTGCACCCGGACCGGCTGATCGCCGGGTTCGGCCACGGCGTCGCGTCGTGGATGCGGCAGATCGGGGCGTATCCGGCGTCCCCGCTGGCGGCGCTGGAGGAGACGCTGCTGGCGGTCCGTCGCCTGCTGGCGGGCGAGCGCGTCTCGATGGACGGAAAGCACGTCCACCTCGACGAGGTCGAGCTCGTCTTCCCGCCGTCCTCGCCGCCGCCGCTGGTGGCAGGCGTCCGCCGCCCGAAGTCCCTGGCGGTCGCGGGCGCGGCGGCCGACGGGACGATCCTGGCCGAGCCGGCCCCACCGGAGTACGTGCGGACGGCGCTCGCGGGCATCGAACCGGGACGTTCGTCGGAAGGCGCACCGCCGCACCACGCGCTGGTGACGTACAACTGGCTGGCGCTGGGCGACCGCGAGCGGGCGCGGCGGACGGTGGCGGAGTCCCTCACCCCGGGGGCGCGGGTGCAGGTGGAAGGCCTGCCGTTCGCTGCGGAGCTGCTGGCCCTGATGGACTCGACGTCCACAGTGGACGAGCTGGCGGCGGGCTTGCGTCCGGAGTGGATCGATCGCCTGGCCGTCTGCGGCGACGTGGACACCTGTGCGGCGGCGGTCCGCGCGCTGCACGAGGCCGGCAGCGGCTCGGTCGTGCTGCTGCCGCTGCCGGAGGAGCCGCCGGAGCGGGGCATCGAGGACGCGGCCCGGGTGGCGGCGGCCGTGCGCGGCTGAGATCAGGCGCGAAAAGGAGTTCGCGCACCGCAGCCGACGTGCCACGATCGAGCCATGCCGGTCGACCAGCACCTCCTCCTGGCCTTCCTCGTGACCACCGCGATCGCGATGGTCACGCCGGGGCCGGACATGCTCTTCATCCTCGGCTGTGGCATGCGCGGCGGCCCGAAGGCCGGCCTGCTCGCCACCGCCGGGGTCGCCACCAGCGAAGCCATCCACGTCGCCGTCGCCGCGGCCGGGCTGGCCGCGCTCTTCGCCGCCGTGCCCGTCGCCTTCACCGTCGTGCGGGTGGCCGGTGCAGGCTACCTCGTCTACCTGGGCGTCCAGGCCATCCGGAACCGCAAGCCGCTCGTCGAACGGAACAGCGACCGCGCCTACCTCAGCGGCCTGCTCACCAACCTGCTCAATCCGAAGATGGTCACCTTCACCATCGCCTTCCTGCCGCAGTTCATCGACCCGGCGAAGGGCCACGTCTGGCTGCAGTTCGCGGTCCTCGGCGCGATCATGATCGTGTTCGAGTTCCTCGTCGACGGCACGGTCGGCGTCCTCGCCGGCCGCGTCGGCGGGTGGGTCCGGCGGAAGAAGAACCAGCGCCGCATCGAGGTCGCCACCGGCGGCATCTTCATCGGCCTCGGCGTCAAGCTGGCCGTCGACCGCTAAGCCCGCGCGAGGAAGTCCTCCGCGATGTCCAGCGGATTGCGCTTCTCCTCGGTGAACTCGACGTTCAGCCGCGTCAGCTGCTCGGTCGTCAACGCCGCCGACACGCGGTTCAGCGCCGAGACCTCGCGCGGCGACAACGTTCCGCGGGCCACCAGCGGCACGATGTTCTGCGCCGGGAACATGTTCTTGTCGTCGACCAGGGGCACGAACCCGTTCGCCGCGATCGTCGACGACGCGCTGAACAGGTCCGCCACCTGCACGTCGCCGGACTTCAGCGCCGCCACCGTCACCGGGCCGCCCGTGTCCGTCGTGCGGATTTCCTTGAACTCGCAGCCGTACAGCGACTTGATCTTGTCCTTCCAGCGGCTGCTCCACTGGCCGGGTCCGCCGAACACCAGCTCGCGGCAGCGCCGCCCGAGGTCCGAGAACGTCTTCACCCCGGAAGACGCCAGCTGCGGGCCGACGACGAGCAGGTCCTTGTCCTCTGCCGGGGCCTGGTCCAGCACCTCGAAGCCGGGCGGGATCTTCTGCCGCAGCTGCGCGTAGACGTCCTGCGAAGTCGTCGCCGTGGTGTTCTTGTCGAAGTACCGCAGCAGGTTCCCGCTGTAGTCCGGCACGACCGAGAGCGACTTGTCCTGCAGCGCCTTGACGACGACCTCGCGGCTGCCCACCGGCGGCCGGACGGTGACGTTCTCGGCGCCTGCACCCCGCAGCGCTCCTGCGTAGATCTGGGCCAGCAGCAGGCTTTCCCCGACGTCGGACGCCCCGATGATGATGTCCCCGGTCGCGCCGCCCTCGCCGCCGCCCGCCAGCGGGTTGCCGCAGCCGGCCGCCAGCACCAAGACCAGCAAACCGACCAGCCGCTTCACGCCGCCACCTTCTTCACAGCCGCCGCGAGCCGGACGCCCCGGGGCACCAGGGCCCGGTTCAGCAGCGCGAAGAGCAGGTCCAGGACGATGGCCAGCAACGTCGTCAGCAGCGCGCCCGCGATGACCTCGGAATAGTCCAAAATGGCCAGTCCGTCGAGCAGGAACCGGCCCAGGCCACCGAGTCCGACGTAGGCGGCCACCGCGGCGGTCGCGACGAGCTGGAGCACGGCGTTGCGGATGCCGCCGAGCACCAGCGGCAGGGAGATCGGCACCTCGACCTGCCACAGCCGCTGCCAGCCGGTCATCCCGACCCCCTCGGCGGCGTCGACCACGCCGTGGTCGGTCGCCTGCAGCCCGGCGTACGTGCCGGCCAGGATCGGCGGCACGGCCAGCACGACGAGCCCGATGATCGTCGAGGTGACGCTCTCGGTGAAGAGCAGGAACAGGAACGTGACGAGCCCCAGCGTCGGCAGGGCGCGGATGGCGTTGCCGGCGCTCACCAGCGCGACACCGCCGCGGCCGGTGTGGCCGACGAACAGCCCCAGCGGCACCGCGATGACCAGCGCGATCACCAGCGACAACGCGGTGTAGCCGAGGTGTTCCAGCAGCCGCTGCGGGATGCCGTCGGGGCCGGACCAGTGGGCCGGGTCGCCGAACCAGCGGAAGAGATCGGTGATCACGGCGCCGCCACCCGGGTCCACGGCGTCAGCAGGTTTCGCGAGCCCACCAGCACCAGGTCGACGACCAGCGCGAGCAGCAGGGTCAGCACGATGCCGACCACGATCGGCGAGAAGTACTCGCGCTGGAAGCCGTCGGTGAACAGCACGCCGAGGCCGCCGGTGCCGATCAGCGCGCCGACGCTGACCAGGCTGATGTTGCTGACCGACGCGACCCGCACGCCGGCCGCCAGCACCGGCACGGACAGCGGCAGTTCGACGGCGAAGAAGCGGCGCACCGGCTTGTACCCGACGGCGGTCGCGGCGGCGACCACCGGCGCCGGCACCGCGTCGAGGGCGTCGAGCACCGGGCGGACCAGCAGCGCCGTGGTGTAGATCGTCAGCGCGACGACGACATTGACGCTGTCCAGGATCTTCGACCCGATCAGGCCGGGGATGACGACGAACAGCGCGAGCGACGGGATCGTGTAGAGCAGGTTCGCCACCACCATCAGCACCTGCCGCGCGGGCCGCCAGCGGTGGCCGAGCCAGCCCGCCGCGATCGCCAGGACGATCCCGATGACCAGCGGGAGCAGCGCCAGGTAGACGTGGTCGCCCAGGTCGCCGAGGATCTGGCCGCGGTTGTTCGCGCTGCCCAGGTACCGCCCGAGCTCGTCCACGAAGGTTTCGGGGGGTCCAGGGGGGCTTGCCCCCTGGCTGGGGTCTGGGGTTCGACCCCAGAAGGCACAGCAGCTCATGACGCCTGGGGCGTCGCCTCGATGACGTCCAGCACCTGCCGCGCGACCACGGCGCCGAGCACCCGGTGATCTTCGTCCACGACCACGCCGAGGCTCGCGGGCGAGGACAGCGCCGCGTCGAGCGCGCCGCGGATCGGCGTCCCCCGCACCCACAGCGAACCGCCGGCCACGAGGCCGTCCTCGGTGAGCGGACCGTCCACAGTGGAGTTCGGCGGCAGCCAGCCGCGGGGCTGCTTCTCGGTGTTGACCGCCAGCCGCCAGCCGTCGCTCGCGGCGACGGTGGAGCCGATTTCGACCAGCTCCAGGTCCTTGACCTCGACGCCGTCGGCGGAGAGGAACGACAGCCCGCGGTAGCCGCGATCCCGGCCGACGAACGACGCGACGAAGTCGTCCACCGGGTGCCGCAGGACGTCGGCCGGGGTGCCGTACTGGGCGAGCTTGCCGCCGACCCGCATCACCGCCACCTTGTCGCCGAGCCGGACGGCCTCGTCGATGTCGTGCGTGACGAACACGATCGTCTTGCCCAGCTGCGACTGCAGCCGCAGCAGCTCGTTCTGCAGGTCCTCGCGCACGATCGGGTCGACCGCGGAGAACGGCTCATCCATCAGCAGCACCGGCGAGTCGGCGGCGAGCGCGCGGGCGACGCCGACGCGCTGCTGCTGACCGCCCGAGAGCTGGGCCGGGTAGCGCTTGCCGAGCTCGACCGGCAGGCCGATGATCTCCAGCAGCTCGGCGGCCCGCTTGCGCGCTTTCGCCTTGTCCCAGCCGGAAAGCAGGGGCACGGTGGCGATGTTGTCCAGCACTGTCCGATGTGGAAAGAGACCGGCGTGCTGGATGACGTAGCCGATGCCGCGGCGCAGCAGCGCCGGGTCGCCCTCGGCGACGTCCTTGCCGTCCAGCAGCACCTGGCCCGCGGTCGGCTCCACCATCCGGTTGATCATCCGCAGCGACGTCGTCTTGCCGCAGCCGGACGGGCCGACGAACACGGTGATCGTGCCGTCTTCGACCGTCAGGTTCAGCTTGTCGACGGCGACCGTCCCATCCGGATACTGCTTGGTCACGTCGCGGAATTCGATGGTCACTGCCACTCCCCATGTCCCGGTCCGTTCGACCGTAGCCGAGTCGGCGGTGGTTGGCACGCTGTTCCGGCAGGTGGTTGGCTAGGCTCGGAGCCCGTGAAGGCCCTCGACGACGTCCTCGCCGCGCACGGCGTCGGCGTCCGCCCGCTGTACCGCGTCCTCGACCTGCTGCGCACCGGTGACCACGACCTCGGCGAACTGGTGCGGCTGAGCACCGCGCCGCGGCGCAGCGTGGAGGCCGTCCTCGCGGCCCTCGGCGACGACCTGGATCGCAGCGGCGACCGCCTGCGCATCGCCCCCGGCGTCGCGGCGTCGTACCTGCAGTACCGCGCGCCGCGCTACGCCGACCCGCTCGACGAAGCCGTCGCGGCGCACGAACTGCTCCCGAAGATCGCCGAGTGGGTGGCCGAGGTGCCGTCCCCGCTGGCCGCGCTCGACCACGTGCAGGCCACGCCGGAGACCGTGCTGCGCCGCGCGCTCTGGCTGGACGCGCAGTACGACCTCACCTCGGCACGCCTGCTGTTCCTCGGCGACCACGACCTGACGTCCCTGGCGGTGCGGGCGGTCTGCCCATCGGCGTCGCTGACCGTCGTCGACCTCGACGAACGCGTGCTCGCCTACCTCGACGACCGCGGTGGCCGCGAAATCCGGACCGTGCACGCGGACCTGCGCGTCGGCCTGCCGCCCGCGCTCTCGAGTGGCTTCGACCTCGTGTTCAGCGATCCGCCGTACACCCCCGAAGGCATGGGGCTCTTCGCGGCGCGCGCGGTGCAGGCGCTGCGTGAGCCGAGCGAGGGACGGCTGCTGCTGGCCTACGGCTACAGCCCGCGCCACCCGGCGCTGGGAGCGCAGGTCCAGCGCTCGCTGGCGACGCTCGGGCTGACGTTCGAAGCGATCCTGCCGGGCTTCAACCGCTACTTCGGGGCGCAGGCGATCGGCAGCGCGGCGGACCTGTACGTCTGCCAGCCGACGGCGAAGGCCAAGAAGATGCGCAGCGGCAAGGCGATCTACACGCACGGCCCGCAGTCGGTGGAGGCGGCCGGGACGAAACCGGCACTGCTGGAGAAGCTGAAGGAAATCGCCGTCTCGGGCGGGCTTTCGCTGGAGTCGCGGCCGGTGGACTGGTCGATCTCCGGCCCCGAGGGCGACGCGGTGGCGATGGACCTCTCGGGCGACCCGGGCCCGTGGCTGCTGCGGACGCTGCTGGGCACGAACGCCCGGCGGCTGGCGTTGCTGCTGCCGAACGCCCACCCGGACCTGGCGGACCAGGCGGCCCAGGAGGCGCTCGCCTCACTCGTCCGGGGGAAATACGCGCTGCGGTACCTGCGGAGCACGCCGGACAACCGCCACGCGGTCGTGGTCGCGGACGCGGTGGAGCACCAGGACGAGCTCCTGACCCGCGCCCACGCCCGGCTGGCGAACGTCTCCCTTGACGTCCCCTCGGACCTCACGGACCTGCGCCTGGTCGACGTCCCCCGCCACCGCCTGACCGAACTGCTCTGAACGCGCGCGAAGGCGGCACTTTCCGGGGAAAAGTGCCGCCTTCGCGGGGAAATCAGTCCGTGACGCCGTCGGCTTCCGCCGCCTTCGCCACCGCGGCCGCGACCTCCGGGGCCACGCGCGGGTCGAGCGGGCTCGGGACGATCCGGTCCGGGCCCAGGTCGTCCATCGCCACCGACACGATCGCCTCGGCGGCCGCCAGCTTCATGTTCTCCGTGATCGCCCGGGCACCCGAATCCAGCGCACCGCGGAAGACGCCCGGGAACGCCAGCACGTTGTTGATCTGGTTCGGGAAGTCGCTTCGCCCGGTGGCCACGATCGACGCGTACCGCGCGGCCGCGTCCGGGTGGACCTCCGGGTCCGGGTTGGACAGTGCGAACACGATGCCGCCGCCCGCCATCCGGCCCAGCAGCGACTCGTCGATCGTCGCGCCCGACAGGCCGAGGAACACGTCCGCGCCTTCCAGCGCCTCCGCCAGCCCGCCGCGCAGGCCCGCCTTGTTCGTCGTCGCGGCCAGCCGCTCCTTGACCGGGTTCAAGCCATCGCGACCGGTGTGGATGATGCCGCGGGAGTCGAGCACCGTGACGTCGCCGATGCCGGCTTCCTGGAGGATCTTCGCGCAGGCCACGCCCGCCGCGCCGGCGCCGGAGACGACCACGCGCTGGTCGGCGATCGCCCGGTCGAGGACCAGGTTGGCGCCGCGCAGCGCGGCCAGCGTCACGATCGCCGTGCCGTGCTGGTCGTCGTGCATGACCGGGCAGTCCAGCGCTTCCTTGAGCTTGTCCTCCAGCTCGAAGCACCGCGGCGCGGAGACGTCTTCCAGGTTGACGGCCCCGAACGACGGCCGCAGCCGCACCAGCGTCTCGACGATCTCGTCCACGTCGGTCGTGTCCAGCACCAGCGGGATCGAGTCGAGCCCGCCGAAGGTCTTGAAGAGCACCGACTTGCCCTCCATGACCGGCAGCGACGCGCTGGCGCCGATGTCGCCGAGGCCGAGCACCGCGGTTCCGTCGCTGACCACGACGACCAGCCGGTCCGCCCACGTGTAGCGCTTGGCCTTGGCGGCGTCCTCGGCGATCGCGCGGCTCACCTTCGCCACACCCGGGGTGTACGCGATCGAAAGGTCACGCGGGCTGGAAATCGGGCGGGTGGCCGCCACCGAGAGCTTGCCGCCCTCGTGCCCGGTGAAGATCTCTTCGTCGGTGACCGGCGCGACGGCGCCGGTGGGGTCGGTCATGGGGTTTCCTGTCGTCGTTTCCGTCATTCCCCCAGTGGGAATGACGGAACTCGCGGTTCTGACTCGGGTCACTGGAATTTCTCCTGGGCATGCGGGCTGGGACCACGGTCCGCAGGGGGAAACCGTGGGGGATCCCGGCACGGCAGCCCAGCGCGGTAGCGCCGGCCTGTCGGCGAGGCGTCACGTCGGCCATCGGTGCCGTGGGTCTGGCGATGGCCGCGGACGCGGCGGTTCGTTCATTGTGACAGGTCCTCCGCCGCCGGTGACCCCTCGGTGCGGTTGATGTCACACCGAAGCCGATTCACCGTCAATTCCCAAGACGTCCGTCCGGTTTTGTTGGGCGCCCGATAAGGTGACGCCATGCAATTCCGCCGGCTGAGCGTCCCGGACGCCTACGAGTTCTCCCCCCGGGCGTTCCCCGACGACCGAGGGCTGTTCGTCGCCCCCTTCCAGGAGGACGTCTTCCGCGACGCGGTCGGCCACTCGCTGCGGCTCGGCCAGGCGAACCACAGCGTGTCCCGCCGCGGCACCATCCGCGGCATCCACTTCGCCGACACCCCGCCGGGCCAGGCCAAGTACGTCTACTGCCCGCGCGGGTCGCTGCTCGACGTCGTCGTCGACATCCGCGTCGGTTCGCCGACGTTCGGCCGGTGGGACGCGGTCGTGCTCGACTCGCGCGAGTTCCGCGCCATGTACCTCGCCGAAGGGCTCGGCCACGGCTTCGTCGCCCTGGAGGACGACACCGTGATGACCTACATCTGCTCGGAGCCGTACAACCCGGCGGGCGAGCACGGCATCACCCCGCTCGACCCGGTGCTGGACCTGCCGTGGCCCGCGGACATCGCGCAGGTCCTGTCGGACAAGGACCGCATCGCGCCGACCTTGGCCGAAGCCCGGGAACAGGGCCTTCTCCCGGTGTACGCGGACTGCGTCGCCTACTACGACAAGCTCCGCTCGGCCCACTGACCGTTCCTCGGCCACCAGGCCGCTTGCGCATTTAGTATGCGCGCATATAGTCTGCTCGCATGGCACTTTACGAGTACGAGCACAGCGAGACCTCCACCGCCTCCGCCGCCGCGATCTGGCCGCTCTGGGCCGACACCGGCCGCTGGCCGGAGTGGGACGCGGGCGTCCGGTCGGTGGTCCTCGACGGCCCCTTCGCGGTCGGATCCGGCGGCACGATGACGATGGACGGCATGCCGCCGATCCCGTTCACCCTCACCGAGGTCACCGAGGGCCGGAGCTTCACCGACGAGACCCGGCTGCCGGACGCGCACCTGCGGTTCGAGCACGAGCTGACCGACGTCGACGGCGGCACGCGGATCACCTACCGCGTCACGATCGACGGCCCGGAGGGGTTCGGCCCGCAGGTCACGTCGGACACTCCGGACGCGATGCGCGCGTTGGCTCGGCTTGCTGAGGCATCGGTTCGGGGGTTCCGGGTGGCGGAGCCCCCGGCCCGGGGCGGAGGCCCGGATGTCACAGCAAGCTCGCCGGTATGACCGCCCCGGAGTCCCGTCTGCCCGGCCCCGAGCGCAGCCCCGGCTTCCTGCTGTGGCGCGTGACACTGGCCTGGCAGCGGGCGATGCGGGCCGCGCTGGCCCCGCACGACCTCACGCACGTCCAGTTCGTGCTGCTGACGACGACGTGGTGGCTCACCCGCTTGGGCGAGCCACCGACCCAGCGGCAGCTCGCCGACCAGGCCGGCACCGACACGATGATGACCAGCCAGGTCGTCCGCAAGCTCGCCGATCGCGGCCTGCTGGCCCGCGCCGACGACCCGGCCGACGCCCGCGCGAAGCGCCTGGAGATGACCCCGGCCGGTCTGGAGCTGGTCGCGAAGGCGCTGAAGGACGTCGAGGCCGCGGACGCCGAGTTCTTCGCGGCCACCGATGACGGTTTCGTCGACGCGCTCGCCCGGCTCGGCCCCTGACGAAACTCGGGTCTCCCCTGGGGGCCATCCCGGATGCCTCGGCGTCGCGGCGCGAGCAGGCTCACCGCCATGAAACTTCTCGCACTGGGGGCGGCCGCGGTCGCCGGTTTGGCATTGACAGCCGGGACCGCGTCGGCCGATGAGCTGCCGTCGTTCGACTTCACCGATTGCCCGGCGCCGCCCGCGAACGCCGACCCGGGCACGTGGCGCTGTGAAGCCTTCGTCTCGCAGGGAAAGCTGACGATCGGCGACCAGGAGATCCCGCTGGGGGAGATGCGGCTGACGTTCAGCGAAGGGCGGGTGAGCGGCCAGTACGCGCAGGCGTTCGGCACGCTGCGGCATGAACCGGTGCGCGTGCCCGGCCTGGCCGGCACCACGCTCCAGCTGCGCTACGGCGGTCACTCGGACTTCCAGAGCAACGATGAGCGCCGCGGCGAGCTCGACGTCTACGCGGTGCTGCGGCACCCGTTGCTGCGCAAGGAATGCAGCATCGGCACGGCGGCCGCGCCGATGCACACCGTCGTCCACGACGACCCGGCGCTGCCGCCGACGGTGCTCTCCAAGAACCCGCCGACTTTCCACTTCGGCGTCGTCGACCCGGCGTTGGCCCTCCCGGCCACGCAGGGCTGCGGCCCGCTCGGCAAGCTCGTCGACCGGAAACTGGGACTGCCGTCGCCGGCTGGGCAGAACACGTTCCACCAGACGACGTACGTGCAGTACAAGCAGCTCTAACGCTTCTTCGGCGTCACCCAGATGGTGATCGTCCCGGTGACCACGGGCCGGCCGTTCGTGTCCGAAATGGTCACCGGGACGTCGAGGTCGAAGCCGTCCTCGCCGAATTCCGGCAGCTCGGGCAGCGCCGCCACCGCGCGCAGGCCCGTCTCGGCCTTGGCGACATATCGGACGGTCATGCCCTTCGGCAGCCAGCGGTGGGTGGTGGGGACCGTCGCCTCGGCGAGCATGCCCATCGCGATTTCGGCGAGGTTGCAGGCGGCGATCGCGTGGAACGTGCGGATGTGGTTGTAAACACCCCACCACTTCGGCGCGGTGACCTCGCAGTGGCCCGGACGCAGCTCGCGCACCGAGGGCAGCACCGTGCGGAAGTACGGCACGCGGAGGCACATCGCCGCGCTGAACAGCTGTTTCCCGCCCGGCTTCCCGGCCAGCTTGTGCCACATCGCGAACGTCGGTGTCTCGGACATGCAGGTCTCCTCGAGCTAAGCTACCGCTCAGTAGACAACCAGACGGCCAGCCGCCGCGCAAACCGCCGGATATATTCGGCCGCGTGACCAACCGTCTCTTCCTCCTCCGGCACGGGCAGACCGAATGGTCGCTGAACGGGCGGCACACCGGCCGCACGGACATCCCGCTGACACCGGCGGGCGAAGGCCAGGCGCGCGCCGCGGGCGGCACCCTCCGCAGCCTGGTGGGCGGCCCGTCGCTGGTGCTGTCGAGCCCGCGCGCCCGGGCGCTGCGCACGGCCGCGCTGGCCGGGCTGCGCGTCGACGAAGTCACCGAGGACCTCGCCGAGTGGGACTACGGCGACTACGAAGGCGTCACCACGCCGAAGATCCGGGAAACCGTGCCGGGCTGGACGGTGTGGACGCACCCGAGCCCCGGCGGCGAAAGCGCTTCGGACGTTTCCGCCCGCGCGGATCGCGTGCTGGAGCGCGCCCGGCGTGCCTGCGAAGCCGGCGACGTGATCCTGGTGGGCCACGGCCACTTCAGCCGCGTGCTGGTGGCCCGCTGGCTCGGCCTGCCCGCCACCGCCGGCGTCCACTTCGGACTCGACGCGGCCGGCATCGCGGTGCTCGGCGACGAGCGCGGCGAACCCCAGATCGAACACCTCAACCTGCTGCCCGCGGAGGACTGACGTGCCCGACGACCGCATCCGCCGGATCCGCCCCGACGACGTCGAGGCGGCCGTCGGCCTGGTGTACGACCTGGCGGAGTACGAGCGCGCACCCGGCGAGTGCCACCTGACGCCAGCGCAGCTGCACGAAGCGCTGTTCGGCGAGGCGCCGAAGCTGTTCGGGCACGTGGCCGAAGTGGACGGCGAGATCGTCGGCTTCGCGGTCTGGTTCCTCAACTTCTCGACCTGGCGCGGGGTGCACGGGATCTACCTCGAGGACCTGTACGTGCGGGCGTCCCACCGCGGTTCCGGCCTGGGCAAGGCCCTGCTGGCGGCACTGGCGGCCGAGTGCGTCGCCAACGGCTACGCGCGGCTCGAGTGGTCGGTACTGGACTGGAACCCGGCGACGGAGTTCTACAAGGCCCTCGGCGCGCTCCCGATGGACGAGTGGACGGTCAACCGCCTCACCGACGCCCCGCTGCGCGCCCTGGCCGCCCAGGCGTAACTCAGTCTTCTTCGTGGCCTTCGCGCTCGGCGCGGCGGCCGGCGAGGCCACCGCGTTCGGCGGCTTCCGTCTCGGACTCGCCTTCGCGCAGGCCCAGCGCCCAGGCCCGGGCCGGCCGGCGGAACAGCAGGACCAGGGCCGCGATGCCCAGCAGGGCGACCGGCACGCCCCACGCCGGCTCACCGGACGGGCCCAGCAGGTACCAGCCGAGGCCGACCACGATCAGCGCGATCACCACACCCGGCGAGCGCGCCCACGTCTGGCCGAGCACCAGCCCGGCCGACGCCGCCAGGAACGCCAGCGCCACCACGATGAACGTGCCCGACTCGACGAAGACGTTGTTGCCCGGCTGGGCCGGCGACCGCAGGCCGTTCACCAGCACGATCACCCCGAACACCAGCAGGGCGAGCGACGGCACCGCGGTCACGGCACCGGCCAGCCGGACCTCGCGGGGAGCGGGCGAGAACTTCACTGCGGCGGCCTTCCGGACGGACTGGCGGGTGCGGGGCGGGGTGCTTTGCGGGAGCACAGGTTTGCGGGAGCACAGTGGACTCGACCAGGGCGAGTCACCGTGCGTGAGCCAATTCGATCGTATGCCACCCGGTCGGCCGTTTTCGCGGGACCGCCCGGGCACCGAAGATTCAGGTGTCGTCGATGAGCGGGCGGTCGGCCCGGGTGCACTTGTCACGACGAGCGGACACTCGCGTGCGAAGGAGGACCGCCCGGCACAGGGTCTCGAAGGTGCTGTTCCCCGGGGTTGCGCCCGTCACCATGCGGCGCCGGAAGGTTCTCGGGCCGCCGGAAGTCACTTACTCTGCGGTAATGCGCGCAATCCTCGTCGTGAACCCCCAGGCCACCTCGACCACCGCTGGTGGCCGGGACGTCCTGGCGCACGCGCTCGCCAGCCAGGTGAAGCTCGACGTGGTCGAGACGGACTACCGCGGCCACGCGATGGCCGTCGCGCGCTCGGCCGCGCGGGACGGCATCGACCTGGTCGTGGCGCACGGCGGCGACGGCACGGTCAACGAGGTCGTCAACGGCCTGCTCGCCGACGCCGACGGCGACCCCGCCGAAATCGGGCACGTACCGGCCTTGGGCGTCGTCCCCGGCGGCTCGGCCAACGTGTTCGCCCGCGCCCTCGGCATCTCCGCGGACTCGTTCGAGGCCACCCACCAGCTGCTCAACGCGCTGGAGAACGACCGCTCGCGCCGGGTCGGGCTCGGCCTGGCCGACGGCCACTGGTTCACCTTCAACTCCGGCCTCGGCTGGGACGCCGACGTCGTCGGCCGGGTCGCCAAGCGCCGCGGCAAGCAGACGACGGCCGGCCTCTACATGCGGGCCGCCGTCCGCTCCTACTTCCGGCCGCCGCTGGGACGGCCCGCCCTCACGATCCGCATCCCGGGCGCGGAACCCGCCGAGGCGTTGACCGCTTTCGTGTCGAACACCGATCCGTGGAGCTACCTGGGTGAGCGAGCCATCCACCTCAACCCGGGTTGCTCGTTCGAGACGGGATTGGGTTTGTTCGCGTTGAACGGTCTGGGGTTGCCCACGGTGTTCAAGCATGTACGCCAAGCTTTGACTACGAAGAGCAACCAGCGCGGCCGACGTCTCGTGCGTCACGATGACCTGCCGATGATCCGCATCGACGCAGCTGAACCGGTAAACTTCCAGGTGGACGGCGACCTCGTCGGCCAGCGGACCCGAGTGGAATTCTTCAGCGTCCCGAACGCACTCACGGTGATCGTGTGACGGCGGGACACCTGATCGCCTGCGGATAAGTGCCAGGTGCCGTTCGTCGACGGAGAAGCTCCACTCAGCGCATCAGCCTTCCCTTCGGGCGGCTGTTTCGGAGAGAAACCGCAGGTCAGAGGGGTCGCTCGGCCGGGTGACCTGACTCACCGATCTTCCGGAAACCCTTGTCGAAAGCGGTGCTTCGTGAAAGCATTCACAAGCACCCAAGAACACGACCGCCATTGACGACTGTGGCGCGGCCCTCCCGCGCCATATGAAGGAGCTCACGAACATGGACTGGCGCCACGACGCGGCCTGCCGAGACGAGGACCCCGAGCTGTTCTTCCCGGTGGGAACCAGCGGTCCGGCTCTGTCGCAGGTTACGCAGGCGAAGGCCGTGTGCCACCGCTGCACCGTCGCTTCCGACTGCTTGGCCTGGGCTTTGGCCAGCGGCCAGGACGCGGGCGTGTGGGGCGGCATGAGCGAGGATGAGCGACGCGCGCTCAAGCGCCGCCGTACGCACATCGGCACGCGGACCAACGCCTAAGTTTCTCGAGATCCACCCAGGCCGAGCAGGAATTTCACCCGGCGGGCATTTGTCGTGCCCACGCCGTCTGGGGTGATACCTACCCGGTCTGAGCTTAACAACCGAGGCGAAACCACCTGGCGACGGGTGCGGTAAAACCTCACCGGGACTTCAAGTCTCCCGCAAAACGTTGAACGGCCCGGCACCACGCACCTGGTGCCGGGCCTTCATCGTGTCGTCCCCCCAATCACCCGTGTCGACCTCCCCATCACACGCGATGACCTTTCAATCACACGGCCGAAAGGCACCAGCGTGATTGAGAAGCCAACTCGCGTGTTCAGGGAGTCGACACGCGTGATTGAAGGGACGACACGAGTCAGAGGCGGCGGGAAAGCGGGATGCGCAGCGCGGCTTCCGTCCCCGTCACGCGGGTCGCCGACGTCTCCGGCCGCACCTTCCGCAGCGACAGCGAGCCCCGCAGCTCGGACTCCACCAGCGTCCGGACGATCTGCAACCCGAGCCCGTCGGACCGCTCCAGCGAGAACCCCGCCGGCAGGCCGCGGCCGTTGTCGCGGATCACGACGTCCAGCCAGCGGGCCGAACGCTCCACGATCAGCTCGACCTTGCCCGACCGGCCCGCCGGGAACGCGTGCTCGATCGCGTTCTGCACCAGCTCGGCCAGCACCATCACCAGCGGCGTCGCGATCTCCGCGACCACCACCCCGAACGAGCCCTTCCGCGACAGCCCGACCTGCGACTCCGCCGTGGCGACCTCGCCGACCATCGGCAGCACGTTGTCCAGCAGCTTGTCGAGGTCGACGCGCTCGTCCACCGAAATCGACAGCGCCTCGTGCACCAGCGCGATCGACGTCACCCGGCGCACGGACTCCGCCAGAGCGAGCCGCGCCTCCTCCGACGACGTCCGCCGGGACTGCAGCCGCAGCAACGCGGCCACCGTCTGCAGGTTGTTCTTCACCCGGTGGTGGATCTCCCGGATCGTCGCGTCCTTCGACAGCAGCGCGCGGTCACGCCGTTTCACCTCGGTGACGTCGCGGACCAGCACCAGCGCGCCCGCCGCCTGCCCGGCCGGCCGCAGCGGCAGCGCGCGGAACAGCACCACGGCGCCGCGTCGCGAGTCGGCCTCCGTGCGGCTCGACGGCTTCCCGTCGAGGGCCTCGATGATCCGGTGGGACACCTCGGTGGCGTCGAACGGGTCGCGGATCAGCGACCGCGTCAGCGGCGCCAGCCGGGTGCCGACCAGGTCGGACTCGTGCCCCATCCGGTGGTAGGCGGACAGGCCGTTCGGGCTGGCGAACACGACCGTGCCACTCGAGTCGAGCCGGATCAGCCCGTCCCCCACCCGCGGCGAAGTGTGGGTGTCCGTCGCATTCGTCCCGTTCGGCGGGAACGTACCGTCGACGATCATCTGGCACAGGTCGCCGGCGCTGCCCAGGTACGCGATCTCCAACGGCGACGGCACGCGCGGCGCGGCCAGGTTCGTCTCCCGGCTCATCACGGCGACGACCTCGTCGTGGAACCGCACCGGGATCGCCTCACGCCGCATCGGCAGGTCGCGGTACCAGTGCGGGTCCTCCTCGCGGCAGATCCGCACCTCGCGCATGGCCTTCGCCAGCTGCGGGTGCTCCTGGACCGTGAACCGCGTGCCGACGACGTCTTCGGGGTGCGCCGTCGGCGCCGTCGTCGGCCGCGCGTGCGCGACGCAGACGAAGTCGCCGCCGTCGGGCTGCAGGTCCTCGGTCACCGGGACCCAGAGCAGAAAGTCGGCGAAGGACAGGTCGGCCAGCAGCTGCCACTCCGCGACGACGGTCTGCAGGTGGTCCGCGGCCTCTCCGGGGAGGCCGGTGTTGTCGGCGAGCAGTTCGGCGAGCGTGGACACGCACCCCATCCAACCAGAGCGGGACGTCATGACACACTTGAGAGGTTGACCAGCTTTGACGACGAGGAGTGAACATGTCGAAGCGCGCCCGCAAGCGTCGCGACCGGAAGAAGAACGGCGCGAACCACGGCAAGAAGCCCAACGCCTGATTCCCGGCGTCGGCATGACGAAGGCCCCCACACATCAGCGTGGGGGCCTTCGTCGTGCTCAGGCGCGCTATTCGGAGCGCTGCTCGACGGTGATCTCGGTGCGTTCCACGGTGACGCCGCCGCGCGTGGCGACGGTCTGGCGGATCGACGCGCGCAGCCGGCTCTTCAGCTCGGCCGGGGCGTGGTCGCCGCCGCACTTGCGGGCCAGCAGCTGCTTGAGGTGCTCGTCGATGCCGTACTCCTCGAGGCACGGCGGGCAGTCCTCGATGTGCGAGCGCAGCGCGGCGTCACGCTCGGGGCTGCACTCGCGGTCGAGCAGCAGGTAGATGTCGGCGAGCGCCTCTTCGCAGCGGACCTTGTCGGACGCGCCCTCGCACATGTCGTTCATCGCCCCGCCACCTCCTCCTGGGCACCCCGGATGAAACCGCGTTCCCGCGCCACGTCGGCGAGCAGGTCGCGCAGCTGGGCGCGGCCGCGGTGCAGGCGGGACATCACGGTGCCGATGGGGGTGTCCATGATTTCGGCGATCTCCTTGTACGCGAAGCCCTCGACGTCGGCCAGGTAGACGGCCAGTCGGAACTCCTCGGGCAGCTTCTGCAGGGCGGCCTTGACGTCGGTGTCGGGCAGGTTGTCCATCGCCTCGACCTCGGCCGACCGCAGCCCGCTCGAGGTGTGGTTCTCCGCCTTGGCGATCTGCCAGTCGGTGATCTCCTCGGTGGGCGCCTGCACCGGCTGCCGCTGGCGCTTGCGGTAGCCGTTGATGTAGGTGTTGGTCAGGATGCGGTACATCCAGGCCTTCAGGTTCGTCCCCGCCTTGAAGGAGGCGAAAGCCGCGTACGCCTTGAGGTAGGTCTCCTGGACCAGGTCCTCGGCATCGGCGGGGTTGCGGGTCATCCGCATCGCGGCCGAGTACAGCTGGTCGAGCAGCGGCATCGCGTCCCGCTCGAAACGCTCGGCGCGCTCGGCCTCGGTCGCTTCTTCCGGCGCTGAGTTCTGCGTGCTCGGCAAACCGTTCCCTTCCCGCTCGGCGTCGATGCGCGTGCGCGCATACGGCGGACCCGAGTTTACGCGGGGACCGGGCACGCCGCGGTTCGCCGGTGCCTGGGAACTGCGGCGGCTGCGTGAGCGTGTGGTGGCGAGCGTTGTTGTCACGTCCGGTACAACCGATCGGGGTGATCGGGCATTCCCTAGACTTCCGCCATGGCTGGCAAGGGCACCCCGGCGACGGCGTTGCTGGTGAAGCAAAAAGTGGCGCACACGCTGCACGCCTACGACCACGACCCGCGGGCGGAGTCGTACGGGCTGGAGGCGGTGGAAGCGCTGGGCCTGGACCGCGCCCGCGTGTTCAAGACGCTGGTCGCGGAGGTGGACGGCCGGCTCGTGGTGGGCGTGGTCCCGGTCACGGGACAGCTGGATTTGAAGGCGCTGGCGGCCGCGGCGGGCGGCAAGAAGGCGAAGATGGCGGACCCGGCGGCGGCCCAGCGGGCGACCGGGTACGTGCTGGGCGGGATCTCACCGCTGGGCCACCGGAGCCGGCTCCCGGTGGTGATCGACGCCTCGGCGGAGGGGTTCGAGACGGTGTTCTGCTCGGCCGGCCGGCGGGGGCTGGAAGTGGAATTGGCACCTGCTGAGCTCATCCGGCTGACCGGCGCCGTGGTGGCGCCGATCGGGGCCTGACCTGCAGAAATACCACCCAGGGAGCAACCGGACAGCCCCCGCCCGTCCCTGGGGGGCGGCCCCTGTCCAGCCTATCGGCGGCAGGGGCGCAAAACCCGGCCCTCGGCAAATCTGTGGACAACCGACGCCATTGTGGACAACTCAGGCCAGCGGCCGCAGCACCCGCGACAGCCACTCGGTCGCCGCGCGCGAGACCGTCTCCAGGTCCTTGCCCAGGCTGTGGTCGCCGTCGACCAGGACCAGCTCCTGGTGCGGTCCCGGCTTCGGGCGCCCGAAGGGGTCGCGCTCGCCCTGGATCACCAGGGTGGGGACCTCGACCGCGTCGAACTCCGGCTGGCGCGTCTTCTCCGGCCGGCCCGGCGGGTGTTCCGGGAACGCCAGGCACAGCACCGCCACCGCCTGCCCGGCCGACGCCGTCCGGCAGGCCACCCGCGCGCCCGACGAGCGGCCCCCGAACACGAACGGCAGGCCGTCGAAGCGCTCCGACAGGTCGTCGGCCACCGTCAGCCACGCCGTGTCCAGCTGGTTCGCCGGGGCCGGCGCGCGGCGGCCCGCCACCTTGTACGGCTGCTCGACCAGCGCCACGTGCACGTCCGCGGCCTGCGCCGCGCGCGTCACCGCCACCAGATCCTTCGCCGCGAGGCCGCCGCCCGCGCCGTGGCCGAGCATGAGCACCGCCTCGCCCTCCTCGGCGCAGTGCAGGTAGACCCGCGCCGGGCCGTAGGCGGTTTCGATCGGGATGGCCGTCATGACTTCGGCGCGTCGAACAGGGCGCCCTCTTGCGCCGGGTCGACCCGTTCCAGCAGCTCGGGCCCGTTGTTGCGGACGTTGTTCACCTTGCTCGAGATCGGCCGCAGCTCCAGCGACGCCACGATGTCGTCCGGCGTCGGCACCAGCAGGTCGGTGACGTCTTCGCGGTCCGGGTCCAGCCAGCCGTCCCAATGGGAGCGAGGCACGATCAGCGGCATCCGGTGGTGGACGTCGGTGAGCTGGCCTGCCGCGTCGGTCGTGATGATCGAGAAGGTGATCAGCGGCGCCGCCTTGTCGTCGTCCTTGGGCCGCCAGCTCTCCCAGATCCCGCCGAACGCGATCGAGGAACCGTCCGGCTCCGTCATGTAGAACGGCTCCTTCTCCTTGCCCGTGCGGCGCCACTCGTACCAGCCGTCGGCGGGCACCAGGCAGCGGCGCGACACCAGCGCGCGGCGGAAGGCGGGCTTCTCGGCGGCCGTCTCGGCGCGCGTGTTGATCATCCGCGAGCCGACCGACGGGTCCTTGGCCCAGAACGGCACCAGGCCCCACTTCATCATCCGCAGCGAGCGCTCGGCGGGCTCGTCCTCGAGGACCTGGCCGTCTTCGTCACGCGGGTGCCGCTGCACGACCGTGACCACGTTCTTCGTCGGCGCCACGTTGTGGTCGGCGCGCGCGTGGCCTTCGGTGAGGTCGATCGCGTCGAACTCCTCGATCAGCTTCGCCGGGTCCTTCGTGGCGGCGTAGCGCCCGCACATGGCCAACCTCCTCTCTGTGCCAACCGGGGCTTCGCCCCGTGCCGGGGGCTCCGCCACCCGGACCCCCGAAGCGGGATGCCGAATCGTCCGGGACGCCATCGTTACACGCAGGCCAGGGCCGTGGCGAGCGGCGTGGGATCATTCGGGTGGGCACCGGCACACGAGAGGACGACGGGTTTGGCGCGCAACGACTGGAGCAAGCTGGACGAGTCCGACGTCCGGGTGCGTCCAGGCAAGGGCACCCGGCCCCGCAGCAAGCGCCGTCCCGAGCACGCCGACGCCGTCACGGCCATGGTCATCGGCAAGGACCGCGGCCGCTGGACCTGCGCGATCGACGCCGATCCGGGCCAGGTCATCACGGCCATGCGGGCCCGCGAAATGGGCCGGACACCGGTGGTCGTCGGCGACCGGGTCGGCATCGTCGGGGACGTCTCCGGCAAGCCGGACACCCTCGCGCGGATCATCCGCGTCGACGAGCGCACCAGTTCGCTCCTGCGCACGGCCGACGACACCGACCCGTACGAGCGGCTGGTCGTCGCGAACGCCGAGCGCCTGCTGATCGTCACCGCGCTGGCCGACCCGCCGCCGCGCACCGGCTTCATCGACCGCTGCCTCGTCGCCTGCTACGCGGGGGGCGTCGAGCCAGTCCTGTGCCTGACGAAGGCCGACCTGGCCAGCCCGGACGAGCTCTTGGCCGGCTACGCGGGTCTCGACATCCCGGTGATCGTCAGCCGGTACGACGAACAGCCCGAAGGCCTCGACGAGCTGCTGAAAGACCGCCTGACGGCGCTGGTCGGCCACTCCGGTGTCGGCAAGTCGACATTGGTCAACCGTCTGGTCCCGGACGCCGACCTGGCCGTCGGCGTGGTGAGCGGCGTCGGCAAGGGGCGGCACACGTCCGTCGCGGCCGTGGCGCTGCCGCTGCCGGACGGCGGCTGGGTGATCGACACCCCCGGCGTGCGGTCGTTCGGGCTGGCCCACGTCACCGCGGACCACATCGTGGACGCCTTCGAGGAGTTCGCCGCGGCCGCCGAGGAGTGCCCGTCCGGCTGCGGGCACCTTGGCGCGCCCGAGGACCCGGATTGCGCGCTCGACGACGTCGTCACCGAAGGGAAGGCGAGCCCGGAGCGGCTCGCGTCGCTGCGGCGCCTGCTGGCCTCACGTGGCGGCCACGATGTGACCCGCGCCACTGAGTCCTGAGACAACCGGGAACCGATCGCCGATCGTCACCGTCGTATCGGTAACCAACCACCCGATCAGGCGATATGCCGAGCGGAAGATCCGATTCTGAGGGGAACTCGATGCGCAAGACCACTCTGGTCGCCGCGGGCGCCGCGCTGGTGCTCACGCTGACCGCGTGCAGCGGCAATTCCGCCACCGGCACCGCCGAACCGGCCGCCGCGGGCGGCCAGAACCAGTCCGCCGGCCTCGCTTCGCCGTTCACCGACGCGGTCCAGCTGGCGTCGGCGTCCAAGCAGAACACCGTGAAGTCGAAGTCGGCGAAGTTCACCATGGAGGGCTCGGCCGCCGGCCAGACGCTGAGCGCCACCGGCGCGATGGCCATGGACGAGACGGACACCCGGTTCTCGATGACGAGCACCGAGGCCGGGCAGACCACCGAGATGCGCCTGGTCGACAAGGTCATGTACATCAAGCTGCCCGCCGAGCAGCAGAAGCAGCTGGGCACGGACAAGGCGTGGGCAAAGATCTCGGCCGACGGCACCGACCCGCTGTCGCAGGCGATGGGCGGCGCGCTGTCGCAGTCGGCGGAGCAGAGCGACCCGAGCAAGATGCTCGACCAGATCTCCAAGGCGGGCCGGATCATCTCGTCCGACCAGACCGAGCTGAACGGCGAGAAGGTCAACCACTACAAAGTCGAGCTCGACGTCGCCAAGGCCGTCGACCAGTTCACCGGCCAGCTCCCGGCCGCGACGCGCGACAAGGTCACCGACCTGCTCAAGGGCAAGGACGTCAAGCTCCCGGCCGAGCTGTGGCTGAACAAGGACAACCTGCCGGTGCAGGTCACCATGGACCAGGGCCCGATGATGCAGGCGATGGGCGTGCCGGCCGGCGACGCGAAGTTCACGATGAAGTACAGCGACTGGGGCACCAAGGTCGACGTGACGGCCCCGCCCGCCGACCAGGTGGTCGACTTCGGCGAGCTGTTGAAGAAGGCCGGTCGCTGACCGGACGACGCTGAGTAGCGGCGGCTCCCCCGAACGAGATCGGGGGAGCCGCTGTGTTTTTGTTGGCGCCATGCGCAAAGCCGCCGTGGTGCTGCTGTTCGTCCTGCTCGCCGGTGCGTGCTCCGACCCGCCGCGACGTCCGGCGTTCGACGACGCGCGAGCGCTGGCCGACGCCGCGACGACGGCCACGACGAGCGGCGGCTCGGCGAAGTTCGGCACGGACGTCGCGGTCGGCTCGGTCCGTTCGAAGGGCCAGGGCCAGGCGCGGTTCGGCGCCGCCGGGACGGCCCAGGTGATGACGACGGACTTCCTCGGCGAGCCGGTGGAGCTGCGGCTGGTGGCCGGGAAGCTGTACGCGAAGGTGCCGGAAGGCGCGCGCGACGAGGTCGGCACCGGCAAGCCGTGGGTGGCGGTCGCGGCGGACGGCACGGACCCGTTTTCCCAGGTCCTCGGAGCCAGCCTGACGCAGCTGGCGGCGCAGAACGACCCGGCGCACACCCTCGGCGAGATCCGGACGGCCGGCACGATCGTCGCGGCCGAGCGCACGGACTTGAGCGGAGTGGCCGCGGAGCACTACCGCGTCGACCTGGACCTGGCCCGCCTGGGCACCGACCTGCCGGCGGGGCTGCCCGCGGACGCGGCGGGCCGGGTGGGCGGCAAGTTCCCGGTGGAGCTGTGGCTCGACGAGACGCACCGGCCGTTGCAGATCGTGCTCGACCTGTCGCCGATCCTGCAGGGCGAGGCCCGCATCACGACCCGGTACACGGACTGGGGCACCCCGGTGGATGTCCAGCCACCGCCGGCGGACGAGGTCGGCTAGTCAGAGCAGCTCGAGCAGGAACGGCAGCTCCTGCGGCGCGTACCAAGCCAGCTCGTGGTCCTCCGCGTCCCCCAACGTGAACTCCGCGTCCGGATCCCCCAGGTCCGCCGCGTCGATCACCGCCGCCGCGGCGGCCACCGCCTCGGCCGCCTCGGGGGCGTCCACGTGGATCGCCGCCACGGCCGACAACGGGATCGGGCCGCCGATCCGCACCACCGGTGCGTCCAGGTCCGGGCGCAAAGTCAGGCCCTCGACGTCCGCCGAGACCACCACCCGGCGTGGCTCGCCCTTCTCCTCGGCCGCGATCAGGCGCAGCGACGCGCGGGCCGCGTCCAGCAACGCCGCGTACTCCAGCTCCTCGTCGGACCCGCTCACGTACGCCTCACGCAACGCCGGCGTCAGCGCGAACGCCGTTCCGCTGCGGGCGCGGAACTCCCCCGATGTCTCGAGGTCGCGAAGCATCGCGATGGTCGCAGGCAGATAAACCCTCACCAGTGCGCACCCTTCAGCTCTTCCAAGGACTCTTCGATCATCCCGGCGACCAGATCGACGTCGAACGCGGCCTTGCGGTCGCCGTTCAGTCCGAAGTAGACGCCGCCGTGGTAGGAGGTCACCCCGATCGCCAGCGCCTGGGTGCGCATCAACGGCATCACCGGGAACATCTCGACCAGTCTGGCCTCTCCCGCGTACATCGGCACCTGGGGGCCCGGTGAATTGGTCACCATGACGTTGAAGATGCGCCCGGACAGCGACCCCGCCGCTCGCGCGCCGAGGGAGTGCAGGGTAGCCGGGGCGAAGCCGCCGACCTTGAGCAGGCCGCGCGCCGCCACCGAACGGCCCGAATCGAGGTGCTCGGCCATCGCGTGCCCGATGTGCTGCAGCCGCAGGACCGGGTTCGGCTCGCCGACCGGCAGGTCCACCAGGTACGCCGCCACCTGGTTGCCGACCAGCCCCGGCGTCGAGTACGCGGGGGTCTCCGCGTCGCGGACCGCCAGCGGCACCAGCGCGCGGATCGTCGTGTCGGGCGTCAGCTGGACCTCGCGCGAAAGCAGCCATTCGCGCAGCGCCCCCGTGATGGCCGCGAGGACGACGTCGTTGACCGTGCCGCCGTGCGCCGCGCGGATCTTGCGGAAGTCCTCCAGCCGCGTGCGGACCACGCCGAACACGCGACCGCCGGACACCCGGACGTTCAGCGGCCCCGGCGGCGCCGGACTCACCAGGGTGCGCAGCGTCGACGCCACCCCGCCGACGGTCTCGGCGAACTTGCCCGCCGCCGCGAACGCGTCGTTCGCCGCCGACCGGACGTTCTCCACCACCTCGCCCGGCCGCTGGACGCCCTCGCTGATCGCGTCCAGCACCAGCTGGGTGCGGCTCGGCTCGCGGCGCGGCGTCCAGATGTCCTCGAACGGCTCCGGCTCGGCCGGCGCCGGGTCGAGGACGATCTGGCCGAGGTCGATCGTGCCGACACCGTCCACAACGGACTGGTGGGTCTTCGTCACCAGTGCCACCCGGTCGCCGGCCAGCCCCTCGATGAAGTACGCCTCCCAGAGCGGCCGCTCCGGCGCCAGCCGCCGCGACATCAGGCGCGCGACCAGGTCGAACAGCTGCTCGTCACTGCCCGGCTGGGGCAGCGCCGAGCGCCGGATGTGGTAGTTCAGGTCGAAGTCGACGTCGTCCACCCACACCGGACGCGCCAGGTGGCCCGGCACGTCCAGTACGCGCTGCCGGTACCGCGGCAGGTAGGCCAGCCGTCCGCCGATGAGGTCGACGAGCTGGGCGTAGCCGAACCCGGAGCGCGGCCGCTCGAAGATCGCCACGCCGCCGACGTGCATCGGGGTCGCGTGGTCCTCGAGGTAGAGGAACGAGGCGTCCAGCGCGGAAAGGCGGTCGGGCATGGGGCGATCCTTACACAGTGCGAGACTGCTGGGTGTGGGTGATGAGTCGACTATCTCGCCGAAGGACCGCTTCCTGACCGTGTACGGCCGGAAGCCGGTGCTCGAGGCACTGGCGGACGACGGCCTGCGGGTGGACAAGGTGATCCTCGCCGACACCGCCCGTGGGCCCGGCGCGGCGGAGATCCAGCGCGCGGCGAAGGCGGCCGGCGTGCCGGTGCAGCGCGCCAGCGCCCACCGGGTCAAGGTGCTCGCCGGGAACGGCAAGCAGGACCAGGGGGTGCTCGCCGACGTCCTGGCCCCGCGGATGCGAGCGCTTTCCGCGGCACTGGCCGACCGGCGCCCGCCGTCGCGGGTGCTGCTGCTGGACGGCATCACCACGCCCGCGAACGTCGGCATGATCCTGCGGACGGCGACCGCGGCCGGCTTGGACGGGGTGATCGTGCCCCGGCGCGGCGTCGCGGCGCTCGACCCGCTGGTGGTCAAGGCGTCGGCCGGGGTGGCGTTCCGCGCGCCGGTGCTGCGCTGCGGCTCGGCCCGCGAGGCCGCGGAGATGCTGGCCGAAGCCGGCTTCGGGCTCTACGCGCTGGGCGCGTCGGCTCGCACGACGGTGTTCGACGTCGACCTGCCGCAGCGCGCCGCGTTCGTCCTCGGCGGCGAGACGGCCGGGGTCGGGGCGGAGGTCGGCGAGCTCGTCACGGAATGGCTGTCGATCCCGATGCCGGGTGACGTCGAGTCGCTGAACGTCTCGGCCGCCGCCGCGGTGCTGTCGTTCGAGCTGGTCCGCCGCGCGCGCTGACCCTCACCCCGCGAACAGCACGGCGAGTTCGCCCAGCGTCTCGCTGACCGACCGGTGGTGCACCCCGACCATGCCCGCCTCGACGGCGCCGCGGATGTTCGTGGCGGAGTCGTCGACGAACGCGCAGCGCGTGGCGGGCAGCCCGAGCCGGTCGGCCGCGATCAGGTAGACCGCCGGGTCCGGCTTGGCCACGCCGACCTCACCGGAAAACACCAGCGCGTCGAAATAGTCGAACATCGTGTTCTTGACCTCGTCCGACGCCCCGGGGGCGTTGGACAGCAGCGCAGTGCGGACGCCGCGCTCGCGTGCGGCCGCCAGGTAGTCGTAGAACCGGCCGGCGTCGGGATCGGTGAGAACTCCGGCGAAATCGACCAATAGCCCTTTCAACACCCGGCACACCATAGCCGGGGCGGCGAGGCGGTGTCTCGCCGCCGCGGTCGGCTTACCGCAACGGTCGCCGGTAATCCACGGCTTCGGCGGTTCTCGCCCGGATCGTGCGATTCCGGTGTCCTTTCCGGTCCGTTCCCCCTCTAAGCGAATAGCCGAGTCAGGGAGGGAAGGAAATGATCGAGGAACATCGGTTGCGAACGCTGATCCACTGCGAGGCGCCTCGCCGGGCGGACCGTCCGGAATGGGCGGCATCGCGGGAGCACCACCGCGGCGACGCGCGGTCCCCGGCGCCGAGGCAGCTCGATGCGGGCGAGGTGGGCCACCTGCTGAACATGCTGCTGGAGGCCTACGACGGCCGCCGCCCGGCGGCGCAGGTCCGCGCCTTGGTAGCGCCGGAGGTGTACGCGGGTTTCATCGGTCCACGCAGGACAAGGCCACGGCACCGGACGCAGACGGTCCACACGTGCACCCCGGCCCCGGAGGTGGTCGAGGCGTGCGCACGCGTGGAGGCGGACGGCCGGTCGTTCGCGCTGGCGGCCCGTTTCACCCGCACCCCCACGGGCTGGCGGTGTGTCCGGTTCGCACTGTTGAAACCGCAGCAGCCGGCCAAGCCGATCCGGCGAGCCGCATGAGGCGGCGAGGTGGCGGCCGCTCACCGCCGGTCGAAAAGCGGCGAGCTCAGGCGGAGAGGCGGAGCCGCTCGCCACCGGCCGAACGAGCGGCGAGGTGAGGCACAGAGGCGCCGACCGCTCCCGACGGCTTGCGGAGGGGCGCGCCACATCCACCGCCCACGGGACCGCGCCGCGCCGCCCCGGCGCGGTCCGCCGGGGCGACCTTGTCGTCGCGGCCGGTCGGATCAGCGCGCCGGAACCTAACCGCCGCTCGCCACGGAAAGGGCCGACAAGCCGCGCAAGGTTGTCGTCGGGTTCCACTCCGGCGTGCCCGTCAATGTCAGGCCCGGGCGGTGGCGAGCCAGTTCGCGGAATGCGATTCGGGCCTCCAACCGCGCCAATGGCGCACCCAAGCAGAAGTGGATGCCCTGGCCGAACGCCAAATGCCGGCCCGGCTCCCGCGCCGGGTCGAAGGATTCCGGGGACGGGCCCGTGGCCGGGTCGCGGTTGGCCGCGCCGAGCACGATGATCAGCTGGCTGTCCGCCGGGACCGCCAGTTCGCCCAGCTCCGCGTCGCGCAGGGCCGTGCGAGCCGTCAGCTGGACCGGTGAGTCGTAGCGCAGCACCTCCTCCACCACCCGCGCCGCGTTCTCGCCGTCCGTGCCCAGCGGCTTCAGGCCGTCCGGGCCGCGCAGCAGCGCCAGGACCCCGTTGCCGATCAGGTTCGTCGTCGTCTCGTGGCCGGCGATCAGCAGGAGCGTGAGCGTCACCAGCAGCTCGCCCTCGGTGAGCACGTCGCCCGCGTCGGACACCGCGACCAGGGCCGACAGCAGGTCGTCACCCGGCTCGCGCCGGCGTCGGGCCGCCAGCTCGCGGAAGTAGCCCACGAACGACTGCCGTGCCCTGACCGCGGGTTCGAACGTCTCCGGGCGCTGCAGGAACGGCGGGTCCAGCGCCCGCGCCATCGCGTGCGACCACTCGGCGAACCGCTCGCGGTCGTCCAGCGGTACGCCGAGGAGTTCCGCGATCACCTCGACCGGCAACGGCTTCGCGAGCGCCGCCATCACGTCGAATTCTGCCGGCGCGCGGGCGACCAGTGCGGCCGCGATCTCCTCGATGCGCGGCGTGAGCTGCTCGACCATCCGCGGGGTGAACGCCTTCGCCACCAGCCGCCGCAGGCGTGTGTGGTCCGGCGGGTTCAGCGAGAGGAACGCCCGGACCACGCGACCTGATTCGTCGACCGGCTGGTCCGGGAGGCGGTCCGCCGGATCCAGGTACTCGGGCTCGGGGTGCCCGAACGCCGGGTCGCGCAGCACCTGCGTCGCCTCGGCGAGGCCGCTCACCACGAACATCCGCTCGTTCAGCGCCGCGACCGGCCACCGCTCGCGCCACCGCCGGTACGCCGGGTACGGGTCCGGCCGCCGCTCGGGCGCGAACAACGCGAAGAACTCCTGCGGATCCGCCGACGTCACCAAGCCCTCCCCCGTTCATGACACCGGGACGCGCGGACCAGCCGCGCGCCCCGGTTGTTACATAGTCACCGGTCACACAGTGTCAGCGACGCGGGCCCTTCTTGCCCTTCTTGGCGGCGTCGCGCTGGGCGGCACGGCGGTCCCGGCGGGTACCGCCGGCGCCACCGCTCGCGGCCTGCGCCGCGCCCTCGGCGTGGGACTCGACCTCGCCGTCCTCACCCGGGCCGGACAGCGTCATGCCCGGCTGCTGGCCACCGCCGCCGAGGCCCTTGCCGCGCAGGGCGGCCGGGACGGACTCGGTGTCGGTCGTCGGCGGCTGCGGCGGCGCCGGACGCGCGTGCCGGCCTTCCGAGGACGCAGCTGTCTGGCCGTTGCCCGTCGGGACGCCCGTCGGCAACGCCGCGGCTTCCTCGGCCGGCGGCGCTTCGGCGCGCTCGACCTGCAGGTTGAACAGGAAGCCGACGGCCTCCTCCTTCAGCGAGTCGAGCATCGCGCGGAACATGTCGAAGCCCTCGCGCTGGTACTCGATCAGCGGGTCGCGCTGCGCCAGCGCCCGCATGCCGATGCCCTGCTTGAGGTAGTCCATCTCGTAGAGGTGCTCGCGCCACTTGCGGTCGAGGACCGTCAGCATCACCTGGTGCTCCAGGGTCCGCATGCCCTCGGGGCCGACGAGCGCGTTGATCTCCGCTTCGCGCTTGTCGTAGGCGTTGCGGGCGTCCTGGACCAGCGCCTCGCGCAGGGAGTTCTCATCGAGGTCGCCGTCCTCCATGAGGTCGTCCCACTCGATGCTCACCGGGTACAGCGTCTTCAGCGCCGTCCACAGCTTCTCGTGGTCCCAGTCCTCGGCGTAACCGCTGGCCGTCGCACCGTCCACATAGGCGTTGACGACGTCGACGAGCATGCCCTCGATCTGGTCGCGCAGGTTCTCGCCGGCCAGGACGCGGTGGCGCTCGGCGTAGATCACCTTGCGCTGCTCGTTCATGACCTCGTCGTACTTGAGGACGTCCTTGCGCTGCTCCATGTTGATCTGCTCGACCTGGGTCTGCGCGCTCTTGATGGCCTTGGAGACCATCTTGTGCTCGATCGGCACGTCGTCGGGCAGGCGCATGGTCGTCATGACGCGCTCGACCATCGTCGCGTTGAAGCGGCGCATGAGCTCGTCACCGAGCGACAGGTAGAAGCGGGACTCGCCCGGGTCGCCCTGCCGGCCGGAACGACCGCGGAGCTGGTTGTCGATGCGGCGCGACTCGTGCCGCTCGGTGCCCAGGACGTAGAGGCCGCCCGCCTCGCGGACCTCTTCGCCCTCGGCCTTCGACTCCGCCTTGACCTGCTCGAGGACCTCGGGCCAGGCGGCCTCGTACTCCTCGGAGTGCTCGACCGGGTCCAGGCCGCGCTCGCGCAGCACCTGGTCCGCGATCAGGTCGGGGTTGCCGCCGAGCACGATGTCGGTACCGCGGCCTGCCATGTTCGTGGCGACCGTGACGGCGCCCTTCTGGCCGGCGCGCGCGACGATCAGCGCCTCGCGGTCGTGGTGCTTCGCGTTCAGCACCTCGTGCGGGACGCTCAGCTTGACCAGCAGCTTCGACAGGTGCTCGGACTTCTCGACGCTCGTGGTGCCGACGAGGACCGGCTGGCCCTTCTCGTGCCGCTCGGCGATGTCCTCGGCGACGGCCTCGAACTTGGCCTGCTCGGTCTTGTAGATCAGGTCCGCCTGGTCGACGCGGATCATCGGCCGGTTCGTCGGGATCGGCACCACACCCAGCTTGTAGGTCTGGTGGAACTCCGCGGCCTCGGTCTCGGCCGTACCGGTCATGCCGGCCAGCTTTTCGTAGAGCCGGAAGTAGTTCTGCAGCGTGATCGTCGCGAGGGTCTGGTTCTCGGCCTTGATCTCGACCTTTTCCTTGGCCTCGATCGCCTGGTGCATGCCCTCGTTGTAGCGGCGGCCGTGCAGGATGCGCCCGGTGAACTCGTCGACGATCATGACTTCGCCGTTGCGGACGATGTAGTCCTTGTCGCGGTGGAAGAGCTCCTGGACCTTCAGCGCGTTGTTCAGGTAGCCGACCAGCGGGGTGTTCGCGGCCTCGTACAGGTTGTCGATGCCGAGCTGGTCCTCGACGAACCGGACGCCCTTCTCGGTGACGGCCACCGTGCGCTTCCGGACGTCGATCTCGTAGTGGTACTTCGAGTTGATCAGATTCGTCTTCTCGACCCGCTCACGCGACCCCATCGTGGTGGTGTCGATGCCGTTCATCAACGGGACGAGCCGCGCGAACTCGACGTACCAGCGCGAGGACTGGTCCGCCGGGCCCGAGATGATCAGCGGCGTCCGGGCCTCGTCGATGAGGATCGAGTCCACCTCGTCGACGATGGCGTAGTTGTGCCCGCGCTGCACGCAGTCGTCGAGGCTCCACGCCATGTTGTCGCGCAGGTAGTCGAAGCCGAACTCGTTGTTCGTGCCGTAGGTGATGTCGGCGTTGTACTGAGCGCGCCGCACGTCCGGCTGCTGCTCCGAAAGGATGACGCCGACCTCGAGTCCGAGGAAGCGGTGGATGCGGCCCATCCACTCCGAGTCGCGCTTGGCCAGGTAGTCGTTCGTCGTGACGACGTGGACACCCTTGCCGGGGATGGCGTTGAGGTAGGCGGGGAGGACGCAGGTGAGCGTCTTGCCCTCGCCGGTCTTCATTTCGGCGACCTGGCCGAGGTGCAGCGCCGCGCCGCCCATCAGCTGGACGTCGAAGTGACGCTGGCCCAGCACCCGCTTGGCCGCCTCCCGGACGACCGCGAAGGCCTCCGGGAGCAGGTCGTCGAGGGATTCGCCGTCGCCGTTCCGCTTGCGGAACTCCTCGGTCTTGGCCCGCAGCTCGGCGTCGGTCAGGTCCTTGACGTCGTCTTCGAGGGTGTTGATGTGATCGGCGATGTTGCGCAGCCGCTTCACCATCTTGCCCTCACCCGCGCGGAGCAGGCGGTTCAGCACCATCCGGTCGACCTCACTAGCTGAATATGAGCACGCCCAGGCCGGTCCCGGGCAGGTTCTCCCGCGGTGGCGGCCGAGTTCGGCGCCACCTTCCCACCCCCATCGTAGGGAACGGTGGCCGTCGTGTGCACACGCCGTACGTCCTGACATGCGGAGGGCCCGCACGCGAGCGCGTGCGGACCCTCCGGCAGGCCTCCTTCGAGCCCGGCTCAGCCGAGCCGGATCACGCCGTAGTCGAAGCCTTTCCGCCGGTAGACCACGCTGGGCCGGCCCGCGTCGGAGTCGTTGAAGAGGTAGAAGTCGTGGCCGACCAGTTCCATCTCGTAGAGAGCCTGGTCCACCGTCATGGGGTCGGCGGTGTGCTGCTTCTCGCGGACGACGCGGCCGGGCTGGTGACCCAGGTCGTCGTCGGCCCAGCTCTGCTGCTGGGGCAGGTGGAATTCTTCGGCACTCGCGAAGCCGTTCGGCTGAGGTTCGGCTTCGGGTGCGTCCAACACCGCGGTACGCGCGGCGGGACTGGCTGCGGCAGGGGATCCACCACCCGGCAGTGCCGAGGTCGCTTCGGCGACCGATTCCGGACGGCTGCGGCCGTAGTGCACGCGCCGCCGGTCGTGCGTCCTCCGCAGCCGGTTTTCCAGCTTGGTGACTGCGGAATCGAGCGCCGCGTAGAAGTCGGCGGCACACGCTTCAGCGCGTACGGCCGGGCCTCGCCCCTTTCCGGTGATTTCGACGCGCTGGCAACTCTTGGCCTGGCGCCGGTTGGGTTCGTGGAACAGTTCCACGTCGTACCGGATGACTTTCCTGTCGTAGCGCTCGAGGCGGGCCAGCTTTTCGCTGACAAGTGCCCGATAGTGGTCGGGCACCTCCACGTTGCGGCCCTTAACGACGATGTCCATACACGACCTCCCTCGCTGAGATGACTGCGAGCTGATGTGTTCACACACGGCGCCGGTATTGCGGGGACGTGAGCCCGGATCGCGGGCTGAGAAGGAACTCGGAAACGGTGGACGACGTCTCGTTCCGGTGACCGAGCGCGGACTCAGCGCACCTCCGGCGCCAGGGACATGGGCTCGTCACCTCCCTGCCTGCGGGGATTGCTGATTGCGGAGCACGTTAGCTTCCCCACGCCCGTTACAACAGCCCCCGAGCCGGGGGATGTCAGGGGATGGGACTCGGTCACCCCGCGCAGTGATCGCGAAGTGGGCACCGCAAAACACCCGCTGGTCGGACGCGGCGCGGTGACCGTGCTTTCACACGGACGGCGCATCGCTGCCTGCTGGTGGACGCCGAGGGTGACAGCCCGGTCTCCCGCAGCCGCCACTCCGGTGGAGTGGTGTGGCGGCCGAGTGATCGTGATCGACACCCTCATGCCCGGACAACGGGCGCCGGTCCGCTCGCGTTCCCGCCGACTGTCACTCGTGTAGGTGATGCGAGGTTCACCCGAGCGCGAGAAGTGCTTCCCGGTGCGGCTTTTTTCCGCTTGAGCTGGGGAGAAGTTGGTTGCGGAGCGGGTCGCGGGCGTGAGTTCGAGGTGAGCTGCGGAACCGGTACCACGGTTGTTTCCGGCGTGTTGCGGGGTTTGTTTCCGGTGAGTTCCGAGGGTTGTTTCCGGCGTTCTCCCGGGTTCGACGGCCAGGACCTGACCGACCCGGACGAGGCCGCCGCAGGTCGGCCGGGAGCGCCGGGCTGAACGGGCCGCGCCTCGACCTTCGGTTTGCTTTGCCGACGTGCGCGCTTTCCCAGGAAGGTCCACAGTGGTGCCCATGGGTCGGTTTTCAGCGCACGGCGGCGAGCCCGGCCGGTTCAGCCGGCTGCCAGCAGGGTCAGGACGGCGGAGACCGTAACTCCCGCCGCCGCAAGGGCTCTGGTGCAGGCGGCCGCCGTGGCCCCGGTGGTGATCACGTCGTCCAGGACCACGATGCTGCATCCCGGCGGCGGCCGCCCGGCCTCCCGGAACCGCAGGCGGCCGGCCAGGTTGGCCATGCGCTGCTCGCGGCTCAAGCCGACGGCATCGCGGGCTGCACCCGCCAGCTCCAACGCCGGCGCGACGACGACTTCCACGCCCCGCGCCGCAAGGACGCTCGCCGCGGCGTGGGCCAGGCGCTCCACGTGCGGGCCCCCTCGCACCCGTGCCGCCGAAGGCCGGCTCGGGGCCGGGACCAGGCAGATCGCCCGGGCCGGCGGTGCCGCCGGGTTCGGGGGTGCGGCGCGCGCCGAGGCCGGATCGGCCCCGCCTGAGGGAGGCGTCGGAGCAGGATGAGCGCCGCCCGGTCGCCCCGGACCGGCACCCGGCCAGGTCGAAGCTCCACCGGCCCCAGCCGGACGAGCACCCGGCCAAGTCGAAGCTCCCCTGAACCCAGCAGGACCGCCACCCGACCAAGTCGGAACTCCACCGGCCCCAACCGAGACCGCACCCGACCGAGCCGAAGCTCCCCCGAACCCCGCCGAAGCCTTACCCGATCCCCCAGGCGCGGCCTGCCCCAACGGCAGCACCGCCACCGCCTCCGCCACGGCCCGCCCCAACGACGGCGCCAGGTCACGACGGCCGCGCTCCTTGTACGCGATCAACAGCTTCCGGCCCACCCCGCGGTACCCGGCCAGGGCGAACACCCGCACCAACCCCGCCGTGGGCGCGCGCACCAGTTCCCGCGCCGCGCCCCACACGTCCTCGCAGCGGGCGCAGCACGGCTCGCCCCGGGCTCCGCACGCGGCGCAGCGGCTGGGGATCAGCAGATCGAGCAGTCTCTTCAGCACACCGACAGTGTCCCGACAGGCACCGACAGTTTCGAACGCTCGGACGTCACCCACCCGAGTGAAAAAGATCAGCCCGGGTAGAAGGGGTCCGCGTCCTTCATCGTGTGGTTCTGCGGCCGCCACACCTCGCCCAGCACCGACGCGGTCCACAGGCCGTTGGCGTCCGCGACGACGATCGGGCGGCCCGGGGCCGCCGTCACGCCGTGGACCGTCGGGGTCAGGTTGCTGCTGTTGAACGCGTCCATGCGCTGGCCGTCCACCGTCACCTTGACCACCGGCTGTGACGGCGACTTCGTCACCGCCACCAGGCTGTCCGGAGCGACCCAGTCGACGTCGACGACGTCCTCGAGGTCGTGCGGCTGAAGGTGGCGTGGTTCGCGCAGGGACACCGAGTCGCCGATGACGACCACCGATGCCACCCACAGCTGGCCCTTGATCACCGCCGCGACGCGGGCGCCGTCGCGGGAAAACCGGAGTTCTGTGAGGTCGCCCTGCTGGGTCAGGTCCGTGGCGTTGACGCTCAGCGCCGTCCACTGGCCGTTCTGGTCGAGCACCATCCGGCCCACCGACGGCCCGTCGACCACCGTCCACAGCTCGCCGGTGCCGGGGCGCCACGTCGGGCGGGTCAGGGAGCTGCCGCCGAGGGTGGTCAGCGCCAGGTCGCGGCCGAGGTCGCCGATCCGCAGGCGCACGCCGCCGCCGTTGCGCTCCACCACCGCCAGGCGCTTGCCGTCGATCGACTGGGCCGCGCTCACGACGTCGTACCCGCCGTTGCCCGCGGGGCCCGGCACCGGGGCGCCGTCGCCGAGGGAGCGGACCCGGCCGCCGACCGTCATCAAGCCCGGCAGCTGCAAGCTGATCGACAGCGACGCGCCGTACGCGGGCAGGTCGTTCTGCCGCCAGTCCGGGTGGTTCGGCACGAGCGGGGCGCCGTCACCGAGGATGCGGATCCGGGCCGACGTGACGTACTGCAGGGACAGCACGATCTGCGCCGCGATCAGGTTCCGGATGTCGTCGGGCACCCCGGAGAGCCCGGTCAGCGGCACCACCAGCGTCCCGTCGTCGAGGCTCTTGACGTTCGTGTCGATCTCGATGGGTTCGCCGAGCAGGTTCTTCACCGCGCCGGCCAGGCTCGTCGACGGCCCGCTGACCAGCAGGTCCATCACCCGGCCCGGCAACCCCGACTGCGGCTTCGCGAGGACGTAGCGCCGGTCGGGGACGAAGGTGGCCGACGACTCCGAGTAGAAGCTCACCGGCACCGGCGTGTAGTTCTCGCTGAAGTCGGACTCGGTCGCGTACAGGTCGGCCGGCGGGTCGACGATCCGCCACTGGCCGTTCGCCTGCTTGCGCACCTTCACCTGCAGCAGCGCCGAGCTGTAGTCCGGCACGAACGCGCTGTTCTGGTCCAGCGTGCCGATGTCGATCCCGCGGACGTTGACGACCTGCGTGTTCGGGTCCGGCGGCGGGCCGGTGTCGTAGACCGTGCCGAAAGTGTCCTGGATGATCGTCAAGCTGCGGCTCGGCCGCCAGGCCGCCCGGCCCTGCTCGTCCAGGTACGCGCGGGCGGCGGCGTTGTTCTGCCCCTGCTTGAGCGTTGCCCCGACGAAGGCGCGGACCAGCGACAGCGGGTCGATGCCCGGCGGCGGATCCGGCACCACGTCCCCGGAGTTCTGGCCCTGCCGCTCGCCGGACACCACCTGGGGCTGCGATTCCAGCGGCACGTTCGCGCAGCCCGCGAGCAGCACCGCGCACAGGACCGAAAGCAGGAGCTTCGCCCCGGCGCCCCGGAGAGCGTGTGGTTTCACTGACCGATTCCCTCACGTTCGGCGAAGATCGCCTCCGGCGCCGGCGTGACGTCGATGACCCCGAGCGGCACCTCGGTGGCGAACCGGTCGGGCGGCGGCAGGACCAGCGGCGAGTCCCCGGCGGGCACGTCCTGGCGACGCGGCAGCAGGAGCCGGAAGCAAGCGCCGTTGCCGGGCTCGCCCCACGCGTCGAGCTCGCCACCGTGCAGACGCGCGTCCTCCTGGCTGATCGCCAGGCCCAGCCCCGTCCCGCCGGTGCGGCGGTTGCGCGACGGGTCGGCGCGCCAGAACCGGTTGAACACCAGGTCCGCTTCGCCGGGCCGCAGGCCGACGCCGTGGTCCCGGACCGTGATGGCGACGGCGGTGTCGTTCGCCCCGACCGTCAGCACCACCGGCTTGCCCTCGCTGTGGTCGACGGCGTTGGCGAGCAGGTTGCGCAGGATCCGCTCGACGCGCCGGGCGTCGACCTCGGCGATCACCTCTTCGCCGGGCAGCACGAGCTCGACCGAGCTGCCCGCGTTGCCGGCGATCACCCGCACCTGCTCGACCGCGCGGGTGGCGATCGGGCGGACGTCGATGTACTCCGCGGACAGCTCCTCCACACCGGCGTCGAGCCTGCTGATCTCCAGCAGGTCGCCGAGCAGCGCCTCGAACCGGTCGAGCTCGTCGACCAGCAGTTCCGTCGAGCGCGCGAGGCCGGCCGGGAACTGCTCGCGGGACGCGTGCAGCACGTCGGCGGCCATCCGGACAGTGGTCAGCGGGGTGCGCAGCTCGTGCGAGACGTCGGAGGTGAACCGGCGCTGCAGGCCGCCGAACTCCTCGAGCTGGCGGATCTGGCGCTGGATGCTCGCGGCCATCCCGTTGTAGGACACCGCGAGCTTCGCCAGGTCGTCTTCGCCGAGCACGGCGAGCCGCTGGTCGAGGTCGCCGCCGGCGAACTGCTCGGCCGCCGCGGCGGCCTGCCGGACCGGCCGGACCACCTGCCGCGTCACCAGGTTCGTGATGCCCGCCAGCAGGAGCAACAGCACCAGCCCGCCGACCAGCAGCGTGTTCTGCACCGTCGAGACGGTGTTCTGTTCGGTCGTCAGCGGGAACAGCAAGTACAGCTGGAGCGGGGTGGCCACGGTGCTCAGCGGCGTCCCGACGATCAAGTACGTCGTGCGGCCGCCGGCGGCCTCGGGGACGGTGTGCTCGAGGAAGCTCATCTGATCGGCTTCGACGAACTGGCGCAGCCGCGGCGGCACGTTGCCGTACGGGCCCGCGAACGACGGGTTGGAGCCGGACTGGTCGTGACCGCCGCTGGCGAGCACCGGGACGAACGTGCCCGCCGCCGACCCGGCCGCGTCCTGGCTGGTCGGCGTGATCGCGATCTTCTTCAGCGCGTTCTCGAGCCGGTTCGTCAGCGCTTCGTCGTTTTCGGAGCCGAGACCGACGAGCTCACCGGCGGCCGTCTCCGCCGCCGCGCGGGTCTGCGCGATCGCCGCCGTGCGCTTGGTGTCCAGCAGCCGTTCGGTGATCTGGTTCTGCAGCACCATGCCCAGCACGAAGACCACGGCCGAGGACAGCGCGAGCGTCGAGACGGTGACGCGGAACTGCAGCGAGTGCTTCCACAGCTCGTTGAACGCGACCGCGCGGCGGCGCGCGAAAACGACGACACGCCGCACCAGGCGTGCCGTCGAACGCGCGAACGCCGGGAGCCGTCTGCCGTCCGCGAGGGTCATCGACTCATCACGGCGGGCCGGCCTTGTACCCGACGCCGCGAACGGTCAACACCACCTCGGGGTGTTCCGGGTCCTTCTCCACCTTCGAGCGCAGCCGCTGGACGTGCACGTTCACCAGCCGGGTGTCGGCCGCGTGGCGGTAGCCCCACACCTGCTCGAGCAGCACCTCGCGGGTGAACACCTGGCGCGGCTTGCGGGCCAGGGCCACCAGCAGGTCGAACTCCAGCGGGGTCAGCGGGATGGCCTTGCCTTCGCGCGTGACCTCGTGGCCCGGCACGTCGATCGCCAGGTCGCCGATGGTGAGCGATTCCGCCGGCTCGGCCTCGGTGCGGCGCATGCGGGCCCGGACCCGCGCGACCAGCTCCTTCGGCTTGAACGGCTTGACGACGTAGTCGTCGGCGCCGGACTCCAGGCCGAGGACTATGTCGACGGTGTCGCTCTTGGCGGTGAGCATGACGATCGGCACCCCGGACTCGGCGCGGATCGCCTTGCAGACGTCGATCCCGTTCATCCCGGGCAGCATCAGGTCGAGCAGGACGAGGTCGGGTTTCAGCTCACGCAGCGCGGGAAGCGCGCGTGAGCCGTCGGCGACCACCGCCGTGTCGAACCCCTCCCCACGGAGCACGATGGTGAGCATCTCCGCGAGGGCGGGGTCGTCGTCGACCACGAGAACACGTGCCTTCATGTCCACATATTCGCACTAGTTCCGGCGCCCGCACGCACGACCCGCGTGTTTGACCACCAGAAAGATCAAGATCGCCGGAGCGCCCTGCTCCATCCGGGTGCCGGTACCGGCAGCTTTGGACGGTCCGTGAAGGCCGCGCCGGAACCCCGGTGCGGCCTCCACGGACCTGTGAGGAGGGCTCAGGGAACGGCCGGCACGGGCGCGTCGACGTACACGACGCCGTCGGTGACGACCACGCGGTGGGTCCGCACGGGCTCCTTCGCCGGCAGGCAGGTCGCCGCGCCGGTGCGCAGGTCGAACTGCGCGGCGTGCAGCGGGCACTCGACGAAGCAGCCTTCGAGCCAGCCGTCGGCGAGCGAAGCGTCCTGGTGCGTGCAGGTGTCGTCGACGGCGAAGAAGCCGTCGTCGGTGTGGAACACCGCGATCGGAGCGGGACCGTCGAGGCGGAGCGCTTCCCCCTGGGGCAGGTCGGCGACCGCGCAGGCTCGGATCATCGGGGCCTCCGGAGAACGACTGGCAGGGTGCCGGGACGGTACGTGAAAGTTGCGCATTACGAGACGATGCGCCCCGTGCGCAACAATCCGGCTTGGAGGACGTCCTCGTCAAGGGATTCGCCCACTCAGCCGATAGCAACCCCGCAAAACGGATACTGTTGCGCCATGCGAAACCAGGACTCGGGCAACGCAACTCAGAGCCAGGTGCAATCGGTCGACCGGGCCATCAGCGTGCTGGAACTGCTCGCGCGCAACGGCGAAACCGGCATCACCGAGATCGCGGGCGAGCTGGGCGTCCACAAGTCGACGGCGTCGCGCCTGCTCAGCGTCCTGGAGACCAGAGGCCTGGTCGAGCAGCTCGGCGAACGCGGGAAGTACGCGATCGGCTTCGGCATCGTCCGGCTGGCGGGTGCCGCGACCGGCCGCATGGACCTCGCGAAACTGGGCCGGGCCAGCTGCCTGGTGCTCGCCGAGGAGCTGGGCGAGACGGTGAACATCGCCATCGCCGACGACGGCGTCGCCATCAACATCAGCCAGGCTCGCGGCTCGGCCGCGATCACCACGCAGAACTGGACGGGCCAGCGGACGCCGCTGCACGCGACCTCGAGCGGCAAGGTCCTCCTGGCGTACATGGGCGAAGCCGAGCGCAAGCGGGTGCTGAAGCGGAAGCTGGAGCAGTACACCCCGCGCACGACGGTCGAGCCGGACGAGCTGATGACCGAGCTGGAACGGGTCCTCGAAGACGGGTACGCGGCCTGCTACGAAGAACTCGAACTCGGCATGCACGCCGTCGCCGTGCCGATCCACGGCCCTGGCGGGGACGTCGTCGCCGCGATGAGCGCTTCCGGGCCGTCGTACCGGCTTTCGAAGCAGCGCGTGAAGCAGATCGTGAAGCCGATGACGGAGGCGGCGGAGGAACTTTCCGCGCAGCTGGGCTACTTTCGAGACTAGGGGTATAGCCGCACCATTTCGCGGATCGTCTTTCCCATGTGCGCCACCAGTTCCGCGGGCGCCAGCACCTGTGCGTCCGCGCCGAGCCGCAGCAGCCCGGCCGCCGCGTGGGCCACGCTTTCCAGCGGGACTTCCGCGCGCTGCCAGCCTTCGGCGTCCGCGGGTTCGAGAGTGCGTTCCGCAAGCCGCGCCGCTCGCGGGCCGAGGATGTCCGGCAGGGCGGCGATCCCGGCGGGCGACAGGCGCACGACGGCGGTCTCCCCTTCTTCGCTCTTCTCGTACCGTTCGACGTGCGCGCGCCAGAAATCCGCCAGGTCGAAGCCGTCCGGCCGGGTGAAGTGCTCGTCGAGCGCCCGGAACTCCTCGATGTTGCCGACGCGGTAGGTCCGCGGCCGCGGCCCGGCGACCAGGTACCAGACGCCGGCCTTGAGGACCAGGCCGAGCGGGTGCAGCCGCCGCGTCACGACACCGGGCGACGGCGACCAGCGGCGGTACCGGACCTCGACGACCTGGTCCTGCCACAGCGCCTCCGCGGCCGCGAGCAGCTGCGGCACCGGATCCGCTTCGCGGTACCAGCCGGGTGCGTCGAGGTGGAACCGCTGCCGGATCCGCACCGACGCGGCGCGGTACGGCGTCGGCAGCGCGGCCATCAGCTTGAGCTCGGCGGCCGCCACCTGGGCACCCAGCCCCAGCTCGGCCGCCGGTTGCGGCAGCCCGGTGAGGAACAGGGACCCGGCTTCGCCCTCGGTCAGCCCGGTCAGCCGGGTCCGGTAGCCGTCCATCAGCTGGTAGCCGCCGTTCGGGCCGCCTTCGGCGTAGATCGGGACACCGGAAGCGGCGAGCGCTTCGACGTCCCGGTACACCGTCCGCGCGGTGACGCCGAGCTCCGCAGCCAGCCGGGCGGCGCTCATCCTCCCCCGGTTCTGCAGCAACAGCAGCAGGGACACCAGCCGGCTCGCGCGCACCCGGCGAAGTCTGCCAGCTACCACTGACAAAAGATGTCAGTGGTAGCACCCCAGGATCACCGCCATGAACGACTTCGACTTCTTCATCGGCTCCTGGACCGTGACCAACCGGCGGCTCGCCGAGCCGCTCACCGGCAGCGACGACTGGGCCGTCTTCCCCGGCACGAGCACCTGCCAGTCCCTCTTCGAGGGCGGCGGCAACCTGGACGAAATCGTCTTCCCGACCCTGGGCTTCCGCGGCTGCACCCTCCGGCTCTTCGACGTCGAGCGCGAGGAGTGGTCGCTGTACTGGGCCAGCAGCCGGAACGGGCTGCTCCAGCCGCCGATCGTCGGCACCTTCGACGGCGACCGCGGCGACTTCTACGGCGACGACACCTACGAAGGAGCCCCGATCAAGGTCCACTACGCCTGGACGGGCACGACCACCGCGACCCCGCGGTGGCAGCAGGCGTTCTCGGCCGACGACGGGCGGACCTGGGAAACCAACTGGGTCATGGAGTTCGCCCGCGCCTGAGGGGACACCGTTTCGGGTGCTTGACACTGCGTCGCGTATGGCGCACGTTGTTGCCGAAGACGCAACCTCGCCCGGAGGGACCCGCGAATGGCAGCACGCCCCCGGGTGGTCGTCGTCGGCGCCGGCCTGCTCGGCTGCGCGCTCGCCGACGAGCTGACCGAGCGCGGCTGGACCGACGTCACCGTCCTCGGCGACGACGAGGACGACCACCCGGGCCTGGTGTTCCGCACCCACGCCGACCGCACGCTGACGGCGTTGGCCGAGTACACCGTCGAGAAGTACAGCGGGCTCGACGGCCAGTGGTGCTTCAACCCGGTCGGCAGCCTCGAAATCGCGACGTCGCCGGAGCGGCTCGAGGACCTGAAGCAACACCACGGCTGGGCGACGTCGTGGGGCGTGCGCGGCTACCTGCGCACGCCCCACGAGTGCGCCGACCTGCACCCGCTGCTCGACGAAGCCCGGGTTCTCGGCGGCTTCCACGTCCCCGGCGACGGGCTGCTGCACGCGCCACGCGCGGCGCAGGCCCAGGCGCGGCGGGCCAAGGCCCGGGGAGCCCGGTTCGCCGCCGGGGAGGTCACGGCGATCGAGCGCAGCGGCGGGCGCGTCACCGGCGTCGCCACCGCGGCCGGGCGGTTCCGCGCCGACGTCGTCGTGTCGTGCGCCGGCGAGCTCACCGGCCTGGACCTTCCGCGAGTGCCGCTGACCCACGAGTACCTGCTGACGTCGCCGTTGCCGGAGCTGGCCGGGCACAACGACGAACACGTGCAGGCCGGCAAGCCCGTGCTGCGCCACCTCGACACCGGGATGTACGTCCGCGAGCACGTCGACCGGCTCGGCATCGGCGTGACCGCGGACGGCGGCCTCCTGCCCGCACTCCGCGGCGCCGAGGCCGGAACCACCACGACGGTGACGCTGCCCGGCACCCCGGACGGGCGGCCGCTGCTGGGCGAACACCCGGACATCGACGGATTCTGGGTCGCCGAAGCCGTCCGGCCCGAGCACTCCGCCGGTGTCGCGCGCGAACTGGCGCGCTGGCTCGTCGACGGGCAGCCGTCGCTCGCTCTGCACGGCTGCGACCTCGCCCGGTTCGCGCGGTTCTCTCGGTTCTCTTCGGAGCCGGTGCGCACCAGCCCCTTCCACGAACGGCAGATCGCGCTGGGTGCGCACTTCGGTTCGGCGGACGGCTGGGCGCGGCCGGAACGCTATTCGACCGAGGTCGCCGCCGAAGCGGCCGTCACCCGCGAACGCGTCGCGATGTTCGACCTGACGTCCGAGCCCCGGCTGGCCGTCACCGGCCCCGGGGCGCTGCCGTTCCTGCAGGCCATGACGACGAGCGACCTCGCCGCGGCGCCGGGCACGGTGACCACCACGCTGCTGCTCGGCGAGGACGGCGGCGTCCGCGGCCGGCTGACCGTGGCCCGCCTCGGCGACGAGCGGTTCCACGTCGGCGCCGGCGGCCGCGTCGATTTCGCCTGGCTGCGAAGGCATCTCCCGCGCGACGGCACGGTGCAGATCCACGAGACCACCTCCGGCACGTGCTGCCTGGGCCTGTGGGGACCGCTGGCCGGCGAAGTCCTCCCTGGACTGTCCACAACGGACTTATCCGCTGAAGAGACCTACGCCGGGGACGTCCCGATTGTCGCCTTGCGACTGTCCACAGTGGGCGAACCGGGCTGGGAACTGCACACGACGGCGGATTTCGGGCGCCGCCTGTGGGACACGCTCCGGGACCGCGGCGTGGCCGTCGCCGGCCACCAGGCCCTCGCCGGCCTGCGGCTCGAGGCCGGCGTCACGACACCCGGCGTCGACTTCACCACCGAGCACGATCCCTACGAAGCCGGGCTGGATTCCGCGGTCCGGCTGGACAAGGGCTACTTCCTCGGCCGCGACGCGCTGGCGGGCCGGTCGGCGGCAACGGTGAGCCGGCGGCTGACCCGGCTGACGACCGGCGCGGTCGTCGGAAGCGGCGATCCCGTCTACATCGACGGCCGCCCGGCCGGGTACGTCACCAGCGCCGGGTACGGCCACACCGCGGGCCGAGCCATCGCCTACGGCTGGCTTCCCGTGGAGTACAGCCGGCCGGGGACACCGGTGCAGGTCGGGCACTTCGGCACGCGCGTCCCGGGGAGGGTGGCCTGACGCACTGGGGCAGTTCGACGCGGCGCGGCTACTGGCCCAGCAGCGTCGTCGCCAGCGCTTCGAGGTCCACGCCCGCAACGCCGTCCAGGACGTGCCACGGCGCGAGCCAGCCCGTCGCGGCCAGCTCGTCGTAGACGGCCGCGCACCGCCGCTGCAGGCCGTCGTCGGTTTCGAAGGCGTCGCGCTCCCGGCCGGTCTCGGTCTCCGCACGGCGTTCGGCGCGCTCGGCCGCGACCGCCGGAGCGACGCGCAGCAGCAGGTGCGCGTCCGGGCGGGGCAGGCCGAAGCGGTCGACCTCGAGCTCCCACACCCACTTCACGACTTCGCCGGCCGCGTCCTGCCGCAGGCGCGCGGCCGCGTACGCGGCGTTGGAGGCGACGTACCGGTCGAGCAGGACGACGTCGTGCGCGTCCCGCAGCTCGCGGATGCGGTCCGCGGCGCCGCTGCGGTCCAGCGCGTAGAGCATCGCCATGCCGTACACCGAATCGGCGAGGTCGCCGTGCCCGCGGTGCAGCGCCTCGCGGACGAGGTCCGCGTGCACGCTCTCGCCGTAGCGCGGGAACGCCAGCGACGTCACGCTCGCACCCTTGGCGCCGAGCGCCGCCGTCAGCCCGTCGGTCAGCGTGCGCTTGCCCGCGCCGTCGAGCCCTTCGATGACCACCAGTCGACCCACGAGCGTCACAGTACTGATCCGGCCAAAGGTAGGCCGATCCCCCGCGCCGCACGCAACCGTTGCTACGAAGTCATTCGGCCGTGACTGTGGTCGGATCAGTACCGATCAGCACAGTAACGGTGGTGGACCGGCGGGCTCGGTGGAAGGGGATCGACGCCGAGCCCGCCGGTTCGTCTAGGCGGCGTGCCGCCGCAGGTGGAGCACGTAGCCGGCGCCGCTGACCGCGAGCACGCCGACGAGGATCAGCAGCGGCACCCAGCCGGTGTCGTGGCCGGACGGCGCCGGGCCGCCGTCGCCGCGGGGCATCACCTGGGACGTCGCGTCGAAGCCGCCGGCCTCGCCGTCTCGGGCGTAGACCGAACCGGGGAGCTTGTCGGCGTAGCGGTTTCCGACGGTCTGCTGGTAGCCGGCGACGGTGACGGCCGTGTTCTCGGTCAGCGACGTGACCCGGCCGTCGCGGACCGCGTACCAGGCGTCGACCTGCGGTTCGTGCAACAGCTGGGCGCCCGCGGGCAGCTTGCGGGCGTACTCGCCTTCGACGTCACCCGAGGCGATGTTGCCGACCTGCCAGGTGCCGTCCGCGGCGCGGACCGACCAGAGCGTCGCGGTCCGGCCGTCGGAGGCGCGCGCGGGGATCGCGAAGTAAGCGAAGTCACCTGGCGCCGCGTCGGGCTTGCCCGCGACGAAGTCCGGCGAAAGCTCGTACACGGCGTAGGCGTCCGGCGCGATCCGGACCGAAACCGGCCCCTGGGCGCCCGGCGCCTGGGCGAAGAACCGGACGAGGACGTCCTGGAACCCCGCGGCCGCGTCGTGCGCCGCGGAGGCATCGGCGCTGCTGATGCCGGCGGCCTGGGCCGCGCCTGACACCGGAGCCGTCATCAGCAGCGCCGCGCCGGTCAGCACGGCGAGCACGAGCGCCCGCCTGCTCATCGGGCGATCCCGGTGAGCGTGTGCGTCCAGGTGAAGGACGAATTCTGCGTGTAGTAGCCGTAGGTCGACCAGTTGTAGCGCTTGGCCGGGCCGGGGTCGCCCCAGAACACCCAGTCGCCGCGGGTGTCGTAGCCGTAGAGGACGTGCACGTGGCCGCCGCCCGAGTTCCAGCCGATCCGGGTCTCGACCGGCTGGTTCGCGGCGGTCTGCGTCCGGACGTCGGCGTAGGAGATGCGGCGGTCGAGGTAGCGGCCCGGCGAGCTGAAGCCGAGCCGGGCGAAGGCGCGCTGCGGGTCGGCGAGGGTGCCGGGGAGGTTCGCGCAGTCCGAGCCGGTCGCGCCGGTGACATCGATCACGCCGGTCTCGCCGTGGGCGAGCTGGCAGAACCGCGTCTGGCTGACGACCGCGCCGTGGTAGGCGGCGATGGTGTTGCCCGCGCCGGCCCAGCACCACTGGTTCTTCTGCTGGAGCTGCAGGACGATCTGGTTCCGGTAGGTCGACGGCACTCCGGGCGCGGCTCCGGCAGCGGCCGGCGCGACCAGGCACAACAGCAGGCTCACGGCCAGTACGGCGTGGACCTGGCTCGACTTCACCAGCACAGATGGCCTCCTGTGGAGGAGTGGGCGAACCAGCGGTGGTCACAACGGTGAACAACGCGGTCACAAGGAGCAAGAACGCCATCCGGAGGAACGGACCGTTCCGGGGCACAGCCGGAACGCGGAACGCTCACCTCAACGAGGCCAACCACCCTGAACGGGGGTCGGCACGGCCACTCTACGCTGCTACCGTGAACGTTCCGCGGTGTTCACGCCCAGCGCACACACTGGTCGGGTGAAGGGACGAGCGGTGGCACAAGACGGGAACCTCCCACTGATCATCGATGGCGCCCGCACGACCCGGGCATCGGTCGCCGAACTGCCCAAAGAGCTGACCGAGGCACTCCGCACCGGCGAGTTCCACCACGCCCTCCGGCTGGCGATCGCCTACCGCGGGCTGTCGCTGGCCCGGCTGCGCGCCCACCTCGCGCTGCGCGGGGTCCAAATCGGACAGTCGACGCTGAGTTACTGGCAACGCGGGCTGCGTCAGCCCGAGGTGCCGAAGGCGCTGCCGGCGGTCCGGGCCCTGGAATCGGTCCTCCAGCTGCCCGCGGACGCCCTGGTGGTGCTGATCGGGCCGCGACTGGTCCGCCGCGGCCACCAGCCGGCGGCGTCGTTCCACGACCTGCGTTCCGGTGACATGGGGTCGATCGTCGAGGACCTCCTGGCCGAGCTGGGCGCGTACCCGTCGTCGAACCACTACAACGCGGACCTGGAGCTGCTGTCGGTCCACGACACGATCACGTTCGACGCGGAGCACCGCCAGGTCAGCCTGCGCACGCGCTTGGTGACGCGCGCCCGCCGCCACGGCCCGGACCGGTACCTGACGGTGTACAACGGCGACCCGGGCTGCCGCATCGACGACGTCGAGCTGATCACGGACGAGGGCTGCCGCGTGGGCCGGATGCGCCGCAACCCGGACGCGGACACGATGGCAACGGAGCTGCTGTTCGACCGCAAGCTGGCCGAGGGCGACATCCACGTGTTCTGCTTCGAGGTCCGCGACGACTCCGGCTCGGCGTCCCCGGGGTACTACCGGATGCTGCGGGATCGCTGCGCGAGCTACCTGGTCCAGCTGCGGTTCGACCGCAACGCGCTGCCGGCCCGCTGCACCCGCCAGGTCCGCGCCCGCGACGACGCCCTCCCGGTGGTGGCGGAGGAACTGGCCTGCGACATGGGCGGAGTGAGCAGCGCCTTCTTCAGCGACGCGGGTCCCGGCTTGGCCGGCGTCGCGGTGGAGTGGAACTGACCGCCCACCACCCCGATGACTCCGATGCCCCGCTGATCACACGAGATGCCCCCCTGATCACGTGAGATGCCCCTCCGGTCACACGTGATGCCCCTCCGGTCACGGGTGATGCCCGCTTGAGCACGATCGGCTCATGTACCTGAAGGGTCGGCCTCCGCACCTGGAGGGTCGGGCCGCGTGACCGGGAACGAGACTCGCGTGATTGGGGACGTGACTCGCGCGACCGGGGCGCGACTCGACGGGCATCTCGCGTGACTGGGCGGGCGACTCGCGTGATTGGGCGGGCATCTCACGTGACTGGCGGGGCATCGCTAGTGGCCGCGGTGCTTGGCGCGGGCCTTGGCCCGCGCCAAGGCCCGGCGGCGGGTGGCCTCGGTGGCCGCGCGGCGCTTGCGGGCCGCTTTGTTCTCGGCCGCTCGTTGGGTGACCGCGTCGCGCAGGGCGCGCTGGGCGGCCGTCCCGATGCCCTCGTCGTCCTGGGCCTTCTTCGCCAGCTTCGCGAGACGCTTGGCGTTGAGCCGGGCGGTCGGCCGCTGCTCGGCGGGGGTCGGCGGGGCCGCGCGGGCTTCGTCGGCCAAGCGGGCGAAGCCGCGGCCGGCGGCGAACGCCGACAGCTCGGCGTTGGTGGGCTCGGCGCCGAAGATGTGGCGCGCCGCCCGAACCAGGCCGTCTTCGTGGATTTCGTAGACGCCGATCCAGAACCGGCCGTCGTGGTACAGCGTGAACACCCCGCGCATCGGGAAACCTCCAGGCGTGACGGATCAAGCCTGGCGTCACCGGTTTCCCGTGCGGGACAACGAGCTCTGGACGAGCCGCCCGGACTACCTACCGGGCCGTGAGGTTCGTGAAGCCAAGAACGCCGATGATCGTACGCGGGTGGAGTGCGTCACAGCACCTCGAATCCGTTGGCCTTGGCGGCTTCGGCCTGCCGATCATCGCGGGTGACGAAGGTGACCGGTTCGCCACCGGTGAGTTCGGCGGTGTCCTGCATCGCGACCGCGATGTGGATCGCGTCGAGCGTGCGTACCGGATAGTTCTCGGTGACCAGCCGCCGAGCTGCCGGGAAGATCCGATGCGGTGCCAGCGGGATCACTCCCAGCACCGTCCGCGTGTCCTGGTCGAACTGGGCCAAGAACTCACGGGCATCCGGGATGCGCCCGGTCCGCTTCGCCGCGGTGAAGGCGCTGGCGCACTCCAGCCGGGTCAGCTCGCTGGTGAGCACGAGGTGCCCACCGTCGATCAGGAGCCTCCGCAGTTCGGCGTGGCCGGGCTCGTCGGTGAGGTAGGCCCCGACCACGGCGCTCGTGTCAGCGTAGAAAACGGTCACCATTCACCCCGGGTCCAGTCGAGTGCCTCGCTGACGGCCGTGCCCCACCCACGCGAGCGCTTTTCCAGCTCGTCGTGCCCCGGCGCTTCGCCCTCCGGCTCGAACGCGATCAGTTTGCCTTCCGCCACCAGGCGGTTTCTCCGCTCAAGTGCGGTTTCCGTCTTTGCCACAACGCCCCTCAACGCTTCCGTGACCAGGTCGTTCATGCTGCGCCCTTGGGCTTCGGCCAGCGCCTTCAGCCGGGCGTGCAGCTCGTCGTCGATCCTTGTGATCAACTGTTTCACGACTCCATGATAACATGTCACCCATTCGTGCTATCACTGTCACAAGCGCAAAACAAAGGGCCGCCCCGAACACTTTCGGGGCGGCCCTGACCTGCGAAAACCCGGTTACCTCAGTACCGGTAGTGCTCCGGCTTGAACGGGCCCTCGACGTCCACGTCGATGTACTCGGCCTGCTCCTTGGTGAGCTTGGTCAGCTCGCCACCCAGGGCGTCCAGGTGAATCCGAGCCACCTTCTCGTCGAGCTTCTTCGGGAGGCGGAAGACCTCCTTGTCGTACTCCTCGTGCTTGGTGAACAGCTCGATCTGCGCGATCACCTGGTTCGAGAAGCTGTTCGACATCACGAACGACGGGTGGCCGGTCGCGTTGCCCAGGTTCAGCAGCCTGCCCTCGGACAGCACGATGATCGTGTTGCCGTTCGGGAAGATCCACTCGTCGACCTGCGGCTTGATGTTGATCTTCCGGATACCCGGGTAGCGCGCCAGGCCCGCCATGTCGAGCTCGTTGTCGAAGTGGCCGATGTTGCCCAGGATCGCCTGGTGCTTCATCTTCGCCATGTGCTCCACCAGCACGACGTCCTTGTTGCCGGTCGTCGTGATGATGATGTCGGCCTCGGGCAGCACGCTCTCGAGCTTGCGGACCGCGTAGCCGTCCATCGCCGCCTGCAGCGCGCAGATCGGGTCGATCTCGGTGACGATCACCCGCGCGCCCTGGCCGCGCAGGGACTCCGCGGCGCCCTTGCCGACGTCGCCGTAGCCGCAGACCACCGCGACCTTGCCGCCGATCAGCACGTCGGTGCCGCGGTTGATGCCGTCGATCAGGGAGTGGCGGATGCCGTAGCGGTTGTCGAACTTCGACTTCGTCACCGCGTCGTTGACGTTGATCGCCGGGAACAGCAGCTCGCCTGCCGCCGCCAGCTGGTAGAGCCGCAGGACGCCGGTCGTGGTCTCCTCGGTGACACCGCGGATGCCTTCACCGATCTTCGTCCACTTGCCGGTGTCCGAAGCGACCGAAGCACGCAGCAGCTCCAGGAACACGCGGAACTCGTCCGAGGTGTTCTCGTCCGGGGTCGGCACGACGCCCGACTTTTCGTACTCGGTGCCCTTGTGCACCAGCATGGTGGCGTCACCACCGTCGTCGAGGATCATGTTGGGACCCTCGCCGTCCCAGGTGAGCATCCGCTCGGTGCACCACCAGTACTCCTCGAGCGACTCGCCCTTCCACGCGAAGACCGGGACGCCCTTGGGCTCCTCGGGCGTGCCGTGCGGGCCGACGACGATCGCCGCGGCCGCGTGGTCCTGCGTCGAGAAGATGTTGCAGGACGCCCAGCGCACTTCGGCGCCCAGCGCCACCAGCGTTTCGATCAGCACCGCGGTCTGCACGGTCATGTGCAGCGAGCCCGAGACGCGTGCCCCGCGCAGCGGGTAGACCTCCGCGTATTCGCGCCGCAGCGCCATCAGTCCCGGCATCTCGTGCTCGGCGAGGCGGATCTCCTTGCGGCCGAACTCGGCGGCCTCGAGGTCGGCGACGGCGAACTCGATGCCGTTGCGGTTCTCGTGCCGCTTGGCAACGCTTTCGGGGGTCATAGTGGCGATTCCTCCAAGACTCGACGACACCAGAACACTACCGTTGTCCGCTCGACTGTCCCTACAAGTGTGTTAGGAGGCCCTTACCGTGCCCATGCCCGGCCCGGACACCCGCGTCGTGGAAATCCGCGTCGCCGGGCTCGTGGGCACCAGCGGGGAAACGCTGCTCGACGCGGTTTCGACCGTCGACGTCGCCGGTGACGGCCTGGGCCGCGTGATCCGCCCGGCGGACCGGCTGCGCCGCCCGGCGCCCGGCCCGGTGCTGCCGGCGCTGGGCCGGTCGATCCCCCGGACGCTCGAAGGCTACCTCTGGCACGGCATGACCTCGGGCGGCGCCGCGAAGGCCACCTGGGCGCTGCTGTTCCCGTTCTCCCTGGCCAACGTCTGTTTCTGGATGCTGCCGCCGATCCCGCCGGGCCGCCGCCTCGCGCGCCTCCTGGGCGCCGTGTGCCGCGGGCTGCTGCGCGTGGGCGCCCTGCTGCTGACGATGCTGCTGATGGGCCAGCTCGCGGCGATCGCGCTCGACCTCTTCGCCGCGCAGTGCCTCGCGCCCGGCTCGGGCTGCCTGCCGGTGGTCCCCGACGTGCCGCGCACAGCGGGCGCCCGGATCGCCGTCGGCGTGCTGCCGCTGCTCGCCGTGATCTTCGTCCTGCACCGGATTTCCAGCGCGACCTGGGCAGTGCACGCCGACGGCGACCTCACCGGCGGCCCGCTGCGGATGCGCGCCGACCCGGAGACGCCGGCCCTGCGCTGCCTGCACACCGTCGCGGCGCTGGCCTCGGTCGCGCTGCTGCTGCTCGGCGGCCCGTTCCGCGTTCCCGGCAACAGTGCCGACCTCGTTGCCTGGATCATCACGCTGGCGGTGGTGCTCGCCACCGTCGTCGCCGCCGCGATCGGCGTCGACACCGGCCGGTTCGCCCGGCCCGGTGTGCTCGCCTTAGCGACCCTGCTCGTCGTCGTGGCCGCGGTGCGGCTCGTGGTTTCGCACGGGCCGGGCGCCGGCCCGCTGCCCGGCACGAACGGCGTCGTCGAAGGCCTCGGCGCGGCCCTGGTCGCCGTCACGGTGCTGTTCGCCCTCTTCCTCGCCCCGGCGGCGCTGCTGGCCCGGCCCGGCTGGAAGCACAAGCCACAGCGGCTGCGGCCGTGGATGGGCGGCTGGGCGGCCGCGCCGGTGCTCGCGCTGGCCGGGCTGCTCGGCGGCGGCTTCGGTGCCGGGCTCGCCGAAGCGCTCCGACGTCTTTCCGGTGCGGAGCACCTCAAAGTGCCCGACACGTACTTGCTGGTCACCGTCCTGTGGGGCGCGGGACTGGCCCTGGCCGCGGTGCTCGGCGTGCTGGGTTTCGCGGTCGCCGTCCCGCTGCGACGGCTGCGGCGGGGCATCCCCGCGATCGTCGAGCTGATGGAGCACGACGAACGGCAGGAGGCCCAAGCCGCGGCGGCCTGGGCGCGCTCGGCGTGGGAACGGCGGCACCTGCACCACCTGGCGCTGGCGGTCGCGAGCGCGATGTCCGCCGGCGGCGCGGCCCTGCTGGTGCTGCGGTTCGGGTTCGGGCTGGTCCCCCGCTGGTTCGGGCCGCTGTCCGCGATCGGCGTGGTCGCGCTCGGCGCGCTGGCCGCGGGCCTGCTGCGCGTGGTCTACACGGCCGCGCGCACCCCGCAGCGCAGTCGCCACCTCGGGGCGCTGGCCGACCTGGTCTGCTTCTGGCCGCGGGCCGCGCACCCGACGGTTCCGCCCTGCTACGCGCTGAAGGTCGTCCCGGAACTGGCCGCGCGGGCGCGCGAACACCTCGCCGAGCCCGGCACACGCGTGGTGCTCTCCGGCTACAACCTCGGCAGCCTGCTGACGATCATGGCCGCCGCCCGGCTGGCGGGCGAACTGCCGGAGGCGGACCTCGAGCGCGTCGGCGTGCTGACCGCCGGGTCCCCGCTGCAGTGGGGCTACCAGCGCGCTTTCCCGGCGCTGCTGCCGCAGGAAGCGCTGGAACGGCTTTTCGCCGACCTGGACGGCCGCTGGCGGGCGCTGTGCCGCGGCACCGACATCTTCGGCGGCGGCGTGACGACCTGGCGGCACTCGGTCGCCGACCGGCGGCTGCACGGCGTCGGGTTCCTCCCGGACGGCGGCTGCGGCCCGGTGTCGGCGGCGGCCGACGCCAACGGCGTCCTGATCCTCGGCGGCGACCACTGGCTGCCGGACCCGCTGCGCGGCCCGACCGGGCGGCACCGCTGGGCGCCGGGGCTGCTCAAGCACCAGGACTACGTGGTCGACGCCGAATGGGACCACGCCGTCGCGATGGCGGCGGGCCTCGGCAAGCCGTCTTGGGGCGAGCAAGGTTCGCTGTTCGGGGACTGCCCCCCGAAACGGTGAAGGCCCCTCGCGCGCGGAGCGAGGGGCCTTCACCGGGGACTAGCTCAGCTTCACTCGGAAGCCTTGCGGCGGAACTTCAGCAGCGCGAGCAGGCCGCCACCGGCGGCCAGCAGCAGGGCGCCGACCCAGATCAGCCAGCTGTTGTCGAAACCGGTGTTGGCCAGGCCGCCACCGGTGCCCGACTCGTTGCCCGCCGGGACGACGGCCGCAGCGGTCGTGCTGCTGGTCGGCGAGACGGAGGTCGCCGAGGTCGCCGGGGTGCTCGGCTTCGTGGTCGTCGTGGTGGGCGGCGTCGACGTCTTGGTGGCCGGCGTCGTGGCGGGCGCGGTCGGCTTGGTGGTCTTCGAGCCGCACAGGAACCACTTGTCGATCTTCGGCTGGCTGCCGTTGAAGTTGAACGGCGCGCGCAGGTCGTTCCACGGCGCGTTCTTGTCGAGCTTCTTGCCCGGCGCGTAGTCGTTGAAGCCGTCGTCGCCGCCGACGACGACGATGCGGGTGACCGTGACACCCTCGTTGACCGACGTGATGTTCAGCCGGGTGTTGTTCTTCGTCAGCTCGGAGACGACGTCCTTCTGGTCGAGGACCTGGCCGTCGGCACAGGGCGTCGGCTTGCCCGGCGTCGGGTGGGGACGGTTGTCGTCGCTGTAGCAGGCCAGAGCGGAACCGGCGGTCCCGATCAGGGCTGCGGTGGTGAGCGCCATGACCGCCACGGCGCCGCGGAAGGAACGACTACGCATGAGTTCTCCAGTACCGAACGGGGGATGAACGGCAAAATCGGGGGACGCGGCACCACTGAACGTGGGAATCACGCGGCTGTAATTCACCCGTCAGTGGCACACGAAGGATCGAAAGGTATCGCACGTCACCCAGCCGCTTACAGGGGGTCCCCCTTTGGGTACAAATCGCAAGATCGTCTTGATCAAGTCGTAACCTCGCATTAAGCAACCAAACGCAAAAAGCCCCGCCGACCTGGGCGTCCAGGCGGGCGGGGCTTTTATCGTGCAAGTCAGCTTTCGGGCGACTTCACGGGTTCGTCGACCCCTTCGGCCTGCCGCTTGCCGAGCAGCGAATGCCGGCGGCTGTACCCGAAGTAGAGCACCACGCCCAGGAGCATCCAGGCGACGAACCGCAACCAGGTCAGCACGGTCAGGTTCAGCATCAGCCACAGGCAGGCGAGGATGGCCAGAATCGGGATGAGCGGCACCAGCGGCACCTTGAACGCGCGGGGCAGATCGGGCCGCGTCCGGCGCAGGATCAGCACGCCCGCCGACACGAGCACGAACGCGAAGAGCGTGCCGACGTTGACCATCTCTTCGAGCTTGTCCGCCGGGAAGAAGCCGGCCGCGAGCGCGACCAGGCCGCCGACGATCAGCGTCGCGCGCTTCGGCGTGCCGTGCTCGCCGGTCTTCGCCAGGCCGCGCGGCATCAGGCCGTCGCGCGACATCGCGAAGATGATCCGGACCTGGCCCAGCATCAGCACCATGACGACGGTGGTCAGGCCGGCCAGCGCGCCGAAGGAGATGATGTTGGCCGCCCAGTCGACGCCGTTCGCGGAGAACGCCGTGGCGAGGGTCTTGTGGCTGCCGTCGCCCGCCTTGGTCGCGAGGTCCTTGTAGGAGGTCATGCCGACGACCACCAGCGACACCGCGACGTAGAGCACGGTGACGATGGCCAGCGAGCCCATGATGCCCCGCGGCACGGCCTTCTGCGGGTTCTTCGTCTCCTCGGCGGTGGTCGCCACGATGTCGAAGCCGATGAACGCGAAGAACACCAGCGAAGCGCCGGCCAGCAGGCCGAAGACGCCGAACGAGCTGCTGGCGCCGCCCGCGATCAGGGAGAACAGCGACTGGTCGACGCCGGTCTGGCCGGCTCCGCCCGTCTCGCCCGGCGGGATGTACGGCGTGTAGTTGGCGCCCTTGATGTAGAAGAACCCGAGGATGATCACGAACAGCACCACGGCGACCTTGATCCCGGTGATCACCATGGACACCCGCGACGACAGCTTGGTGCCGAGGGCCAGCAGCGTCGTCAGGATCGCCACGACGAGCAGAGCGCCCCAGTCGACGGTCACGCTGCCGATGTCGAAGGTCGTCTTGGTGCCCTTGCCGAAGAGGTAGCCGAGCACCGTCTCGAGGTACACCGACCAGCCCTTGGACACCGCCGCCGCCCCGACGGCGAGCTCGAGGATCAGGTCCCAGCCGATGATCCACGCCATGAACTCGCCGAAGGTGGCGTAGGAGAACGTGTACGCGCTGCCCGCGACCGGCACGGTGGAGGCGAACTCCGCGTAGCACAGCGCCGCCAGCGCGCAGGCGATCGCGGCGAACACGAAGGCCAGCGATACCGACGGCCCGGCGTAGTCACCCGCGGTGCGCGCGGTCAGCGTGAAGATGCCGGCACCGATGACGACGGCGACGCCGAAGACCGTGAGGTCCCACGCGCTCAGGTTCCGCCGGAGCCTGGTGTCCGGCTCGTCGGTGTCCGCAATGGACTGTTCGATCGATTTCGTGCGCCACAATCCCGTTCCGGGCACCGTTGACCTCCTGCGGCTGGCCTGCATGTATCGCAGTAGGTCACCCTATCGGGTCAGGTCCGTGACGGCTCACCGAAAGACCGCAGCCGATCTTCGGCTAACGCGTGTAACTGCGGTCGAGGTCCGGTTCGAGGTAGATCAGCTTGGCCACCGGCACCTTGGCGCGCACCCGGGCCTCGGCGTCGTCGATGGCCGCGGCCAGCTCGGCGGTGTCGAGCCCCGGCACCATCGCCAGCTTCGCCGCGACGAGCAGCTCGTCCGGGCCCAGGTACTGGGTGCGGATGTGGATGACGCGCTCGACCTTGCCCGCGGCGAGCTCGTCGACGATCGTCGCGAGAACACCTTCGGTGGCGCCTTCGCCGATGAGCAGGCTCTTCATCTCGATGATGAGGATGACCGCGATGACGCCGAGCAGCGCGCCGATCGCGAGGGTGCCGACACCGTCCCAGACCGGGTTGTCCGTGACGACCGACAGCCCGACGCCCAGCAGGGCGAAGACGAGACCGAGCAGCGCGCCGGCGTCCTCGAGCAGCACCACGGGCAGCTCGGGCTCCTTGGCCTGGCGGATGAAGCCCCACCAGGTCGCGTTGCCCTTGATCTTCTTCGACTCGCCGATGGCGGTGTAGAAGCTGTAGCCCTCCAGGGCGACCGCGACGAGCAGGATGATCACCGCGACGATCGGCGATTCGAGCGGCTCCGGGTGGCCGATCTTGTGGATGCCCTCGTAGATCGCGAAAGCGGAGCCGAGCGTGAAGAGCATCAGCGCGACGATGAAGGAGTAGAAGTACCGGTCGCGGCCGTAGCCGAAGGGGTGCTCCTGGTCGGCTTCCCGCTTCGACGTCTTCTGGCCGAGCAGCAGCAGGCCCTGGTTGGTGGTGTCGGCCAGCGAGTGCACGGACTCGGCCAGCATCGACGACGACCCGGTGACCAGGAAGCCGGCGAACTTCGCCGCCGCGATCCCGGCGTTCGCCCCGAGTGCCGCCAGGATCGCCTTGGTTCCGCCTCCAGCTGACACGACCGCTCCCCTGGTGAAGTCCTGAATGTCCGGGTGGAGCCTAATGGGAACGCGCGTCGCCGGCCGTCCCGACCGGGTGAACCGCGGCCGCCGGTTTTGTCGTACCCCTTCGCTACCGTGGGTTTCCCTGCCGACCACACCCGGGAAGGTGACATGGCGCACTTCGCCGTGCTCGGTCCGCTCGCCGTCGAGAGCCCGCCGGGCCGGTGGGCGGTCCTGCGCGGTGAGCGGCAGCGCACGCTGCTGGCCGTGCTGCTGCTCAACGCCGGCCAGCACGTCCCCGTCGACGTGCTGGTCGAGGCGTTGTGGCCGGACGGGCCGCCCAAGTCGGCCACGTCCAACCTGCACACCTACCTCTCGCGGCTGCGCGACCGGATCGAGGGCCTGCGGGTCGAGCACGGGCCGCCCGGCTACCGGCTGCACGTCGAACCGGAAGAGCTCGACCTGCTCGTCTTCCGGTCCGCCGTCGCCGAAGGACGGCGGACAGCGGATCCGGTGGCCGCCGCGGGGCACTACCGGCGGGCGCTCGCGCTGTGGCGGGGGCCGGTACTGGCCGGGCTGCACGTGCCGCGGCTCGACGCCGACATCGCCCGGCTGGAGTCCGAACGCCTCGCCGTGTTCGAGGACTGCGTCGACGCGGAGCTGGCGGCCGGGCGGCACGGCGAGCTGGCCGGCGAGCTGCAGGCCGTGATCACCGAACACCCGTTGCGCGAACGGCCGGCCGCGCAGCTGATGACCGCGCTGCACCGGGCCGGGCAGCAGGGCAGCGCGCTGGAGGTCTACCGGCGGTTGCGGACCACGCTGATCGAGGAGCTCGGCGTCGAACCCGGCGCGGAGGCCCGGCGGGTGCACGCGGCCGTCCTGCGCGGCGAAGACCCGGTGCCGCGGCTGCCGCCGCCGGTGTGGCCGGTCTGCCAGCTCCCGCCGGACATCGGGGACTTCACCGGCCGCGAGGCCGAGCTGGCGGAGCTGACCGGCGTGCTCGGGGCGGGCAGCGGCGTCCCGGTCGCGGTGCTCAGCGGCGAGCCGGGCGCGGGCAAGAGCACTCTCGCCGTGCGCGCCGCGCACCGGCTGCGCGCGCGGTTCCCGGACGGCCAGCTGTACGTGCCGCTGGCGGGCCGCGAAATCGGGGAGGTGCTCGCCGACCTGCTGCGGGCGCTGGGTGTCCCGGGCCCGGCCGTGCCGGACGACGTGCGGGCGCGCGCGGCGGTGTTCCGCGGCCGGCTCACCGACCGGCGGGTGCTGGTGGTGCTCGACGACGCCGTCGACCCCGAGCACGTCCGCACGCTGCTGCCGGGCACGCCGGGCTGCGCGGTGCTGGTGACGAGCCGCCGACGGCTCAGCGGGCTCGCCGGCGCGCACCGGCTCGCCGTCGGTCCCCTGTCCGGCGCCGACGCCGCCGAACTGCTGCACCGGCTCGCGGGCGCGCGGGTGGCGCGGGAGCGCGCCGACGCCGAGCGGATCATCACCGCGTGCGCGCGGCTGCCGCTGGCGCTGCGGATCGCGGGCAGCAGGCTGGCCATCCGCCCGCACCTGCGGCTCGGTGAGCTGGCGGGCCGGCTGGAGGACGAGGTCCGGCGGCTCGATGAGCTGACGGTGAGCGACCTCGCCGTCCGGAGCAGCATCGCGCTGAGCTACGAGGGCCTGCGGCCACCCGCGCGGCGCGCGTTCCGGTTGCTCGGCCGGTGCCGCCTCGCCGACCTGCCGGCCTGGGCGGTCGCCACCCTGGTGGACGACCCGGACGACGCCGTCGAGGAGCTCGTCGAGGCGAGCCTGCTGGAGGCGCGCGGAGCGGACGGGACGGGCGAAGGCCGCTACCGCATGCACGACCTCGTCCGGCTGTACGCGGCGGAGCTCGGCGATCCGGCGCCCAGCGAAGGCCTCCGGACGGTGCTGGCGGCCACGCTCGCCCTCGCCGACGCGGCGGCGGCCCGGTTGCCGCGCACGGTGCCGATGCCGTCCCCGGCCCACGAGCCGCCCCCGCAGCCGTTGCCGGATGAGCTGGTGGAGCGGCTGCTGGCGCGTCCGGACGACTGGTTCGCCGCCGAGCGCGCGAACCTCCTGTCGCTCATCGGCACGCTCGGCGCGCGGGACGCCCTGCTGCTGCTCGACCGGCTCGGCGTCTACCTGTACCTGCACGGGCAGTACGCCGACATGCGCGCGGCGTACGAGGCGGTCTTGGACACGGGCCCACCGCTGGCGACGGTCGCCGAGGCCACGCTGACGCTGTTGCGGCATGCGCGCGGCGAGTACGAGGAGGCCGCGGTCCGCTACCGCGCGTGCGCCAAGGAGCTGGAGGCGCACGGCGACCGCCGCACCCACGCGTGGGTTTCGGCGAACCTGGCGCACTGCCTGATCGGCCTCGGCCGCGCGGAGGAGGCCCTGCAGACGGCGGCCCACGCCCGCGAACTGTTCACTGTGGACGGTTCGCCTGCCGAGCTCGGCTGGGTCCGGGCGGCGGAGTCGGCGGCCTTGCTGCGGCTCGGCCGCATCGACGACGCCCGGGAGGTCGACCGGACAGCGCTGGTAGCGGCCCGCTCAACCGGCGACGCCCGGGTGATCGGCGAGGCGTTGCACGGGTTCGCGTGGTCATCGCTGCTGACGGGCGACGACGCGGGCGCGGTGGCGGCGATCACGGAGTCGGTGGACCTGCTGCGCGGCACGATGGCGCGTTCGGCGCTGGCGAAATCGTTGCGCACCCGGGGCGCAATCTCCGCGGCAACGGGCGCCCGCGACGAAGCGACGGCGGCGTTCGGCGAGGCACGCGAGCTGGCGAGGGAGCTGCACGAGCGGCCACGAGAGCTGTCGTGCACCCGGGCACTGGCGGCGGGATGGATCGGCGAGGGCCGGGCGGCCCAGGCGATCCCGGTGCTGCGGGCGTGCTTGGACGAGTGCCGCGAGATGGGCAGCAGAGCGGCAACCGGCCTGACGTGGCTGGTGTTGAAGCGCGCGTATGAAGCCACGGGAGAGGGGGCAGCAGCGGAGTCGGCGGAGGCCGAGGCCGCGGAGCTGCTCGACCCGCGCGACGCCAGCGCGGCCGCGCTTCGCCGGGCGTTGCTCGCCCTCACCGAGCCCGCCTGATGGCGCGCCCGCCTGGCTTGGCCGGGGCACTGGCCTCACCTAGCTGGCCTGCCGGGTACCCCTCCGCGGGCCTGGCTTGGCCCCCGGCGCCCACCCGGCCTGCCAGGGGCACTGCCCCCACCGAGCTGGCCTGCCGGGTACCCCTCGCTGGCCTGGCTTGGCGCCGCCCTCTCGGGCCGGACCTGCCAGGGCCCCCCTCGCCGAGCCGGCCTGCCGGGCAAGACGGGATGGCGCTGCCCCTCACCGCACCACCCGCCTCGCCTCGGCCGGCCGGGTTGGCATCGAGGTGGTGCCGCCCCCTCGCGGCACCACCTCACGCCCACCGACGCCGGGCGAATCCGACCGGCGACACCCCCAGCGAACCCGGCGGCGCGCACCAGCGCACCAGGGTCACCCCTTGGTGTCGATCGTGGCGGACGCCGCCACACGGAACGCACACAGAAACCCCGGCCACCCCGCACCCAGACAGTCGGCCTACGCACCTGAACAGTCGGCCTGCGTGCCCCGGCGGTCGGTTCGCGCACCCAGACGGTCGGCCCGCGCGACCCCGGCGGTGGGTTCACGCGCCTGGACCCACCAGCTCAGGTACCCGGGCGCCGGTTTCCGGGCCGACCTACCAGACATGCACCCCGACCTTTGGGGTATGCGGCCGACCCACCAGGTACGTGGGCCGACCTGCTGGGCACGTGAGCCGACCGGAGTCCGGCGGGGTCAGTCCTCGCAGGTGCCTGCTGTGGCGCGGAACAGCTGCGCCCGCTCCCCGCCCAGCGCCCGCACGCGAACCGGCGGGTCCGCCGCCGGCAGCCACACCGACTGGCCGCGGCGCAGCTCGACCTTCTCGCCGTCGTCCGCCGTCACCAGCAGGTCGCCCGCCGTGCACAGCAGGATTTGGGGGCCCACGCTGTCGACCGCGATCTCGTCGTCCTGGCCCGCCGCCCACTCCACGCGGGACAGCTCGAACTCGGGCGCGTCCGTGCGGTACACCGCCATGCGCCCGCCGGAATCACCGCACTGGACCGGCATCTCGCCGCACGCGAAGTCCACTACGCGCAGCAGCTCCGGGACGTCCACGTGCTTCGGCGTCAACCCGCACCGCAGGATGTTGTCCGAGTTCGCCAGGATCTCCACGGCCGTGCCGTGCAGGTACAGGTGCAGGTTGCCGGCCGGCAGGTAGATCGCCTCGCCCGCGCGCAGCGTCAGGCGATTCAGCAGCAACGCCGCCAGCACGCCCGCGTCGCGCGGGTGCGCCTCGCCGAGCTCCAGGATCGTCCGGCACTCCACCGCGAACTCGCCGTGCTCCTGGACGTGCCGGACGCACGCGTCCAGGACCTCCGGCAGCAGCCGGTCCAGCGACGACTGCGGCAGCGTGATCCACGTCGTGAACAACGCCCGCAGCCCGGACGGGTCCGGCTGGGCCTCCAGCAGCCCGGTGTAGTTGGCCAGCCCCGGCGTCTCGATCGCCTTCAGCAGCTTCATCGTGCGGTCGGGAGCACGGAACCCGGCCAGCGCGTGGAACTCCGTCAGCGCGCAGACCAGCTCCGGCTTCGCCGTCGGGTCCGGGTAGTTGCGGTTCGCCGCGTCGCGCGGGATGCCCAGCCGCTCCTCGCGGGCGTGCCCCTCCGCGGCCTGGGCCGCCGACGGGTGCGCCTGCATCGACAGCGGCTCCTCCGCCGCGAGGATCTTCAACAGGAACGGGAGCCGCCCGCCCCACCGCTTCGCGCAGCGCTCGCCGAGCTGGGCCACCGGGTCGGCGTCCACCAGCCCGAGCAGGCTCCGCTCGGTCCCGTCGGGGCCGATGACGTGCGACGGGTCACCCGGGTGGGCACCCATCCACAGCTCGGCCTCGGGGTGCGGCGCGGGTACCGGACGGCCCAGCAGCTCGGGGATCGCCGTCCGCGATCCCCAGGCGTAGGGCCGCACCGCGTTGCGCAGCAGCTCCACTGTCACCTCAACTCCACTCCTCCGGCACCGGCCGGGGCCGGCGCTGGGCGGGTCTCACGCCGTCGCGGGAGCGAAGCGGCCCGCGCCGCCGATGCTGCCCGCGGCCAGCCCGAGATAGACCGCCGCCAGTTCGAACCGCAGTGCCAGCACCGCGGCCCGCACGATTTCGTCGGCCTCGATCTCCTCGGCCGGCGCGATGACGTCCGCACCCGGCAGCAGATCCTCGGCCTGGTAGCGCGCCGCGTCCGTGGCCGGACCGGTCCGCACCGAGAGCAGCAGCACCCGGGTGGGGATGTTGTCACCAGAGGGATCGTCCGGATCAGCGAAGATGTCACGCTCCGCGCCACCTGATTGCGCCGCCCGCCGCAATGCGGGGCGCGCCAGGGCCTGACGATAGTCCTCGACGTCGCACACCGTAGCCGCGTGGGCGGCGAACGCGTGCGCAGCGTGTTCGCCCACGGCGACCGCGACCGGGTCCAGCCCCCACAGCAGCGGCACGCGGTCGGCGACCCGCAGCGCCAGCGCCTTGGCCGGGTTCGCGAACGACTCCCGGGCCAGGTAGTCCTTCTCGGCTTCGAGGTCCAGCTGGTCGGCGAGCACCTGGACGTCGGAGATCAGCAGGCCCAGCGCGTTCGCGGTGAGCAGCCCGGCGGCCAGGCCGCGCGGGAAGGCGAGCTCCGGCGGCACCGGGATCCGCGGCGCCAGCAGCAGGCCCTTGCCCGCCACGGCGGCCGCCACCGGCCCTTCCGACGGTCCCGAAAGCACCACCGAAGCCCCGTAGCGCGCGGCCCGCTCCAGCGACGCGGCGAGCTCGCGGTCACCGGGGTCGTCGGTGTGCGCGAACACGACGTCGAGCGCACCGATCCAGCTCGGCACCACCTCGGCCACGACCACCGGGACCGGGCACGACGGCGCCAGCAGGGCGGCCAGCAGCCGCGTGAGGGTGCGGCTCACCCCGGGCCGGTCGATCAGCACGACCGCGCGCGGCCGACCCAGGTCGAGCCGCTCGGACAGCTCCAGCTCCGCGGCGAGCTCGGCGGTCGCCCGCACTTGGGCGCCGGCCATCGCGGCGGCCCGGAGCAACCCCGCGCTGTCGGCCTCGGCCAGCCGCGCAGGGTCGTCGAGCAGCGTGTCGTCAAGCACTGTCGGCATCGGTGCTTCCGTTGTCACCCGGCACGGTCGCCTCGTCGAGGAGCAGCACCGGGATGCCGTCACGGACCGGGTACACCCGACCGCACTCCGTGCAGGTCAGGGCGTCGGCCTCGGGGTCGTCCGGCGCGCCCGGCCGGAGCGGGGCGTGATCGGGCGACGGGCACGCCAAGATCTCGAGGAGCTGGGCGTCGAGCGTGATGGCCATGGTTCCTCCATACCACGCGGGGACTGTGGTGAAGAGCACTTCAGGACACAGTTCGGCCCCGAGGCGCCCTTTTCGGGCGGGTCAGTTGCGGATGATGGCGAGCACGTCGTCCACCAGGCTCTGCACGGCCTCGGCGTTCGCGGCCTCGACGTTCAGGCGGAGCAGCGGCTCGGTGTTCGACGGGCGCAGGTTGAACCAGGCGCCGCCCGGCAGCTGCACGGTCAGGCCGTCCAGCTCGTCGATCTCGACGCCGGAGCGGGTGCCGAAGGTGTCCTTGACGGCCATCATCTTGGCGACCTGGTCGTCGACCGTGGAGTTGATCTCCCCCGAAGCCGCGTAGCGCGAATACGCGCTGGTCAGCTCGGAGAGCGGGCCGGTCTGCTCGCCGAGGGCGGCGAGGACGTGCAGCGCCGCCAGCATGCCGGTGTCGGCGCGCCAGAAGTCGCGGAAGTAGTAGTGCGCGGAGTGCTCGCCGCCGAAGATGGCGCCGGTGCGGGCCATCTCGGCCTTGATGAACGAGTGCCCGACGCGGGTGCGGACCGGCTTGCCGCCGTGCTCGGCGACGATCTCCGGGACGCCCTTGGACGTGATCAGGTTGTGGATGATCGTGCCGCCCGGGTCCTTGGCCAGCTCGCGGACGGCGACCAGCGCGGTGATCGCGCTCGGCGAAACCGGCTCGCCGCGCTCGTCGACGATGAAGCAGCGGTCGGCGTCGCCGTCGAAGGCGACCCCGGCGTCCGCGCCGACCTCGCGCACCTTCGCCTGCAGGTCGACGATGTTCGCCGGGTCGAGCGGGTTGGCCTCGTGGTTCGGGAAGGTGCCGTCGAGCTCGAAGTACATCGGCACGATGTCGATCGGGAGCCCGTCGAACACGGTCGGGACGGTGTGCCCGCCCATGCCGTTGCCGGCGTCGACCACGATCTTCAGCGGCCGGCTGCCGGACAGGTCGACGAGGTTGCGCAGGTAGGCGGCGTAGCCGGCGAGGACGTCCTGCTCGGTGATCGAGCCGCGCTGGCCCTCGAAGCCGGGCACGCCCTGCTCGACGGTGTCGCGGATCTCGGCCAGCCCGGTGTCCTGGCCGACCGGCGAAGCACCGGCGCGGCACAGCTTGATGCCGTTGTACTTGGCCGGGTTGTGGCTGGCGGTGAACATCGCGCCCGGCATGTTCAGCGAACCCGAGGCGAAGTACAGCTGGTCGGTGCTGGCCAGCCCGATGCTGACCACGTCGAGGCCCTGCGAGGTGACGCCCTCGGCGAACGCGGCCGCCAGCGCCGGTGAGGAGTCGCGCATGTCGTGGCCGATCACCACCGACGGCGCCTCCGGCTTGATGAGCAGGGCGAACGCGGCGCCGAAGTCGCGGACGAGGTCCGCGTCGAGCTGCTCGCCGACCACGCCGCGAATGTCGTAGGCCTTCACGATGCCCGAAAGGTCTGGCACGCCGTCTCCCCGCGAATAGTCGTCCCGGCGCCCGCTGCGCCGCGCGGAAAGCCTACCGGCGGGGTGAGAGGGTTACGCGTTCAGGCGCGGCCGGGGAGGACCCGCAGGTGGCCGCGGCGCCCGGAAGGCCCCTCCGGCTCGGGTGCGGGAGCCGGTTTGCCGGGGCGGCCGGCCTCGCGCACGGCCTCGGCCAGCGCGGTCAGTTCGTCGGCCGACGGGTCCGGCGCGGCGAAGGCCCCTTCGTGGCGGACGACTTCCCAGCCCTTGGGGACGGTCAGCCGCAGCGCGTGGGCTTCGCAGAGGTCGTAGGAGTGCGGCTCGGAGGCGGTGGCCAGCGGGCCGACGACGGCGGTGGAGTCGCTGTACGCATACGTCAGCGTGGCCACAGCTGGCTCGAGACAGCCAGTACGCGAACACTTCCGTACGCTCCGCACGAAACGAAACGATAGCGCGTCGCCGCAAGGTCTCCAGCGCGACACGCGCTGAACCGCGGTCGCATAGACTTCCGGACGTGGCGACGGCTCGTGATTACCGACAGCGGCGGCGCTCGCGACGGGACCGGCACGGCCGGGGCCTGCGCGGGACGCTGTATCCGGCGACCCTGCCCGCCGCCGCGAGCCGTGCGGAACGCTTCGACGCACTGGTGCTCGACGCACTGGAGCCGATCGAAGCCCGCTGGCGCCACGAGCTGACGAAGCTCGACGTGGCAGTCGACGATGTGCCGGAGGTCCGTGAGAACGGCCATTCGCCGGCGGACGGGGTGCTGCACGACGGCGCGGTGCCGTTGTCGCGCCTGGTCCCGGCGGGGGTGGACCGGACGGGGCTGCCGACGCGGGCCCGGATCGTGCTGTACCGGCGGCCGCTGGAGGCGCGGGCGAAGGACCCGTCGGAGCTGGCGGAGCTGGTCCACGACGTGCTGGTGGAGCAGGTGGCCGGGTACTTGGGCGTGGAGCCGGACGTCATCGAAGGCGAGTGAGCGGCCCCGAACGCAGTGAATGACTCATTCCTGTCGTCGGATGACAGGAATGAGTCATCACTGCGTTTCAGGGGCGGCGGCGGGTCGGGACCGCCGTCAGGAGCGTGAACAACACCGCTGCCAGCTGGGCCAGCAGCAGCAGGTTCCGCTCCGTGCCCGGGTACTCCACAGTCACCTCCGCGGACGCCGGTGGCACCGACACCGCCACCTGGTGGCCCCACGCCGGCACGATCGGCACCGGTTTGCCGGCCACCGCCGCCTTCCAGCCCGCTTCCTGCTCCGCCGCCAGCACCAGCAGCCGTCCGGTCGGGCCGTCGGACACCCTGACCCGCACGTCCGGCAAGTCCGCGTGGACCGGTGCGACACCCGGTGCGCTGCCCGGCGCGACGCCGCCCGTGACCGCCGCCTTCGCCTGCTCCGGCGAGATCAAGATCACCTGGCCCGCCGGTGGGAGCAGGCGCAGCACCCCGCGGCCGTCGGACGTCGGGGCGGCCACCGAGAGCAGGTCCTTCGCCAGCGGTGGGTACGCCTGCGGGTCCACGCCGGGCGGGAGCACCACGAACTGGACGCCCGCGGCCGCAGCCGCCGCGAAGGAGCGCCGGACCGCCGCCGCGTCGCCTTGGCCCAGGTCGCGCCGCCAAGCCGCCAAGCGGGCCGGTGTGCCGGGCGTCGGGGCCAGCTCGTCGTCGCCGTAGTGCGGGAGGCGGCCGCCGATCTGGCGGGTCGCGTCCGGGGCCAGGTCGAGCACCGACCGGCCGGACGCCGTCAGCTCGGCCTCGACCTCCGGGGCGAGCGACGGCCGCTCGCCGGCCCGCAGCGGGCCCTGCGAGCCGACGAGCGCCGCGCCGGTGGCCAGCGCCAGGAAGACCGCCACTCCGGCCACCGCCATCACCTTCGGTAGCCAGGTCGCCGGGACGCCGCTCGTGCCGCCGCGCTGCCACGACCCGAGCACCACCCACAGCAGCCCGGCGCCGACGATCAGCAGCGGCACGCCCGCGTAGCCGTGTGACGGCGCGCCACCCTGCAACGGGACCGCCGTGACCAGCCGCACCAGCACCAGCCCGCCCGCGCCCAGCGCCGCGAGCGCGAGTCCGCCGGCGGCGAGCTTCGTCGGCCGGACGACCACCGCCACCAGCGCCGCGGCGATCACCACGACGCCGATCGGCCAGGCGCCCGGCCCGCCGGGGTCGAGCCCGGCCAGATCGGTGCCGGAAACCACCGAAGCCGCACCGCCGAGCCCCTGCACGAGGAGTTCCGGGTGCCTCAGCAGCACGGTCGGCCACGGCAGCAGCAGCGCCAGCGGCAGCAGCACCACGATCCCCACCGACGCGATCCGCCGGGCCAGCCCGGTCGGCGCGGGCAGCACGACGAACCCGATCAGCAGCCCGGCGAGCGCGAGCCCGTGCGCCAGCGGCGAGAACGCGCCGAGCAGCGCCACCCCGAACGCCGACAACGCGGACACGTGCAGCCAGCGCGTGTCCGCGTGCACGAGCAGCCCGGCGATGCCCGCGGCCACCAGCGGCAGCACCAGGTGCACCACGACGACGTCGAGCCGGCCCTGCGCCACGCCCGCGGTCGCGGCGGGCAAGAGCGCGTAGGTCGCCGCGACGACCGCACGGACCCAGCGGCGGATGCGAAGCCGCCGCGTCGCCGCGTACGCGCTCAGCGCCGCCAGCGGGATGTCGCCGAGGAGCAGCACGGCGACCAGCGCGGCCGGGCCGCCGATCGGCGCGAACACCGCGCCGAGCGCGCCGAGCACCGGGAGGGTGGCCGACGCGGGCGCGCCGGTGCCACCCGCGATCGCGTGCCACGGCGTCAGGTACGACGTCCAGAGTTCCCCCAGCCCGGCGACCGGGAGCAGCTTGCCACCGAAGAGGTCGAGACCGAGCCGGGCGCGGTTGACGAACAGGCCGAGCGCGGTCAGCACGACGAGCAGGACCACGGGCGGCGCGAAGATCGTGGCCGCCAGCACCCGGCGGCGGTTCACCTCGACGAAGACGAGTTCGGGTTCCGGCTCTTCGGCTTCGGGGGTGTCTTCGGCGACCGGCGCCGGGGTTTCCGGCAGCGCGACGGCGACGAGCGTGCCCGGGCGACGCAACCCGGAGCCGCGTGCGCTGACGCCGCGCAGCGCGCCCGCGGGGAGCGCGTCGGGACCGACCGGACGGTTCTCGCGGGCGTCGAGCGCTTCCGGCGTCACCCACGCCGACTCGGTTTCGACGGTCTCGGGCACGCGGCCGAGCGCGACGTCGTTCTCGACGCCGCGGCGCACCAGACCGACGACGCCGGCGCGGACGGCGTTGCGCAACCGCGTCCCACGTCCGGTGAAGAGCCCGCGGACGGTGCCCGGCCGCGGATTCCGCCGCCGGTGGGCGCGTGCGGCGCGCAATCCGCCGCGTCCACTGAGGAGGTACCCGGCGGCGGCGAGCTCGGTCCGCGCTTCCCCGGTGCGGCGCAGCAGGACGAAGGCCAGCGCGCGCAGCACCGCGAGCACCGGGAGCCGGATCATGCCGAGCCAGAAGGAAAACGGCGAGCAGTTCACCAGGAACACGCGCAGGCCGTGGGCGCGGTTCGCGGCGGCCGGCGAGCCGGGGAGCGCGGCCGCCGGGCGCCGGCCGGTGGTCACGGCGCGGGCGTGCCGCACCCGCGCGAGCGGCACGGACAGGACCACGCCGCCGGCCGCGTTCGCGCGCCAGCCGAAGTCGAGATCCTCGCGCAGCAACGGGAAACCGGGGTCGAAGCCGCCGAGGGCGTCCCAGGCGTCGCGGCGCACGAGCGAACCGGCGCTGGGCACGGCGAGCACCGCCACCGGGTCCTCGCCGGTCGTGGCGACCTGCTGGCGGTGCCCGGAGGCGTCGGTGGACAGGCCGGCTTCGACGATCAGCCGGGGCTCGGTCCAGTCGAGACCGAGCGAACCGAGCACGGTGGCCGACGGTTCCTTCGTGGCGACCTGCAGGAGCTGCTCGAGGCAATCGGGTTCGGGCGCGCAGTCGTCGTGCAGCAGCCACAGCCAGGAACCGGGGTCGCCCCAGCGTTCGGTGGCGTGCCCAACGGCTGCGGCGACCGCGGCCGCGAAGCCGGTATCACTCGACAGCGTGATGACCCCGGAGAGCACGGGAGAAGAATCCAGCCCCGGATCCTCCGCGGCTTCGGCGAGCAGCCGCGGGGTCGAGTCGGTGGAGCCGGTGTCCACGGCGAGGACGTGCCGCGGCCGGACGGTGCTGCGGCGCAACGCGGAAAGCGCCAGCGGCAGCCAGTTTTCGCCGTCGTGACAGACCACAATGGCCAGAACGGGCGCGGTGCGCGGGACGGGCGGCGCGGCGGTGCGGGGCAACGAACGCTCCTGATCAGGCGGCAGTCGGTGCGGCCACCCTACGGCCCCGACTCGTCACCCGGTGGTGAACCCACGCCGAGCGCCCCGCACAGCGGAATCACCGGTGACGCCGGGCATCACCGGTGATTCGCCGCGAATTCCGCAGTACCAAGCCGAGCCTTCACGCGAAGCCGACCCGGCGCGGGGGTCCGGGGGCTTGCCCCCGGGCGGGTTCTGGGGGTTGCACCCCCAGAAGACACTGAAACGAGCGATCATGGTTCGCGCGTTCCGCGAACACACCTCTCCCTAGACAGCTCGTTTCTTGAGCTTCCGGCGCTCCCGCTCGGACAGACCGCCCCAGATGCCGAAGCGCTCGTCGTGGGCGAGTGCGTACTCAAGGCACTCGTCCTTGACCTCGCAGCCCAGGCAGATCCGCTTGGCTTCGCGGGTGGAACCGCCCTTCTCCGGGAAGAACGCCTCCGGGTCCGTCTGTGCGCACAGGGCGCGTTCCTGCCAATCCTGCTCTTCTTCGGTGGCATCGATGAGCTCGGTGAGATCTCCCAGAGCCTGCTCCGGGATCTCGCCCCAACTCATGACGTGCCCCCATTCCTTCCCATCGGCTTCCAACCGCACGTCCGCCTCCTCGCTCCCTAGCACTCCCCAGGCTGGCGGTGGTGAAACGACACTCGCCGTCCCCTCTCGGCGGCGAATGACATCACTGTGATTACACCCGTGTAGTGCGGTCAGGTCAAGCGGAGTAGCGAGTTCGGGGGACGTTCCGGCCCGATCGCGCAAGGGGACACGCCGGTAACTTCACACCGGGCATACGGAAGACTGGAGCACGTGCAGAAGTCAGCAGTGCGCCCCAGCCCGGTCTTCCTCGGCATCCTCGCGCTCACCGTCGCCGGTGGCGCCATGGCCGCGTTCGGTGACATCAACACCGTTTTCGTCCGCGATCGCGATCCGCTGCTCATCGCGGGCGTGGTGATCTTCGTCGCCGCCGGCTGGGTGGCGTCGCTGTCGCTGCACGAGTTCGGGCACGCGATGGTCGCCTACCGCGGCGGTGACTACAGCGTCGCCCACAAGGGTTACCTGACGCTGGACGTGCGCAAGTACACCGATCCCGTCCTGTCGATCATCCTGCCGCTGATCTTCCTCATCATCGGCGGCATCCCGCTGCCGGGCGGCGCGGTCTGGATCAACCGCGGGGCGCTGCGCTCGCGCGGGACGTCGTCGTGGGTGTCGCTGGCCGGGCCGCTGAGCAACCTCGCGGTCGGGGCGGCGCTGGCCCTGGTGGTCGCGCTGGTCCCGATGGCGGGCGGGCTCGTGATCGCGATGTCCTACCTGGCGCTGCTGCAGGTCGTGACGTTCATCCTCAACATCCTCCCGATCCCGGGCCTCGACGGCTGGGGCGCGATCGAGCCGTACCTGCCCGCGCAGGCGCGCGAACTCGGCGCGCGCGTCCGCCCGTGGGCGCCGATCATCCTGTTCGCGATCCTGTGGTTCTTCCGCCCGGCGAACAACGCCCTGTGGGACAGCGCCTACGCCATCTTCGACGCGTTCGGCGGGTACGTGGACGGCGCGAAGATCGGCTTCGGCGTCTTCCAGTTCTGGAACTGAGGTTTGCGGCGGGCGCCGCGCGGGAATGATCAGGCGCGGCGTCCGGCAACTTGCCGATCGCCTGCTGCAGCAACCGTCCGCGGGCGGATCAGCGGTGCTCGGTCAGCCAGACGTGCGCGCGCTTCCACACGACCCGCAGCCCCGACCGCTCGCCGAGGTAGTCCCCCGCGGCACCGACGATCGGGAGCATGCCGAGCGCCCGGTGGAACAGGTTGCCGCGCGGGCGCTTCTCCAGTTCGCCCGTGATGCCGAGCAGGCCGCGGCCGAGCCGCCACAGCGTGCGGCCGGCCGCCTTGACTGTCGCCTTGCCGTGCTTCTTCTCCGACGCCCTCAGTTCCTCGGTCAGCTTCGCCGCTTCGTCCGCCTCCGCGGCTTCGTCGTGCTCCGCGTGCTTGCCCGCCGCGAGGTCCGGGTCGATCTCGCGCTCGAAGAGCACCCACGCGATGAGCCGGACCCGCGTGCCGACGTCGGTCACCCCGTACTCGCCCGCGATCGCGCACAGCAGCAGCCCCTGTGACGCCGCGCCCAGGGTGTCCTGCACCGGCAGGCGGTCGGCCAGCGCGCCACCCAGCCCGGGGATCGACGTCAGCAGCGCGGTGAACCGGCCGACGCGGTTCATCCACCAGCTCGACCGGTCGTACCCCGTCATCCGCGCCCACGCCGCGGTGCCCGGCACCTTCACCGACGTGACCCCGTGGATCAGCTTCGCCTTCAACCCCGACTCGACCTCGGCCAGGTCCTCCGAGGCACGCGCCTGCAGGCCGAACGGGTCGGACTCGCGCAAGGCGTCCAGCATCGGCCCGCACGCCCGCACGAACGGCCGCAGCACCGCCACGACCTGCCGGTCGGAGATCGACTCACCCACGTCCCGCTCCCCTTCCCACCGCCCGGCGCGGCGCGCCGCCGAGCACCATCGCGCCCGGCAGCGCACTGGCGCCGAGCAGCAGCAACGCCCGCCAGTCCTGGATCAGCACCAGGTCACCGCCCGGGCCCAGCAGGCCGACGCCGAACACGACGAGCACCCACAGCGCGAGGGGTACCCAGGAAAGCCCGGGGCGCACCAGCTTCGCCGTGGTCCACACCAGCCAGGGCGTGGTGACGGCGCCCACGAGCACCGTCACCGGCACCGGGACCACCCCGATCCGCAGCGGCAGGAAGAACAGCTCCAGCAGCGCGAGCAGCACGGTGTCGACGGCGAGCAGGGCGAGCAGCAGCCCCTGCTCGAGCGTCAGCCGCTCGTCCACGGTCACAGCCCGCCGAACAGGTCGTCCGCCGCGCCCTCGGCCGGGCCATGGGCCAGCACGAAGCAGTCGTTCGCGGGGATCGGCTGGGCGATCTCGTTCGTCAGCGCGAAGTACGGGACGTCGCCGTCGGCCACCGCCAGCTGCGTCGCGTGCGCGCGCAGGGCCGCCAGCTTCGCCGGGACGTACGCGGCGACGTCGAGCACCGTGGTGATCTCCTCGTCGGGCGTCGAGGGCAGCTCGTCGTCGTCCGGGACGCGGTAGCGGGGCTCGCCCGCACGCAGCGCGGCCAGCCCGGCACGCACCGCGCTCTTCGCCGTCACCGTGTGGAACACCCGCGCCACCGAGCCGGCCCGGACCGCCGCCGCCATCGTGATCTCGTGGGCGCGGATGTGGTCGGGGTGGCCGTACCCGCCGAAGGCGTCGTAGGTGACGACGACCTGGGGCCGGACCTCGTCGAAGACCGCCGCCAGCTGCGCGGCCTGCTCCTCGGCGCTGCCTCCGGTGAACGCCCGCGGGTGCGCCGCCGACGGCATGCCCGCCATGCCCGAATCGCGCCACCGGCCGATCCCGCCCAGGAACCGGTGCCGCGCCACCCCCAGCGCGGCGCAGGCGGCCTTCAACTCGGCCACGCGGTAGCCGCCCAGCTGGTCAGCCGCCTGGGCGCGCAGCCCGGCCAGCTCGGGCAGGCCGGCCATGACCTCACCCTCCTCACCCAGCGTGCAGGTCACCACGGTCACCTCGGCGCCTTCGGCGGCGTATCGTGCGATCGAGGCGCCGGTGGTGATGCTTTCGTCGTCGGGATGGGCGTGGACGAACAGCAGCCTTCGCGATACCGGGGAGATCACGGGTTGAGCGTAATTCCCGTGCTCCGACCTTCGTCGGGGACACCCTCGGTTATCCTCGCGCGAGTCGCGACCGCCGCGTCGTGACCGTCTGTACCCCCACGAAGGGCATCTTGGTGAGCACTGAAGCAACTTCGGCGAACGTCGCCGGCGTGTCCGGATCCGTCCTGTCCATCTCCGACCTCAGCGTGTCGTTCCAGACCGAGGACGGCGTCGTGGACGCCGTCAAGGGCATCGGGTTCGACGTGCAGCCCGGCGAGATCGTCGCCGTGGTCGGGGAGTCCGGGTCCGGCAAGTCCGTCACGTCGATGTCGGTGCTGGGCCTGCTGCCCAAGACCAGCCGGATCGCCGGTGAGCTGCGCCTCGGCGAGCGCAACCTGGCGGATCTCAAAGAGAAGGACATGCAGAAGATCCGCGGCAACCAGGTCGCGATGATCTTCCAGGAGCCGATGACGGCGCTGAACCCGGTCTACACGGTCGGCTGGCAGCTGCGCGAGGCCCTGCGGTCCCACCTCGACATCGCCAAGGACGCCGCCGACAAGCGCGCGGTCGAGCTGCTCGACATGGTCGGCATCCCGAACCCGGACCAGCGGTTCAAGCAGTACCCGCACCAGCTCTCGGGCGGCCTGCGCCAGCGCGTCGTCATCGCCATGGCGATCGCCTGCGACCCGAAGGTCATCATCGCCGACGAGCCGACCACGGCCCTCGACGTCACGGTCCAGGCGGAGATCCTCGGCCTGCTGCGCAAGCTGCGGGACACCCTCGACACGGCGATCGTGCTGATCACCCACGACATGGGCGTCGTCGCCGACATGGCCGACCGCGTCATCGTGATGTATCAGGGCGAGATCGTCGAAGAGGCGCCGGTGCGCGAGCTGTTCGCGTCGCCGAAGGAGGACTACACCCGGCGGCTGCTCGCCGCGGTGCCGGTGCTCGGCCAGCGCCCCGAGGGCCGCCGCCTGCTCGACGACACCGGGATCGCGTCCGACAGCACCGAGGCGGCCAGGATCGCCGAGGAGATCCGGCTGGCCGACGCCGAGCTGGAGGCCGTGATCGAGGAGGCCGCCCCGGCCCTCGAGATCAAGAACCTCGTGCTCGAGTACCCGGGCCGCCGCGGTCAGGCCAAGAACCGCGCCGTCGACGACGTCTCGCTGACCATCGCCAAGGGCGAGATCGTCGGCCTGGTCGGCGAGTCGGGCTCGGGCAAGTCGACGGTCGGCCGCTGCGCCGTCGGCCTGCTGCGCGCGACCCAGGGCACGATCGCGATCGCGGGCAAGGACATCACGACGATGTCGGCGAAGGAGATCCGCCCGCTTCGCCGGTTCTTCTCGATCGTGTTCCAGGACCCGGCGTCGACGCTCGACCCGAAGATGACGATCGGCGAGTCCATCGCGGAGCCGATGGTGCTGCACAAGGTGCTGTCCGGCAAGGCCCTGTCGGCGCGCGTGCGCTCGCTGCTCGACAAGGTCGAGCTGGGCGGGCACTACATGAACCGCTACCCGCACGAGCTCTCCGGCGGCCAGCGCCAGCGCGTGGCGATCGCCCGCGCGCTGTCGCTCGACCCGGCGCTGCTCATCGCGGACGAGCCGACCTCGGCGCTGGACGTGTCGGTGCAGGCGCGCGTGCTGGACCTGTTCCTGGACCTGCAGCAGTCGCTGCAGTTCGCCTGCCTGTTCATCAGCCACGACCTGGCGGTGGTCGACCTGCTGGCCGACCGCGTCGCGGTGATGCAGCACGGCAAGCTGGTCGAGGTCGGCACGCGTGACCAGGTGCTGCACTCGCCGCAGCAGGAGTACACGAAGCGCCTGCTGTCGGCGGCCCCGGTCGCGGACCCGATCCTGCAGGCCGAGCGCCGCGCGGCCTGGGAGGCCGGCAAGCTGGCCCCGGTGGCCGACTGACGTACCTACGTTGAAGGGCCCGCACCCGGCCGGGTGCGGGCCCTTCGCCGTGCTACGGACGACACGCGTACCTGCACGGACGACACGCGTACTCAGATGGACGACACGGCATAAGGCGCGCGTGTCGTCCATCTGCGTACGCGTGTCGTCGGGCTGCGTACGCGTGTCGTCCGTCAGCCGACGCGGATGCGGGGGTCGAGGATGCCGTACAGCAGGTCCGCGACCAGGTTCGCGATCACCACGCTCGCCGCGATCACCACCAGCCAGCCCATCAGCACCTGCGGGTCGTTCTTGTTGACCGCCTCCACCAGCAGCGTGCCCATGCCGTGCCAGTTGAACACCGTCTCGGTGATGATCGCGCCCGTCACCGTGGCGCCGAAGTTGACCGAAAACAGCGTCATCACCGGGATGAGCGCGTTGCGGAACGCGTGGCGCCAGATCACGCGGCTGTTCGAGACGCCCTTGGCGCGCGCTGTGCGGACGTAATCGGCGTTCAGGACCTCCAGCATCGACGCCCGCTGGAACCGGCTGTAGGCGGCGAACGTGATCGCCATGATCGACAGCGTCGGCAGCAGGAACGCGCCGACGTACTTCGCGAGCGCGTCGCCGACGCCGGTGGCCGAAAGGCTCTCCGGGCTCGTCGTCCGCAGCCACGGGTCGCCGAGGACGTCGGACAGGCCCAGGTCCCGCACCCAGATGTTGGCGCGGATCGCGTAGCCCTTGAGGACGATCGCCACGCAGAAGATGGGCATCGAGAACATCAGGAACGCCAGCGTCGTCGCGAGGTAGTCCCAGATCGAGTACTGCTTGACCGCGGCGAGGACGCCCACCAGGACGCCGAAGAACAGCGCCAGCACCGATGCCGTCAGCACCAGCTCCAGCGTCACCCGGAACGCGGCCAGCACCTTCGGCTGGACCGGCGCGAACGCGTTGCCCTGCGCGATCGAGATGCCCCAGTCGCCGGTCAGGAAGTGGCCCAGCCAGCTGAAGTAGCGGGCGACGACGCTCTGGTCGAGGCCGAGCTTGTGCTCGGTCTCGGCGATGGCCGCGGCGCTGATCCCCGGTTTGCTGCGGATCTCGCCGAGCGGGTCGCCGGTGTTGGCCACCATGACGAAGCACAGGAACGTGCCCACCAGCAGGACCGGGATGGAGATGACCAGCCTGCGGAGCACGTAGAGCACGAGATTCATCCGAAACCCCCAGGTCCGGCGATCCGCGCGCGAAACGCCACGCGGGGGCGACCGGAACCGGTCACCCCCGCGTCGCGCGTTCAGGCCTTCATTCTCCGCTGGCGCGGGTCGAAGGCGTCGCGAAGACCGTCACCGATGAAGTTGATCGTCAGTGAAATCAGCACGAGCACGACGAACGGCCCGAAGAACAGCGCCGGCCGCGTCTGCAGCTGGGCGTAGTTCTCCAGGATGACGCGGCCGAGCGAGGTGTCCGGCAGCTGGACGCCCAGGCCGATGAACGACAGCGCGGCTTCCGCCAGCACGGCCTGCGCGACCGCGAGGGTCGCGTTGACCGTGATGCTGCCGACCATGTTCGGCACCAGGTGCTTGAAGATGATCCGGAACGTCCCGGCGCCCGAGGCGCGGGCCGCGTCGACGAACTCGCGCTGGGACAGCGACATCGCCTCGGCGCGGGTGATCCGGGCGATCTGCATCCAGCCGAACGCCGCCAGCACCAGCGCGACGATGTACCAGGAGCCGCCGCCGAACACCTTGGCGAGGATGGCCGCCGCGGCGATCTGCGGGATGATCAGGAACAGGTCCGTCACCCGGGAGATCGCCGAGTCGGAGAACCCGCGCAGGTAGCCGGCGACGGCGCCGAACACGACGCCGATGACGGTGGCCAGGATCGACACCGTGAGCGCGATGAGGAGCGAGTACTGCGTGCCGCGCAGCACCTGCGACACCATGTCCTTGCCGACCTGCGTCGTCCCGAGCGGGAAGTCGGCGTTGGGCTTGGCGAACGACGGGAACGAGCTGTCCTGGTAGCTGTGCTTCCAGAAGAGCGGCAGCAGGACGCTGCTCAGCACGATCAGGAGCAGCACGGCCGACGACGCCATCGCCAGCTTGTGGTGCAGGAACTTCCGCAGGACCAGCTTGCCCTGGCTGCGCGGCTCGGGCAGCGCTTCCGGCGGGAGCGTGCCTTCGGCGGCGGCGGTTTCGCTCGCGAGAAGAGAGTTCAAGTCAGCCAACGCGAATCCTCGGGTCCAGGATGCCGTACATCAGGTCGGCGATCAGGTTGGCGACGATGACACTGCTGGCGATCACCACGAGCCAACCCATCATCACCTGAGTGTCGTTCTTCGAGACGGCTTCCACCAGCAATGTGCCCATACCGTGCCAGTTGAACACCGTCTCGGTGATGATCGCGCCGGCGAGCACCGAGCCGAAGTTGACCGAGAACAGCGTCGACACCGGGATCAGGGCGTTGCGGAACGCGTGCCGGAAGATGACCCGGCCGTTGCCGAGGCCCTTGGCGCGCGCGGTGCGCACGTAGTCCGAGTTCATCACCTCGAGCATCGAGGCGCGCTGGAACCGGCTGTACGCGGCGAAGCTGATCGCCATGATCGACAGGGTCGGCAGCAGGTACGCGCCGATCGTGCTGGTGATGAAGTCGCCGACGCCGTCGGTCTTCAGCTGCTCCGGGCTGGTCGTGCGGAGCCACGGGTTGCCGAGGACGTCGGACAGGCCGAGGTCGCGGACCCAGCCGTTGATCTCGATCGCGTAGCGCTTCAGCACGATCGCGACGCAGAAGATCGGCATCGAGAAGAGCAGGAACGCCAGCGTCGTGGCCAGGTAATCCCAGATCGAGTACTGCTTCACCGCGGCGAGCACGCCGACGATGATGCCGATGATCAGCGCGAGAATCTCGGCGCCGACGACCAGCTTCAGGGTGACGGCGAAGGCGGCCATCACCTTGGGCGCGACCGGCGCGAGGGCGTTGCCCTGCGCGATCGAGATGCCCCAGTTCCCGCTCAGGAAGTCGCCCAGCCACGTGAAGTAGCGGGGCACGATGCCCTGGTCGAGACCGAGCTTGGCGGCCGTGGCGGCCAGCGCTTCCTTGCTGATGGTCGGGTTCTGCCGCAGCTCGCCCAGCGGGTCGCCGGTGCCGGCGACCATGACGAAACACAAGAAAGTCCCGACCAGCAGGACGGGGATCGATATCGCCAAACGGCGAAGGATGTAGATCACCAGGTTCAACGAACTGCTCCTCATCCGGGCCTGGTCGTCAGAAGTGCGCTGGACCGCTACCCGGTTGTCTACCGTAGTGGCGGTAACCCTACGGTCAACAGCTACTTCCGGTGGGTACCGGGGCCCGGCTCGTGGCCGGACCCCGGTACCTCCCAGGTCATCTGGAGCGAGGGGAAAGAAGAGGCGGGACGAGCCCTACTTCTTCTTCTCCCACTCGCCGACGTTCCACAGAACACCGTCGTACGACTGCATGTAGACGCGGTCGATGCCCTTGAACGCCCACATGCTCGGCGTCTGGAACAGCGGCAGGGTCGCGTAGTCGTCGGCGATGGCCTTGTCGGCTTCCTGGTACTTCTGCAGCTTGACCTGCTCGTCGGTCGCCTTCACCGCAGAGTTGTAGGCGTCGTCGATCTTCGAGTCGCACAGCGCCTGGTAGTTCTGCTCGCCGCCCTTGTCCGGGCAGATGTAGATCGAGCGGGACTCCGCCTTGAACGGCTGGGCCGACCAGCCGAACAGCGCGACGTCGTAGTCACCGGTCGAGACGCGGCCACCCTTGAGGAAGTTGGCGTCGGTCTCGTCCTTGACCTCGATGCCGGCCGCCTTGGCCTGCGAGATGATGATCTCGACGGTCTGGCTGCGGCGCGCGTTCTGGTTGTGCGTGATCTTGAACGAGGCACGCACACCGTTCTTCGCGAAGATGCCGTCGCCGCCCTTGGCCCAGCCGGCGTCGGTCAGCGTCTTGGCCGCGGCGTCGGCGCCCAGGCCCGCCTTGCTGCTGTACAGGTCGGTGTAGCCCTCTTCACCCTGGAAGAAGACGACGCTGTTCAGCGGCTCCGCGTCCGCCTGGACCTCCTTGAGCAGCTTGTCCGTGATCTCCTTGCGGTTGACCGACTCGAGGAACGCCTTGCGGAGGTCCTTGTCGGCGAACATGCGCTTGAAGTTCAGGTCGAGGTGCTCGTAGGTCAGCTGCGGGGCCGAACCGTAGACCACACCCTGCGCCGCGAGGCCCTTCATCGTCTGGGCCGCGGTGGCGTCCGGCTGGGTCGACGCCGCAACGTCGATCTCACCGTTCTGCAGCGCGGTCGCCATGGCCTTGGTGTCTTCCATGGCCTTCACGACGATCTTCGACGGGCCACCCTTGCCGCCCGCCCACAGCGGGTTCTTCTCGAGGGTGACGGCCTTCTGGTTGGCGTCGAACGCGGTGATCTTGTACGGGCCCGACGACGGCATGATGTCCGCCTTGAAGCCCTTCCACTCGTTCGACCAGAAGTCACCGGCGGCCTTGATCTGCGCGCCGTCGCCGGTCGGGGCCAGTTTGGTGATGTCGGCGATGCCGGTCTTGGCCTCGAGGATGTGCGCGGGCATGATCGCCGGCGAGTTGAACAGGCCCTTGTAGTCGAGGTAGGGCTCGCTGTAATCGGTGACGAAGGTCAGCGGGTCCTTGCACTCGGCCTTGCTGATCAGCGAGTACCCGGTGGTCGACGCCGAGTTGAACGGGTTCTTGCCGTCCGGGCCCTTGGCGAGGCCGCTCTGCGACAGCCACGCCAGGTACATGTCCTTGCAGTCGTAGGCCTGACCGTCCGACCACTTGATGTTCGGCTTGATCTTGTAGGTGACCTGCTGCGGGTCCTTCTGCGTGATGTCCCACGACTGGAAGACGTCGCTGTTCAGCAGCACCTTGTTGTTGCCGTCGAGCTTCAACGTACCGGAGAGCACCGCGGTCAGGACGTAGTTGTTGTACGAGCTGTTGGTGTCCGGGGTCTGGTTGTTGTACCCCGAGTACCCGTCGTCGATACCGATCGTGACCGTGCCGTCGTACCCCGGGGTGTCCGCGAGCTTGAACAGGTCACCGGTCTCGGCCTTGCCGGCAGCCATCGCCTTGACGTCGGTCGACGATCCGTTCTTGTCGGTGTTGCCCGAACCCGAATCGCCGCCGCTGCAGGCGCTCAGCAACAGCGAAGCGCCGGCGACGAGCGACAAAGCGGAGACAGCTTTGGATCTCCTCATGAAGTGTGCCCTCCTAGCACTGAGCCCTTGAATATCGGGACAAGGGCCCACACCGCTCCGGTTTGGATGGGCCGGAGCCTACGACACGCCAAGCGACACTCAACTGGCGCACTGCGGGAGCACGCTAGAAAGGAAAAGCACCGACAGTCACCAGTTCAGGGTCGATCGTGACCAAAGGGTGACTTCCAGTCGACATCCAGAAATACGACGGTTACCTCATGGATTCACAACGTCCCACTCGAAGGCGTTGGTAAAGATCACCCGGTAGTACTGAATGCGTAGCCAACCGATTACTTCGGGCCGCGAGTCCAGTTCACCGCCGACCCGAACGGGCCCACCATCGGGGGACCAGGCGTGACGCCCGAGATGCCCGAGCCGATCGCCAGGGTGTCAGCCAATTGGAACAGCGGAATCACCACGTTCTGGCGCCAAAGTTCAGGCTCCAGGGTGGTCAGCGCCTCGGTGACGGAGGTCGATCCGGACAGCGCCGCGTCGATCGACGGCTGCAGCGCCGGGTCGCAGAAGCCGGCCGCGTTGCCCGGGACGACGGGCTTGGTCTTGTCCACGCCCGCGGCCGTCTGCTCCGGGCGGCAGCCGAAGGTCGAGGCGAGGACCGACGCGGTGTCGCCGCCGACCGCCTGCGGGACGACCGCGATGTCGATCCCGACGTTGCCCGCCGAGTCGCCGGTCGGCTGCTGGACCCCGCCCACGACCGGCATCGCCAGCAGGCCGCTGAACAGGTCCCGCGGCTGCGGCGTGATCGCGTTGACCTCGATGCCCTGCGCGGCGAGCTCGCTGGTGAGCTCCTTGGCGATCGTCGCGTACGGCTCCTGGGTGGCTGGGGAGGCGATGACCAGCGAGAGCGCCCGGCCGTTCTTGCGCCAGGTGCCCGCGGTCTTGGTGTAGCCGGCCGCCGTCAGCGACTGCTCGGCCTTGGCGACGTCGGGGGCGGTGGGCGGGCCGGGCGGGATGGTCGCCGCGTAGCCCTTCACCGACGGCGCGGTCACCTGGGCGTCGGCGTGGAGCGTCGACGACGGGCCGCCGTTGACGCCCTCGGTGATCAGCTTGGTGCGGTCGATCAGCGCGGCCACCCCGGCGCGCACCTGGGCGTCCTGCAGCGTCGCGCTGACCGGGCGCAGCAGCACGTCCGCCACGAGCGGGCGGGCCACGGTGTGCAGCCGCACCGACGAGCCGAGCTCGCCGAGCAGCTTGAGCTCGTCGCCGGTGGTCCGCGCCAGCGCGAACTGGTCGTTGCCGCTGCGCAGCGCGGCCAGCAGCGTGTTCTGGTCCGACCGGCGGAGCACGATCCGGTCGATCGCGGCGGGCTTCTCCCAATAGCGCTCGTTGCGCTCGAGGATCACCTCGCCGCGGGCGGTGTCCAGGCTCTTGATCGAGAACGGGCCGGCGACCGCCGGGAAGTTCGACGCGAGCGCCCCGCGCCAGCCGTCGGGCGCGTCCTTGAGCAGGTGGGCAGGCAGCAGGTCGGAGAACAGCGTCTGCCAGCCGGGGTACGGCTTGGCGAAGGTGACCTCGACGCGCTTGCCGCCTTCGCGGGACTGCAGGTCGGTGATCTGCCGGTAGCCGGCGGGCCCGAGCACGCCGGGCTGGTCGCGCAGCTGGGTCCGCAGGTAGTCGAAGTCCTCGGCGGCGATCGGCGCGCCGTCGGACCAGGAGGCGTCGGGCCGGATCTCGTAGGCCACCACGAACGGCTGCTGCGAGATCACCTCCGCGGACTTCATCAGGTTCTTGTCGAGCTGGGTGGCGCCGTCGTCCTTCTGGCGGAACACCGAGGGCAGCAGCAGCTGCGAGAGCGCGGAGGTCACCTGGGACGAGTCCGCGAGGTTGTGCGGGTTGTACCCGCCGAGCACGTCGTCGACGCCGACGACGATCTGCGACGGCGTCTTGCCGGTGGTGGACACGGGCGCGACCGACGACGACACGACCGGGGGTGGCGGGGTGTTGGAACAGGCGGTGAGCAGCACGGTCGCGAGTGCCAGTACCGGCACCGCCTTGCGATTCACCCGCACGCCCCGTTCCTCCCAGTTTCGCCCGATCGGGTCAGTCATGCTCCCACGACCCCCTTCGCCGCCGGAACCGAGATTCCCATACCCGGATCGGGCGGCCCCGCCGCCCCAAGGTGGGCGCTATCGGAGAGGACGCGCGGAACACCGTCCGGGTTCCCGGACCGTTCCGGAACGGCGGAACGAACACGGGCCGGACACGAAAACGGTTCACGTCGGTGGTCGGCGCCAGGCGGTGAAACCGTCGCGACCCCTATAAAGATATAAGGAGAAGAACGGCGGAATTCATGACGCTGGGTCCGCCACCGGCCGACCCAGCGTAAGGGAACGGACACGAAAAAACCTCCCGGCGACGCGCACCGGGAGGTTTTTCCGAAGCCGGGAGATCAGCCGTTGTCGCGGCTCTTGGCGCGCGAACGCTCCTTCGCGCGGGTGTTGATGTCCAGCGTGACCTTGCGGACCCGGACGACCTCGGGCGCGACCTCGACGCACTCGTCGACCGAGCAGAACTCCAGTGCCTCTTCCAGGCCCATCTTGCGCGGCCGGGCCAGCGTCTCCATCACGTCGGCGGAGGACTGACGCATGTTGGTCAGCTTCTTCTCCTTCGTGATGTTGATGTCGAGGTCCTCGAAGCGCGGGTTCTCGCCCACGACCATGCCCTCGTAGACCTCGGCGCCCGGCTCGACGAAGAACGTACCGCGGTCGGCCAGCTGGATCATCGCGTACGCGGTGACCGGCCCGGTGCGGTCGGCGACCAAGGAGCCGCTGTGGCGGGTGCGGATCTCCCCCGCCCACGGGAAGTAGCCCTCGAACACGTGGTTCGCGATGCCGGTGCCGCGGGTCTCGGTGAGGAAGTCGGTGCGGAAGCTGATCAGGCCGCGCGACGGGAGCACGTACTCCAGCTTGATCCGGCCGGTGCCGTTGCCGCTCATGTCCTCCATGCGGCCCTTGCGCGCCGCCAGGAGCTGGGTGATCGCGCCGAGGTGCTCCTCCGGCGAGTCGATGTAGAGGCGCTCGAACGGCTCGTGCAGCTTGCCGTCGATCGTGCGCAGGACCACCTGCGGCTTGCCCACGGTCAGCTCGAAGCCCTCGCGGCGCATCTGCTCGACGAGGATGGCCAGCGCCAGCTCGCCACGACCCTGGACCTCCCAGGTGTCGGGGCGCTCGGTCGGCAGGACGCGGATGCTGACGTTACCGATCAGCTCCTGGTCGAGGCGGGCCTTGACCAGCCGCGCGGTGACCTTGTCGCCGCCGTTGCGCCCGGCCAGCGGCGAGGTGTTGACGCCGATGGTCATCGAGATCGCGGGCTCGTCGACGGTGATCCGGGGCAGCGCGACCGGGTTGTCGGAGTCGGCGAGGGTGTCGCCGATGGTGATGTCCGGAATGCCCGCGATGGCGACGAGCTCGCCGGCGCTGGCCTCGGTCGCCGGGACGCGGGTGAGCGCCTCGGTGACCAGCAGCTCGGAGATCCGGACGTTCTGGACGTTGCCGTCTTCGCGCATCCAGGCCACGGTCTGGCCCTTGCGCAGCTTGCCGGCGTGGATGCGGATCAGCGCGATGCGGCCGAGGAAGTTGGACGCGTCGAGGTTGGTGACCAGCGCCTGCAGCGGCGCGTCGAGGTCGGCGGCGGGCGGCGGCACGTGCCGGAGCAGGGTGTCGAACAGCGGGTCGAGGTTTTCGCTCTCCGGGATCTCGCCGTCGGCGGGCTGCTCCAGGCTCGCCTTGCCGGCGCGCGCGGAGGCGTAGACGACCGGGAGGTCGAGGATCGCGTCGTGGTCGGCGTCCTCGATGTCGCTGGCCAGCTCGAGCAGCAGGTCGTGGGTCTCCTCGACGACCTCGGCGATCCGGGCGTCCGGCCGGTCGGTCTTGTTGACCAGCAGGATCACCGGCAGGCCGGCTTCGAGGGTCTTGCGCAGCACGAACCGGGTCTGCGGGAGCGGGCCCTCGGACGCGTCGACCAGCAGGACGACGCCGTCGACCATGGCCAGGCCGCGCTCGACCTCACCGCCGAAGTCGGCGTGGCCGGGGGTGTCGATGACGTTGATCGTCACCGAGCCCTCGGGCGTCTGGCGGTGGATCGAGGTGTTCTTCGCGAGGATCGTGATGCCCTTTTCGCGCTCCAGCTCCCCCGAGTCCATCACGCGGTCGACGACCTCGGCGCGCTCGGCGAAGGCGCCGGACTGGCGGAGCATCGCGTCCACCAGCGTGGTCTTGCCGTGGTCAACGTGGGCGACGATCGCGACGTTGCGCAGGTCGGGCCGGGTCTTACCGGTCGGCCGGCCGGTTTCGACGGTAGCGCTGGCTGCGGGCACGCGAGAACTCCTGAACTTCAAGGGTTGGATGGCCGCGCACACCGTTCAGGCATCCCGTGACCGGCTCTGGTCACACGCGGACCTCACCCAGGATACCTGGCGCCCTTGTGTGAGCGGCCCCACGCCCCCCTGTCGGTTAGGCTGACCTAACGTGGAAACCCGGTGAAGGTCGCCGATCCGGAAGGTGCGTGCGCGTGGGCAAGAAGCCGAAAGACCCGCGAAAGGTCGTGCGCAAGCTCATGAAGGCCGGCAAGGTCAAGAAGAAGTGCTGCCGGTCGACGCCGCGCTGCAAGAAGTGCCCGGTATTGGCTCTGAAGAAGGCGAAGCTGGACCTGGCCGCCTGAGTGCTAGCGGGAGACGGCCTCGTTGAGCAGCCGGAGCTCCGGCGCGGTCTTCGTCGGCGAGAACTCGATGACCTCGTACTGCGCGAGGTGCTTCACGCAGAACGGGTCGGACGCCAGGATGGCGTCGAGCTTCCCGCGGGACATCGGGCGCGAGATGATCACGCCGCCGGTGCGCGGGTTCCGCCGCCCGGACGCCAGGAAGTGGCCGTGCTCGTACTGCTTGTTCAGCCACTCGGCGTGGTCCGGGAGCGCGTAGTCGATTTCCTCGATCGGGGCCGTGTAGTTCAGCAGGACGACATACATGGTTAAGACCGTAACTCCGCTCGCGCCCGCGCGCGTCCGGACGATGCGAACTGGTGACGGATCCGGCTATAGTCGGCGGCGTGTACACGCAGACGTCCAGCTGGTGGCCGCCCTCGGCGGCCTGCTGACCCTGCGCTGAACCAGCCAGTGGCCGCCCCGGACGGGCGGCCTTTTTCGTGCCTTCTCCGGGGTGGTCCCCCGCGGAAGGAAGACACGATGAGCAAGCTGTCCGGCATCACGCCCTCCGGTCACGTCCACCTCGGCAACCACCTCGGCGCGGTCCGCCGCTGGGCGCTCGATGGCGGCGCGGAGGACCTGTACTTCGTCGCCGACCTGCACGGCATGACGACCCCGCACAATCCACCGAAACTCCGATCACTGGCACGCGAGCAGCTCGCCGTGCTGATCGCCGCCGGCATCGATCCCGAGCGGGTGTTCGTCCAGTCCGACCTGGCCCGCGAGCTCGGCGCGCTGACCTGGGTCCTGGAGTGCACCTGCAACTACGGCGAGGCCGCGCGGATGATCCAGTTCAAAGAAAAATCAGCGGCGCGCAGCGCCTCGGTTGAGGGCGGGGGCGGGGGCATGGATGGAAAGTCCAAAGGCCAGGCCGGGGTGCGGCTGTCGCTGCTGACGTACCCGGCGCTGATGGCCGCCGACATCCTCCTGCAGGGCGCGGACGAGGTGCCGGTCGGCGAGGACCAGCGCCAGCACGTGGAGCTGACGCGGACCCTCGCGAAGCGGTTCAACGGCACCTACGGCGACGTGTTCACCATCCCGCGCGCGGTGCTGCCGCCGACGGGCGCCCGGGTCAAGGACCTGGCCGACCCGACGCGCAAGATGTCGAAGTCGGCGCGGGACGCGGTGGGCGTGGTGTTCGTGCTCGACGAGCCCGACCAGATCCGCCGCAAGATCCGCCGCGCGGTCACCGACGGCGGTTCGGTGCCGGTGCACGCCCCGGAGACGCGGCCCGGGATGGCGAACCTGCTGGAGATCCTCGCCGCGTGCCGGGGCGGGTCACCGGCGGAGCTGGCCGACGGGTTCTCGTCGTACGGCGCGGTGAAGGACGCCGTCGCCGACGCGGTGATCGAAGAGCTGCGGCCCGTACGGGAACGCGCGTCTTCGCTGCTCGACGACGTCGCGGAGCTGGATCGCGTGCGGAAGGCGGGCGCGGAGCGCGCCCGCGAACGCGGCTCGCACCGGCTCGACGCGGCGCTGCGGATGATCGGCGCCAATTGAGCAGCTCGGTGACCAGTCCGGCCGCATGACTTCGTGGCAACGGTCACGTGCCGAGCGCGGGGCGGCCTACTTTTGGCCGGACTGGTCACCGAGCAGCGCGCGGAAGGCCGGCAGCAGGATCCGGTCGGCGGGCAGCCAGTCGACGTCGTCGAGGTCGTCGGGCCCGAGCCAGCGCACGGCTCGGTGCTCGACGGCCCGCGGCTCTTCGCCGGGCGAAACGAGCTTCGCGGCGTAGATGCGGAGAACCCGGCCACCGGGCAGCGGGATGTCCTCCCCGACCCGGCCGCCGACCTCGACGACCACGTCGAGCTCCTCGCTGCACTCGCGGGCCAGCGCGAAGGCCTCGGACTCCCCTTCCTCGACCCGGCCGCCGGGCAGTTCCCACTGCCCCGCGTGCTTCGGCGGCCAGGCCCGCTGCTGGGCCAGCAGCTTGCCGTCCCGCACCAGGGCGGCTCCCACGATCACAGCGTTCACAGTCCCGGAACTTACCCGGAAGCCCCGCCCCCGGCCGCGCCGTGTCGCCCCGCCAATCACACGTGATGCCCCGCCAATCACGCGAGATGCCCCGCCAATCACGCGAACCGACCCTTCAGGTACGCGAACCGACCCTCCGGGTGCGTCAACCGGCCGTTCCGTCACGCCTCCCCGCCCGCGGCCGCGCGCCAGAGGACCACGAACCGCGCGCCGCCGTCCGGGGACTCGCCCACCTGGACGCGGCCGCCGCGACGGCGGACGGTCTCGGCCACCATCGCCAGGCCCAGTCCCGTGCCGCCCGATGACCGGGCCCGGTCATCGGCGATCCGGTAGAAGCGGTCGAACACCTTTTCGCGGTGCTCCGGCGCGATGCCCGGGCCGTCGTCGTCGACCACGACCCGCACCGACGACCGCGACGCCAGCACCGACACCACGATCTGCCCGCGCGCGTAGCGGCACGCGTTGCGCAGCAGGTTGTCCAGCACCAGCTCCACTTCCGCGTGCGCGGCCGACGCCCACGCCTGGGCGACCGCCGTGCTCACCCGGGTCTCCGGGGCGCCCGCCGGGAGCCGGGCCACCGCCGCGCGGACCTCGCTCACCAGCTCGACCGGCGAAGCCGGCGGCACCTCCCCCGCGTCCGAGCGGGCCAGCGACAGCAGCCCGTCCAGCAGCGACGACAGCCGCTCGGCCTCGGTCAAGATGTCCGACAGCGTCTCCTGCGCCAGCTCCGGATCGGGGTTGGTCACGGCCACCTCGGCCTGCACCCGGATCGACGCGACCGGCGAGCGCAGCTCGTGCGCGGCGTCGCCGGTGAAGCGCCGGAGCCGGTCGCTGGCCTGTTCCTGCCGTTCCAGCAGCGCGTTGAACTCCTCCGCCAGCGCGCGCAGCTCGTCGTGCGAGTCCGGCAGCGCCAGCCGCGCCCCCGGCGGCAGCGACCGCACCGAACCCCGCATGCGCGCCACGGGCCGCAGGGACAGGCGCACCACCAGCCACGTCGCGAAGCCCGCCACCAGCGCGCCGGCGATCGCGACGACCACCAGCCACACGCCGCCGTAGTGCACCGCGGCGGCGAACCCGACCAGGCCGGCTCCCGCGACGACCAGCCGCTGCGCCCCGTCCGGCGCGCTGACGACCGTGCCCAGGTACCGCGCGCCGTCGCGCTGGACCGGCTGGCCCGCCTTGAGCGCCGAGACGTCCGAAGCCGAGAGCCCGGTCGGGGTGCCGCCGTCCACCGGCGCGCCCGCGATGTCGAGCACCCGCAGCGTCACCGGGGCGGACCCGGACAGCGGACGGCCCGCGCTCACCTCGGCCCCGGCCGGGCCGAGCGCGCCCGTCAGCTCGTGGTCGACCGAGCCGATGAGCCGCGGCGAGAGGTTCGACGCGGCCAGCGCCGCCAGCCCGAGCAGGCAGACCAGGGTGATCGTCGCGGCCAGCACGGTGATCCGGGCCTGCAGCGTCCGGCCCCGCCACCAGGCGATCACGGGGTGATGACCTCGTCGAGCTCCGCGTCGGACGCCAGGTAGCCGTGCCCCCGCACGGTCCGCAGCAGCGCGCCGGCTCCGACCGCGTCGAGCTTGCGGCGCACGTAACCGACGTAGACCTCGACGAGGTTGCGGGTCACCGCCTGCTCCTCGCCCCAGACCGCGCGCAGCAGCTCGTCCTTCGTGACGACCGTGCCCGCCCGCCCGACGAGGACCTCCAGCAGCGCGAACTCCCGCGGGCTCAGCCCGACTTCTTCGTCGTGCCAGTGCACCTGCCGCAGCCCGCGGTCGACGGCCAGCGCGCCGAGCCGCAGCGTGCCGCGGCCGGCTTCCGGCCCGGCCCGGCGCAGCACCGCGCGGACCTGCGCGACCAGCACCACGAACGAGAACGGCTTGACGAGGTAGCCGTCGGCACCGAGGTCGAGGCCGTCGGCCTGGTCGATCTCGCCGTCCTTGGCCGAGACGAGCAGCACCGGTGTGGTCACGCCGTCCTTGCGCAGCCGCTCCAGCACGCGGTAGCCGGACAGGCCCGGCAGCATGATGTCGAGCAGGACGACGTCGAACGAGCCGGTGCTCGCCAGCTGCAGGCCGGTGGGCCCGTCCGCGGCGGTCACCACGTCCATGCCCTCCGCGCGCAGCCCGCGCTGCAGCGCCTTCCGCACGCCCGGTTCGTCGTCGACCACCAGCACCCGAGGTTTCACGAGACTCATCATGGCCGGTTTGCGCAGGTCGTGCGTCGGTTCTCAGCGCGATCTCAGCGTGGGAGGGAGAACCTTCAGGGGTATCTCAGCCTCGAGAGGGAAGCGTCGTGGCCAGGGAGCCGGGCACACTCAGGTCCGGGAACACCACAGGGAGAGACGCATGAAACCGAAGACGAAGGGCATCACCGCCGCGGTCCTCGGCACCGCGCTCGGTGCCGGCGGCCTCGCGTTCGTCGCGATGCCGGCCAGCGCCGACGACAAGCCGGCCCTGCCGCAGGTCAGCGCCGAAGACCTGGTCCAGTCGGTCGCCAAGGCGAAGCCCGGCGCGTTCGACGGCACGCTGAAGGTGAGCAACGACCTGGGCCTGCCCGCGCTGGGGAACGCGGTGCCGGGGGCGTCGGCGCTGAACATGGACTCCGCGCACATCTTCACCGACGGCGCGGGCAAGAGCCGGCTGGCCGTCACGCAGGGGGCGAGCCAGCAGACGGTGGTCCACGACGGCACCACCGTCTGGGACTACAGCTCCAAGACGAACACCGCGACCAAGGTGACCATCCCGGCCGACGTGGCCCAGCAGAAGGGCGCCGGCAGCGAGAAGACCGCCGACCCGCTGACGGCTTCGACGGAACTGCTCGCGAAGGTCCGCGAGAGCAGCACGGTGTCGGTCGACGGCACCGCGTCCGTCGCCGGCCGCGCGGCCTACGAACTGGTCCTGACGCCGAAGCCGACCGAGCGGACGCTGCTGCGCGAGATCCGCGTGGCGGTCGACTCGCAGACGCGGATGCCGCTGCGCGTGTCGGTGCTGAGCAACGGCACGGCGACGCCGGCGCTCGAGGTGGCGTTCACCGAGATCGAGTTCACCCAGCAGCCGGCCGACCTCTTCACCTTCACCCCGCCGAAGGGCGCCAAGGTGCAGGAGAAGACGCCGACGATCGACCAGCAGCACAAGGACCTCGCCGAGCAGGCGAAGCAGGACGTCAAGGTCGTCGGCGACGGCTGGGACACCGTCGTCACCGGCAAGGTGCCGGCGGACGCGCTGAACGCGGCGCCGAAGCAGCAGTCCGGCCGTGAAGGCCGCGGCGGCAACACGGACCCGAAGGCACTGCTCGCGCGGTTCGCCAAGAAGGTCAACGGCGCGTGGGGCAGCGGCTACCTCGTCACCACGAAGGTCGGCAGCGCGGTGCTGACCGACGACGGCCGGTTCGCCGCCGGCGCGGTGCCGGAGCAGGTCCTGTACGAAGCGCTGGGTCAGAAGTGACCAGCACGACCTCTGTGGAGTCCGGGGCGGACGTCTCTTCGGAGGCGTCCGCCCCGGCGGTCCCGCTGGCCGCGCGGACCCGGGGACTGCGCAAGGTCTACGGCAGCACCGTCGCGGTGGACCACGTCGACCTCGACATCCCGCAGGGCGCGGTCGTCGGCATGCTCGGGCCGAACGGCTCGGGCAAGACGACGACCATCCGGATGCTGCTCGGCCTGGTCCGGCCGACCGAGGGCGAGGTCGAGCTGCTGGGCCGTCCGATGCCGGACGCCGCCGCGCACGCGCTGCCGGACGTCGGCGCGCTGGTCGAGGGGCCGGGCTTCCACCCGTTCCTGTCCGGGCGCGACAACCTGCTGCGCTTCGCCGCGGCGGAACCGCGGCTGGCCGCGGCCGGGATCCCGGTCGCGGTGGACTCCGCGCTGGAGCGCGTCGGGCTGACCGGGGCGGCGCGACGGCGGTACAAGGGGTATTCGCTCGGCATGAAGCAGCGGCTCGGGCTCGCTTCGGCGTTGCTGGTGCCGCGGAAGATGGTCGTGCTCGACGAGCCGACCAACGGCCTCGACCCTGCTGGTACCAGGGAGATCCGCAGGATCGTCGCCGAGCTGCACGCCGAGGGCGTCACCGTGCTGGTGTCGTCGCACCTGCTGGCCGAGGTGGAGGCGACGTGCACGCACGTGGCCGTGCTGCAGGCCGGGAACGTCGTCGCGCAGGGCGAGCTGGCGGAGCTGCTGGAGTCCGGGAACGCGGCCTTGCTGGTCCGCACGCCGGACGCGGAACACGCGGTGGAAGTGCTGCGGGAGAACCGGATCGGCGCCCGGTTGACGCCGGACGGCATCCGGGCCGATCTCACCGCGGCCGAGGCGCCGCGGGTGCTGCAGGTCCTGGTGGGCGCGGGGGTCGCGGTCCACGAGGCGACGCGGGCCCGCACCGGCCTGGAAGACCTGTTCGCGCGGCTGACCGAGGGGGCGGAATGACGACGGCGGTTCTCGACGCACCGGCGGCCCGCACGGGCCACGACACGGTGCCGTTGCCGCGGCTGCTAGCCGCGGAGCTGCGCTGGATCTTCCGGCGGCCGCGCACGCTGGCCGTGCTGGGGCTCCTGGCGCTGATCCCGGTGGTGATCGGCATCGGCCTGACGCTGGTGAGCGGGCCGCCCGACGCCGGCGGGCCGAACCCCGACGGCGCGCTGCTGGCGTCGGCGGTCAACAACGCGTTCGTGCTGCCCATCGCGGCGATCGTGATGTCGCTGGCGCTGCTGCTCCCGCTGGCCTCGGCCATGGCGGGCGCGGACGCGATCGCGGGCGAGACCTCGCACGGCACGCTGCGCGGCTGGCTGATCGCCCCGGTCGGCCGAGGCCGGCTGCTGGCGGTCAAGGCGTTCGGCGTCGCGACGGTGTCGGTCGTTTCGGTGCTGGCGATGTGCGTGACGGGCGTGGTGACGGGCCTGATCATCAACGGCACGGACTCGCTGTTCACGCTGTCGGGCACGACGTTGTCCCTGGGCGGCGCGCTGGCCCGGATCCTGCTGGTCGCAGGCTGGGTGGTGCTCCAGCTGTGGGCGGTCGGCGCGGTCGCGCTGGCGATCTCCAGCTGGACCGAGCACCCGATGCTGGTGGTGGCTTCGGTACTGGCGGGTGACATCGTGTTCACGATCCTCGGGTTCCTGTCTTCGCTGGACTGGCTGCACCCGTTCCTGCTGACGCAGAACTGGTCGATGGCTCCGGCGGAGGTCCTGCAGGACCCGATGGGTACCCAGATGCTGGGCGAAGGCGCGCTGCGCGCGGTTTGCTACATCGTGATCGGGCTTTCGCTGGCGTACGCCCGCCTGTCGACCCGAGACGGCTGAGGTTCCTTCCGGACGGCGTCAACCGACCAGCGCGACGCCGTCCGGGTCGAGCTCCAGCCGCACCGCGTCCCCGGCCCGCAGGTCCGACGCGGCCGGCGCCACGGCGTCCACAGTGGACTCCGCGAGCTTCACCACCAGCCGCACGTGGTCCCGCCGGTGCACCGCGGCCACCACCTCACCGTCCACTCCGGACGTCGCCACCCGCAGCGCGTGCGGCCGCAGCCCCAGCCGCACCGGGCCGTCGTCGACGTCCGGGAGCTCCAGGTCTCCCAGCGCCGTGGGTACGTGCCCGGCCGCGGCCACCGCGTCGAGGAACGTCGTCACGCCGAGGAACCGGGCCACCTCGTCGTCCGCCGGATTCCGCCACACCCGCCGGACCGCACCCTCCTGGCGGACCTCCCCCGCGTCGAGCACCGCCACGCGGTCGGCCAGCGTGAACGCCTCTTCCTGGTCGTGCGTCACCAGCAGCGCGGTGATCTTGCTGCGGCGCAACAGGTCCGCCAGATCGATCGCCAGCTGCTCACGCAAGCCCGCGTCCAAACCGGACAGTGGCTCGTCGAGCAGCAGCAGCCGTGGCTTCGGCGCCAGCGCCCGGGCCAGCGCCACCCGCTGGGCCTGGCCGCCGGACAGCTCCGTGACGCGCCGTCGTTCGAAGCCGGCGAGCCCCACCAGCTCCAGCAGCTCGGCGACCCGCGGCGCCCACTGCGCGCGAGGCACGCCGTGCATGCGCAGGCCGAACGCGATGTTCGCGGCGACGTCGCGGTGGGCGAACAGCTGGCCGTCCTGGAACACCAGGCCGAAGCCGCGCCGGTGGACCGGGACCGCGCCGAGGTCCTCGCCGTCCCAGCTCACCGAGCCGCGCGCCGACGGCTCGAGACCGGTGATCGCGCGCAGCAGCGTCGACTTGCCCGAGCCCGACGGGCCGAGCAGCGCCAGCACCTCGCCGTCGGCGATGTCCAGCCGGGCGTCGCGCACCGCGGCGAACGATCCGTAGTGGACGGTCAGGTCCCGCACCGACAGCGCCATCAGAACTCTCCCACCCCGCCGCGCCCGAGCCGGTCGATCAGGGCGACCGCCAGCACCGTCACGAGCATCAGCAACGCGCACGCCGCGTAGGCCATCTGGTTGTTCAGTTCCCCCGGTCGCGCCATCAGCGTCGCGACCGCGACCGGCAGCGTCGGCGCCGTCGGCCGGGCGAGGAAGCTCGTCGCGCCGAATTCGCCGAGCGCCACGACGAAGCCGAAGCCCGCCGCCGCGACCAGCGGCCGCAGCGTCAGCGGCAGATCGATCTCCCGCCACACCCGCAGCGGGCTCGCCCCGAGCGTCGAGGCGGCCTGCCGCAACCGGACGTCGACCGAGCGCAGCACCGGCAGCACCATCCGCACGATCAGCGGGATGATCACCAGCGCCTGGGCCAGCGGCACCAGGTAGGGCGACGTCCGCAGGTCGCCGGGCAGCGCGTCGAGCGTCACCAGGTAACCGAACCCGACGGTCACCGCGGACACCCCGAGCGGCAGCATCAGCACGGCGTCCATCGTCTCGCCCAGGCCGCGCGCGGCCTGGGCGGGCGAGCGGCGCAGCGCCACGAGGACGACGGACGCGAGCACGCCGACGACCATCGCGAGCAGCGTCGCGTCGATGGCCACCTTGAGCGAGTTCAGCGCGGCGTCCCAGCCGGACACCTGGAGCGCGCCCTTCTCGCCGGTGCTCGTCAGGGCCCGGTACCCGGCGAGGCTCCAGCCGTCCTCAGTGGACACGGATTCGGCGAGGAGCGCGACGATCGGCGTCACCAGCAACGCGAGCACGACTGCCGCGGCGCCGACGACCCACCACTCGCCGCCCCTCGGCGTTCTTGCCCCGCCGGAACCGATCCGGGCGCCTTCCTTCCGCCGGCGCGCCAGCCCGCCGACGACCAGCGCGGCGACCACGGCCGCGAACTGGATCAGCGAAAGCGCGGCCGCGCCCGAGAGGTCCAGCAGGTCGACGGTCCGCAGGTAGATCTCGGTTTCCAGGGTGCGGTAGCGGGCGCCGCCGAGGATGAGCACGACCCCGAAACTGGTGGCGCAGAACAGGAACACGACGGCCGCGGCGGACGCGACCGCGGGCGCCAGCGCGGGCAGCGTCACCGACCGGAAGGCCCGCCACGGCGAGGCGCCGAGCGCCCGGGCCGCGTCGGTCGTCCGTGAATCCAGCCGCGCCCACAGCCCGGCGACGGTCCGCGCGACGACGGCGACGTTGAAGAAGGCGTTGGCCAGCACGATCGGCAGCACACCGCCGTCCGGCCACAGCGCCCGGAACGCCAGCCCGACGACCACGGTCGGCAGCACGAACGGCACCAGCACCAGCGTCCGCGCCAGGCCGACGCCGGGCAGCCGCACCCGCGCCAGCAGGAACGCCACCGGCAGCCCGGCCAGCACCGCGACCACCGTCGACGCGGCCGCGCTCGCGACGGTGAACCCGGCCAGCTGCCAGGTCCGCGCGTCGCCGAGCACGACGTCGAGGCCGCCCGCGGCGAACCCGCGTCCGATGATCGCCAGCACCGGCCAGGCGAAGAACACCACCAGGAACCCGACCGGGGCCAAGCCAAGCAGCGCCAGGCCGAGCGCGCGGGCGGTCCGGGGTGGCGCGGTTGCTTTCCGGGGGCTGCGCGGGGGCGCTGTCACTGCACGAGCGTGCGCCATTCGCCGATCCACTTCTCGCGCCCGGCCTGCACCTGGTCCGCGGGCAGCGCCTGCGGCTTCTGTGGCAGCGGGGCGACCTGGGCCCAGCCCGCGGGCAGGTCGACGCCCTGGCGCGCCGGGTAGACGTACATGGTGGCCGCGACCGTGGCCTGGAACTGCTGCGAGAGCAGGAAGTCGACGACCTTGCGGGCGTTCTCGACCTGCTTGCCGTTCGCCAGCACGCCGGCGTACTCGACCTGCCGGTAGCAGGTGTCGAGCAGCGCCTTGGTGCGCGGCTTCCCGTCGTCGCCGACTTCGGCGGCCGGCGACGACGCGTACGAGACGACGATCGGCCGCGGTCCCTTGCCGGACGAGCCGGAGAACTGCTTGGTGTAGGCCTCTTCCCAGCCGCTGACCACCTTGACGCCGTTGGCCTTCAGCTTCGTCCAGTAGTCCTTCCAGCCGGCGTCGCCGTACTTGGCGACGGTGCCCAGGAGGAACGCCAGCCCGGGCGACGCCGTCGCCGGGTCCTCGGCGACCAGCAGGTCCTTGTACTTCGGGTCGGCCAAATCGTCGTACGACTCCGGCGCCGGGATGCCCTTGCTCGTGAAGTAGTTCGTGTCGACGTTGACGCAGACGTCGCCGACGTCGACCGCGGACAGCCGGTGCTCGGGGTCGACGGCGTAGCGCTGCGGCCCGCGGTCGGCTTCCGGGCTGGTGTAGGGCTCGAAGACGCCCTCGCTGAGCGCGCGCGAGGCGAAGGTGGAGTCGACGCCGTACGCGACGTCGCCGATCGGGTTGGCCTTCGTCAGCACGAGCTTGTTGGTCAGCGAACCGGCGTCGCCCTGCTTGAGCACGGAGACCTTGATGCCCGACTGCTTCTGGAAGGCGTCGAGCACCTCCTGCGGCGCCAGGAACGAATCGTGCGTCACGAGGGTGACGGTGGGCGTCTGCTGCGTGCCACCGTCACCGTTCGACAGCGAGCACGCCGCGGCGACGGCGCTGACGGCGGCGATGGCCGTCGCGGCGCGCACAGCCCTGCGTTTCATCTAACCCTCCTGCACTTCGCCGACGCGGAGGGAAGCCCTCCCGTCGCCGGCATGATCCGGTCAGGTGCGAACGGTCGCGGGTGACCCCGCCTCTCAGCCCGGCTCACCGGACTCCCGTGGCAACCGTGCAGCGTAGTCCAGGACGGTCGACCATGGAGACATGACGGAAATCTTGAACGACGACGAAGCCGACGCACGGCTGGGCGCGGACTGGACGCGGTCCGGCGCGGAGATCTCCCGCGAGGTGGAGCTGGCGAGCTTCCCCCAGGCGATCGAGGTGGTGAACCGGGTGGCGGAACTCGCCGAAGCCGCCGACCACCACCCGGACATCGACATCCGCTGGCGCACGCTGACCTTCCGGCTCAGCACGCACTCGGCGGGCGGCCTGACGGCGAAGGACTTCGACCTGGCGTCGCAGATCGATTCGGTGCTCGCCGCAGTGTGATCTCGACTACGCTGAGTGCACCTTCGCCCGGGTCCGGCGTCTCTCGGTTACCGGAACCTTCGGGAGGGAGACACAGATGACTCAGGCAATCGTGGTCGGCACGACGGCGTTCGCGGCAATGGTGGCGGCGGCCGGCGGGGTGCTCTGGTTCACCGCCCGCCACCGCCGTCACCTGGACGGCTGAGAGTTCGATCACAGAGGCTAACGCCGGGCATGATCGGCGCGCTGTTCCTGCGGAAGCATCGGTTCGGCCCCTAGGAAACGCCATGAACAGCACCGCCGCCCTCACCCCCGCCCAGCGCGTCTGGATCAACGCCCTCGCCCCCGCGGTGGTGCTGATCGCGATCGCGCTGCTGGGCCTGCTCGGCTAGGTCGCCCAGGGCCGCCGGACCTTCGGGTCCGGCGGGCTACCAGGTGATCTGCCCGGGCGGCGGGAACTCGGTGGGGGTCTCGTCCGCCGTGGTCCAGTACTCGAGGCACGACAGCCGGCCGTCGGCGACGAACACGATGAGGCCGCCGTCCGGGACGTCGGCCTCCACCGCCACCGATTCCTTCTTCGGCGAGCGCGGGGTCGCTTCGTCCACGGCGAGATCGATCGTGGGGCAGCCGCAGCCGCAGCGCCCGATCACCCGGGCCCTGGCGGCCTGCGCCCGCAGTTCCACCGCACCCGGGAAGTCCGCCGCGAGCAGCATGTCCAACGTCGTGCGCTCGTTCGGCGTCAGCGGGCGCGGGTTCCCCATGATCAGTAGCGGCCCATGTTCGGGATCGTCTTCTCGGCGACCCCGATGAGATCCTCGACCTTCGCCACGTCGGCCGTCACGTCCTCGGCGGTCACCGAAGGCGCCTCGGACGAACGGTAGGCGACTTCGTTGCGCCGGATCCGCATCCGGTTGAAGGGACGCAGAAGCGGCCCCAGCGGCGGATCGAGCTGCGCGAGAACCGCTTCGTAGACGGTGATGTGGCCACCACGGCTCGTCGCACGCAGGCCTTGGTTCTGCAGGACGGCCGCCAACGCCCGGCGGGCGCCGTCGTACGCCAGCGTGTAGGCGCCCTCCGGATCCGAGTCGAACAGCTGCCGCGCCGAAGCGACGTGCGTGCGGGCCCTGGCGAGCTCCGCTTCCGCGGCTTCCCGCGAAGCCGGGACGTGTTCGAGGGCACCGCGCGCGATGAGCGCGTCGATCGTGGCGCGGCCCTGGTTCCAGCGGGTCATTCTTTCTCCTGCTCAAGGGGCAGCGGGACCAGCGGACGCTCACGCACGCTGGTGAGGAACGGATCCGGGCTGCTCGCCGCCCACGACGCCGGCGAGATCCGGTGGACGTTGACCTCCCGGCCCAGCCGCCGCGACACGCCCTCGGCCAGGTCGAAGAGCGTGTCTTGGTCGGGCGAACCGACGACGAGCACGTCGACGTCCCCGGGCGGCGGCCCCGGTTCGCCGCTGTAGCGCGCGGCCCAGGACCCGTAGATGTAGGCCTCGCGCACCCCCGCCAGCCCGGACAAGGCCTCGGCGAGCAGCGGCAGCGGCCCGAAGGTGATCGCGATGACCTCGCTCAACGGCCGGTAGAGCGGGGTGTCTGTGCGGGCTTTGACGAGCCGGCTCCGGCCGACCCGCCGGTCTTCCAGGATGCCGCCACCGACAAGCCGTTCGACCTCGCGCAGCACGGCCGTCGGCGAGACACCACAGGCCTCGGCGAGCTCGGTGATGCTGTACTCGCGCTCCGGGTGCAGGAGCACCAGCGCCAGCAGCTCACCCTGCATGCGGGACCGCAGCAGGGGCAGCAAGCTCGACGAAGCTTTCATTGGACGCAGTATATCCTGCGCCCAATGAAAACAACAGTCAGTAGTTCTTGCTCACGAAGCGTGCGTCAGACGTTGAAGCGGAACTCGACCACGTCGCCGTCGGCCATGATGTAGTCCTTGCCCTCCATGCGGACCTTGCCCGCCGCGCGGGCCGCCGCCATCGAGCCCGCCGCCATCAGGTCGTCGTAGGAGACGATCTCCGCCTTGATGAAGCCGCGCTCGAAGTCCGTGTGGATCACGCCCGCCGCCTGCGGGGCCGTCGCGCCCTGGGGGATCGTCCAGGCGCGGGACTCCTTCGGGCCCGCCGTCAGGTACGTCTGCAGGCCGAGGGTGTGGAAACCCGCGCGGGCCAGCGAATACAGGCCCGGCTCCGGCTGGCCGACCGACTCGAGCAGCTCGCGCACCGACTCCTCGTCGTCCAGCTCCAGCAGCTCGGCCTCGACCTTCGCGTCGAGGAACACCGCGTCCGCGGGCGCGACCAGCTTGGTCAGCTCCTCGCGGCGGGCTTCGTCGGTGAGCACCGACTCGTCGGCGTTGAAGACGTACAGGAACGGCTTCGTCGTCAGCAGGCTCAGTTCACGCAGCGCGTCGAAGTCGACTTCCTTCTGCGCCTGGAAAAGGGTGCGCCCGGCGTCGAGGATTTCCTTCGCCTTCTGGGCGTTGTCCAGCGCGGGCTTGTTCTCCTTCTTCGTCCGCGCTTCCTTCTCCAGCCGCGGCAGCGCCTTGTCGAGGGTCTGCAGGTCGGCGAGGATCAGCTCGGTGTTGATCGTCTCGATGTCGCTCGACGGGTCGATCCGGCCGTCGACGTGCACCACGTCGGGGTCGTCGAACACACGGATGACCTGGCAGATCGCGTTGGCCTCACGGATGTTCGCCAGGAACTTGTTGCCCAGCCCGGCACCCTCGGACGCGCCCTTCACGATGCCCGCGATGTCCACAAAGGACACCACGGCCGGCACGATCTTCTCCGACTTGTGCAGCTCGGCCAGCTTGTCCAGCCGGGGGTCCGGCAGCGGCACGACACCGACGTTCGGCTCGATCGTCGCGAACGGGTAGTTCGCGGCGAGCACGTCGTTGCGGGTCAGCGCGTTGAACAGGGTGGACTTGCCGACGTTGGGCAGGCCGACGATACCGAGGGTGAGGCTCACGACCCCGCAGTCTACGTGGCTGCCCCGGTCACGCCCCACGCACCCAACGCCGTGGCGGATTTCCGCCAGCGACCGCGCTGACCTGCTGGCATGCTCGGATCAATGGTCACCGAAACGCTCTCACTCTGGCGAGACGCCGAGCGCTGCTACCGCGTGGTCACCGCCCGCGACCCGCGCTTCGACGGCCAGTTCATCATGGCGGTCCGCACCACCGGGATCTACTGCCGCCCGTCGTGCCCGGCTTCGACGCCGAAGGTGCAAAACGTCCGCTTCTTCCCGACGTCGGCGGCCGCGCAGGCCAACGGCTTCCGCGCCTGCCGCCGCTGCCTGCCGGACGCCGTGCCCGGCTCGCCGCACTGGAACGTGCGCGCCGACCTGGCCGCGCGGGCGATGCGCCTGATCTCCGACGGGACCGTCGAGCGCGAAGGCGTCCCCGGCCTCGCGCGGCGGCTCGGCTACTCGGAACGCCAGCTGGGCCGGGTGCTCGCCGCCGAGCTGGGCGCAGGCCCGCTGGCCCTGGCCCGGGCGCACCGCGCGCACTCGGCGCGGCTGCTCATCGAGATGTCCGAGCTGCCGCTGACCGACGTCGCCTTCGCGGCGGGCTTCTCCAGCGTGCGGCAGTTCAACGAGACGATCCGCGAGGTGTTCGCCACGACGCCTTCGCAGCTTCGTGCCTTCGCGGCTTCACGACGTGGCCGGCAGAGCGACGTGACCGGGACCCGGCTCAGCCTGCGGCTGCCGTTCCGGCCGCCCTTCGACGCTGCGGGGTTGCTTCGCTTCTTCGCGGACCACGCGGTGCCAGGCGTCGAGGAAGTCACTGCGGAGGCCTACGCGCGGACCCTGCGGCTCGCCCACGGCACCGGCGTCGTGCGATTGACGCCTTCGCCGGACCACGTGCGCTGCGAGCTGATGCTCACCGACCTGCGCGATCTCGGCAGCGCGGTCAGCCGGGTGCGCCGGCTGCTCGACCTCGACGCCGATCCCGCGGCGGTCACCCGCGTCCTCGGCGCCGATCCGGCGTTGGCGCCGGTGGTCGCGGCCGTGCCGGGGATCCGGGTGCCGGGCGCCGTCGACGGCGAGGAACTGCTGCTCCGCGCCCTGCTGCGCGAGGTGCCTCCGGGCGAGGAGGTGCCTGGCGAGTGGGGTGTGCGCAGGCTCTTCCCCACGGCAGCCCGGATCGCGACGGCCGGGCTCGGCGAAACCGTCACCGGCGTGGCCGCCGCCCTGGCCGAAGGACGGCTGGAGGTCCACGTCGGCCGGGAGGCGGCCGAACTGCGTGCGGAGCTGCTGGCGTGCCCGGGGATCGACCCGTCGGCAGCGGACTACGTGTTGATGCGCGTTCTCGGCGCCCCGGACATCCTGCTCACCGGCGACACCGAGGTCCGGCGCGGTGCCGAGGCGCTGGGCATCGCACCCGACTCACTCGGCGAGCGGGCCCGCTCGTGGACGCCGTGGTGTTCCTACGCCGGGAGGTATCTCCGGCACGCGGCCGCCTCGCCTAGCCTTGGTCGCCCCGCCACAGCACGGCTTGGGCGACGATGACCTGGTCGCCGTCGAACGTCACTGCCGGCGAGCCGTAGAGGCGGTAGCCGAGGTCCAGTGCCTCGCTGACCCGGTGGCAGAACTTCGCGTCGTCCGGGCCGGTGAGCACGCGGTAGCGGGGCAGGCCGTTCGGCGGCTGGTCGGTCATGGGTTCATCTTGGCCGGATGATCAGCCCGCGCGCACCTCCAACGTCGAGCCCGTGCGGGACTTGCGGACCCGCAGCCGGGTGGGGATGCGCTGCCGCAGCTCCTCGACGTGGGACACGAGCCCGACCACCCGCCCGCCGGCGCGCAGCTCGTCGAGGATGTTCATCACGACGTCGAGGGTTTCGGCGTCCAGCGTGCCGAACCCTTCGTCGACGAACAGCGTGTCCAGCAGCGCGCCGCCGGCCTCCCCCGCGACGACGTCCGCCAGCCCCAGCGCGAGGGCCAGCGACGCGAGGAACGACTCGCCACCGGACAGGGTCTTCGCCGGGCGGATGGTGCCCGAGTAGTCGTCCAGCACGTCGATGCCGAGTCCGCCGCGGGTGCCGCGCGCCCCGGCCGCGTCCGAGTGCACGAACGAGTACCGGCCCTGGCTCATCGTGCGCAGCCGGTGCGTGGCGGCGACGGCGACTTCTTCGAGCCGCGCCGCCAGCACGTACGACCGCAGGGACATCTTGCGGCTGTTCTGCCCGCGCCCGTTGACGACCTCCGCCAAGGCCCGCAGCTCGGCGTACTCCGCTTCGGCCGGCACGAGCCCGGCGAGCGCCGCGCGTAGCAGGCCGGCCAGCCGGGTCAGCTCCTCGTGCTGCGCGGTGACCGCCCGAAGCGCCGCGTACGCGGAGTCGGCACGCGCCCGGGCCAGCTGGGCCGCGTCGGCCGCGCGTCCGACGTCCGCGATGTCGTCCGGCGAGATCCCGAACAGGTCCGGCTCGGCCAGCAGCGCCCGCGCGCCCGCGGCGGCCGCCTCGGCCTCGGCGATGCCCTGCTCCAGCTTCTCGATCTGTTCGTCCGGCAGCATCGCGGCGCGCGCCTTCTTCAGCGAGGTGAACCCCTTCGCCGCCACAGCCGCCTCGACCAGGGTTTTCTGCTGGGCGACCCGCTCACGCGCGCCCAGGACGGCCGTCCGAGCCTCCGCGACGGCCTCCAGCGCCTCGGCGAGCCCGAGAAGGTGGGTCCGCCGCGCGCCGACGTCCGCGAACTCGCCCCGGCCGGCGACCAGGCGACGTTCGCGCTCGGCCAGCCGTTCTTCCAGGGCGCGGACGTCGGTCGTGGCTTCGGTCGCCGCCTGCTCGGCCCGGCGCAGGCGTTCGGTGCGCGCTTCCAGGTCGCGCTCCAGCAGGACGACCTGGTGCCCCAGCTTGGCCTTGGCGGCGGCCTGCTCGGTCAGCGCGGCGACGGTTGTGCGGGCACCCGCCAGCTCGGCGGTGATCGACTCGGCCGTGCGCCCGGCCAGCCGCTCGATCAGCCCGGCCAGCCGTGCCTTCGCTTCTTCCAGCGCGACGACCACCCGCTGCCGCATCGCGTCCGCCGCCTGCTCGGCTTCCTCGGCCGCGCGTTCCTCCGCCGGATCGACCAGCTCGACGTCCCGGTTCGCCTTCGCCGGGTGCTCGGCCGCCCCGCACACCGGGCACGGCGCGCCGTCCGGCAACGCGGCGGCCAGCTCGGCCGCCATGCCGTCGAGCCGCCGCTCCCGCAGGTCGAGCCGGTGCTGCCGGGCCGCCTGATGCGCGTCGACGACTTCGCGCAGCTTCGCCTCGCCCCGGTGGACCTTCGCCTGCGCCTCGGGCAGTTCGGCCGCATCGCGGGCGAAGGCGCGCAGTTCGTCCACCTTCGCCTTGGCGCCGTCGAGCTTGGCTTCGGCTTCGGCGGCTTCGAGGGCGTCCGCCCGCAGTTTCGTCAGCTGACCGGGGATCGCGGCCAGCTCGGTGGTCAGCGCCTCGACCTGCTGGCCGGCCGTGACGGCAGCGAGCTTCCGGTCGTCCCGCCGCATGACGTCGAGCTCTTGCTGCTCGGCCTCGGCGACCAGTTCCGCGACCGCGCCCGCCTCTTCGCGCACGGCGGCCGCCCGCGCCTTCAGATCGCCGGTCGCCCGGGTGCCGAACTCCCGCAGCCGGGCGCCGCGCGCCTTCTCCGCCTGCTCGGCTTCGGTCAGTTCGGCGGCCCGCCGGTCGAGCAGGTCGGCCTCGACGGCGACACCGGCGGCGCGCCGCGCGGCCGCGACCTCCTGCGCCCACTCGGCCCGCTGCGGCGCCTGTTCGGTGATCTCGAGCAGCCGCAGGTGCGCGGTGCGGACGCGGCGGATCTTTTCCGCGCCCGCGCGTTCTTCCTGGAGGTAGAGGTCCGCGCGCCGCGCCGCCGCTCGCGCCCGTTCGTCCTCGGCCGTCACCTGCTCGACGCGTGCTTTCGACGCGGTGAGCACGGTTTCGACCCACTCGCCCAAGTCCGCGTCGGGCGGGTCCTGCTGGGCCTCCTGCGCGTACCGGGCCAGCAGTTCCCGCACGTCCCGCTGCCGCGCTTCCAGTTCGCGGCCGCGCTCGGCGCGCAGGTCGGCGAACCAGCGTTCGACGTCGGCGAAGCGCTCGGTCCCGAACAGCCGCTCCAGCAGTTTCTCGCGCTCGGCGGTGTCCGAACGCAGGAAGCGGGCGAACTCCCCTTGCGGCAGCAGCACCACCTGGAAGAACTGGGCCGCGGTCATCCCGAGCAGCCGCTCGACGGTGCGCGCGACCTCCTCGATCCGGATCAGGCCCTCCGGCGCCAGGCCGGCGGGCGCGGTGCCGACCCAGCTCAGCGACACCCGCGCCTGCTGGGTGGTGGTGCCCTCCCCGCGCCGCTTCGGCCGCTGGTACTCCGGGTTGCGCACGATCTTCAGCCGGTGGCCCTGCACGGTGAGCTCCAGCGCGACCTCGGTGACCTGGTCGCGCTCGGCGAGGTCGCACCGCAGCCGCTTCGCCTCGTTGCGGGCGCCGGGAACCACGCCGAACAGCGCGAACGCGATCGCGTCGAGCAGCGTCGTCTTGCCCGCGCCGGTTTCGCCGTGCAGGAGGAAGAGGCCGTCGGCGCCGAGCACGTCGAAGTCGACCACTTCGCGTGCGCAGTACGGCCCGAAGGCTTCGACCTCCAGCCTGTGCAGCCTCATTTCGCGAGGGCCCCCCGGTCGGCCGCTTCCAGGGCCAGGAACAGGAGCTGTTCTTCGCGTTCGGTCGGCGGGGCGCCGCGGCAGTCGTCGAGGAAGCTGCGCGAGACCTCGATGTCGGACCGGCCGCGGACGGCGTCGGAGTAGCGCAGCGGGGCGCCGGCGTGCCCGCCCGCGGGCGCCCAGTCGAGGTGCACCGCATACGGGAACCGCTCGCGCAGCCGCCGCATCGCGTCGACCGGGCGCACCCGGTCGGTGACCGTGACCGACAGGAAGTGCTCGAGGTAGGCGTCGTGCGCCGGGTCGAGCAGGAGGTCTTCGAGCTCGCCGGTGAGCGTGGCGAGTGCCCGCGGCACGGGCAGCTCGTGGCGCCGGACCTCGGCGAGGCCGTCGGCGTCCAGATCGACCAGCCAGACCGATTTCCGTTGGCGCGCCTCGGAAAACGAGTACGCCAGCGGGCTGCCGGAGTAGCGCAGGTGCTCGGCGAGCGTCTGCGGGCCGTGGAGGTGGCCGAGCGCCACGTAGTCGACGCCGTCGAAGACCGAACCGGGCACCTGTTCGACGCCGCCGACCGCGATCGTGCGCTCGGAGTCGGTGGGTTCGCCGCCGGTGACGAACGCGTGCGCGAGCACGACCGACCGGACACCGGGCCGGATTTCGAGGTCCGCGCGGATCCGGCGCATGGCCTCGGTGAGCACGCCGGTGTGGCCGCGCGCGTCGGGAACGCCGAGGGCGTGGCGCGCCGGTTCCGGTTCCAGGTAAGGGATGCCGTAGACGGCGACCGGGCCGTGGCCGTCGTCGAGCAGCACCGGTTCGGCCAGCCCGGCGACGGTCGTGCGCAGGTGGAGGCCGCCCGCCGCGGCGAACTCCGCGAAGGCGCCGAGGCGCGGCGCCGAATCGTGGTTTCCGGGTGTGACGACCAGTTGCGCGCCGGCCGCGCGGATCCGGGAGACGGCTTTCGTCGCCACCCGCACGGCTTCGGCGGAGGGGACCGCGCGGTCGTAGATGTCGCCTGCCACCAGGACGGCGTCGATCGCCTCGCCGGCCACGAGGTCGGCGAGGTGCCCGAGCACCGCTTCCTGTTCCGCGAGCAGATCGGCGCCGTGGAACGTGCGGCCGATGTGCCAGTCGGACGTGTGCAGGAATCTCACGACGGCCAAGGTACGACCCGGCTCCGACGAAATCCCGCAGGCACGCCGCCTTCTCACTCGAACGTGTGTACTAACACGAGTGGGCAAGATCGGACACGCCCTGCGCGGAATCGATGTGTTCGCAGGTCAGCTACCCAGAGCGACGGATCGGGTGCGGTTTTTGTCGGTGCGGTCCGCCATGATGTCTGCGAGCTCGGAGCTCGGACGGAGGAGACGAAGTGGCGACAGTGCTGACCACCGCGGCGATCGTGCTCGCGGTCCTGCTGCTGTTCGCCGTCGCGGTGCTGTGGCGGCTGTACCAGGACGGGATGCGCCGGGCGGACGCGGCGGCCCGGCTCGTGGCGGCCGAGCGGGCCAAAGCGGACCAGCAGCAGCTGGCGCTGCGGCGCTACGAGGTCGCGTTCGCGTCGATCAGCGGCCGGGGCGAGCTGGGCGAGCAGGTGCTGGTCGAGACGGCGCGGGCGCTGGGGCTGCGCGAAGACCTGCACTTCACCCTGCAGACGGACCTGGGCGGCGGCGGCTCGGCGAAGCCGGACATGGTGCTGCGGGTGGGCGGCGACCGCACGGTCCCGGTGGACGCGAAGGCGAGCATGGCGACGTGGTCCGAGGCGGTGGAGACGGACAACCCGGACGAGCGGCTGGACGCGTTGCGCGCGCACGTGCGGCAGATCCGGTCCCGCGCGGCAGACCTGGCGGGCAAGGGCTACCAGCGCTGGGCGGACGCGATCTACGGCACGATCATGTTCGTCCCGTCCGACGCGGCGGTGGTCGCGGCGCTGGACACGGACCCGGAGCTGCTGCGCTGGCTGATCGACCGAAGGGTGTTCCTCTGCGGCCCCACGGGCTTCGGGGTACTGGCCTCGGCGGCGTTGTTCGCGGCGAGCGACCGCACGCTCGAGGCGGACGTGGAGCAGGTCCGAGCCGGAGCGGCGGCGGCCCACCGCGCGGCGGCCGGCGCGGTCGAGGCGCTCAACCTGTCGAGCACGCACTTGCAGCGGTTCCTGTCGGCCCGCCGACGGGAGCTGGAGGCACTGGAGACGTTCCGGGCGACGGTGGCGCCTCTCACCGACGCCTCGGGCAGCCCGGCGGCCGTGCCGACGGTGCGGAAGGGGGACGAGCTGGCAGCCAGCTGAGCTTCCGGGCGATGCGGTCAGGCCTTCAGGGCCGGGACCGGCGCAGGACAGGGATACCGACCGCGACCGATTCAGCGCTCGCACGGGGCGCGGGCTCGCCGACGCGAGACGGCACGCGCGTACCCAGTGGGTCGGCCCGCGTACCTGGACGGTCGGGTAGCTCACCCCGGGAAGTCGGCCGGCGACCGACCGTCCGAGTACGCCAACCGACTGCCCGGGCACGCGGACCGACCGTCTGGGTACGCCCACCGACCGTTCGAGTACTTGGGCGCTAGCTGTGGCGAGTTGAGCGTGGCTGGAGGCGTCTGACCAGCGGTGACCACGAGTCTGAGCCGAGTCCGGAACTCGCGGCAAGCGCTCTCGGCGGAGTGATCCTTCGACCGCAGGTTGTCCTCGACCTCTCTTTCAGAGGACCCTGGCGAAAGCGGGCCACCCGGTTCGCTCCACCGCCGCTACCCGGCGCCACCGGATCATGCCGCCGGGTGGCTGTTGGCCCACGTCGGCGGCGGTGCTGGCAAGATCTTCACAACCACGAGATACGGTGTTGCCCTGTGACCGCGATTCGCGATCGCCAGAGCGATCCAGATGCCGACGACGTCCCCGTTGCGTGGGATGAGCGTCCTGTCGTCGGTTCGAGGCGCGGACTGCCCTGGTGGGCGGCGGTCCTGGTCGGCCTCGTCCTGGCGGTCGTGGGCGCTCTCCTGGGCAAGCCGAGCCAGACGAACATCCCGGTGATCTTCATCGTCTGCTACATCGCCGGGGCCGTGATCGCGGTCTGCGCGGTGCGGCGGCGGGGCCTGTTCGGGCCGATGGTGATGCCGCCGCTCGTGCTGGCCGTCACCGTGCCCACGGTGATCCTGCTGACCTCGGGGTCCGCGGCGCAGGGCGACGACATGCTGTCGAAGGCCCTGAGCATCGGCACGCCGCTGATCAACAGCTTCCCCATGATGGCGATCACCACCGGCATCACGCTGCTGATCGGCTTCGTCCGCATCTTCCGCGAGCGCGACCCGGACGCTCCCAAGAAGGCCAAGAAGGCCGACCGCCGGGCCGACGAGGACGACGAAACGCCCGCCCCGCGCGCCGCGGCCGGTGGGCGGCCGCGGCCGGCCGGCTCGAACCGGACCGGGCAGACCCCGGTCCCGTCCGGCGCTCGGCGCGGCCGGGAAGGCGAACCGCCGCGACGCCCGCGCCCGCCCGCCGACGGCGAACGCCGGGCACCTCGCCCACCCGCCGAACGCGACCCGGGCACCCGAGGCACACGCAAGCCGCCGCCGGCCAATCGGCGCACGCCCCGTCCGGCAGAGGGGGACCCGCGCCCGCGCGAGCCGCGCGGTGACGCGCCACGACGGCGTCCGCGCCCGCCCGAGGACGGCCGGGACACCCCGCCGCCCCGCCGCCCGTCCGGCGGCCGGAACGCGCCGCCGCGCCGGAACCGTCCCTGGGACGACGAAGAACGCTGACGAACGGCGGTCACCTCTTGCGAGGTGACCGCCGTTTCGCATGCCGGGACCGTGCGCCGAAAGGCATCACGCGTGATCAGAGAGGCATCACGCGTGATTGGGAGGGCATCACGCGTGATTGGGGGGACGACACGGGAGTCAGACCTTGCGGAGTTCCTTCGGCGGCGCGAACGAGATCTTCTCGTTGGCCGTCGTGACTTCGTCGACGTCGCCGTAGCCGCGCTCGGCCAGCCAGTCCAGCAGCTCCATGACCAGCACGTCCGGCACTGACGCGCCTGAGGTCACGCCCACCGTCGTGACGCCGGAAAGCCACGCTTCGTCGACCTCGTGCGCGAAGTCGACCAGGTACGAGGCCCGGGCTCCCGCCTTCAGGGCCACCTCGACCAGGCGCTTCGAGTTGGACGAGTTCGTCGACCCGACCACCAGCACCAGGTCGCACTCGGCGGCCATCGCCTTGACCGCGACCTGACGGTTCGTCGTCGCGTAACAGATGTCGTCGCTGGGCGGGTCCGCCAAACCCGGGAAGCGCTCGCGGAGCTGGTCGACGCGCTCCATCGTCTCGTCGACCGACAGCGTCGTCTGGGAGAGCCAGATCACCTTCGACGGGTCGCGCACCTCGACCTTGTCGACGTCCTCGGCCTTGTCGACCAGCTGGACCTTGTCCGGCGCCTCGCCGGCCGTGCCCTCGACCTCTTCGTGGCCTTCGTGGCCGATCAGCAGGATGTCGTAGTCGTCGTTCGCGAACCGGTTGACCTCCTTGTGCACCTTCGTCACCAGGGGGCAGGTCGCGTCGATCGTGCGCAGGTTCCGCTCGGCCGCCTCCGCGTGCACCATCGGCGAGACACCGTGGGCGGAGAACACCACCAGCGCGCCCTCGGGCACCTCCGACGTCTCGTCGACGAAGATCGCGCCGCGCTCGCGCAGCGTGTCGACCACGTGCCGGTTGTGCACGATCTCCTTGCGGACGTACACCGGGGCGCCGTAGACCTCGAGGGCCTTCTCGACGGCGATCACCGCGCGGTCGACGCCGGCGCAGTAACCACGGGGTTTGGCGAGCAGCACCCGCTTGCCGGAAGCGGTTCCGGTGATCGTCGGGGTACCCGCGGGCTCGATTCCGGGACTCGCTGCACTCATGCCCCCAGGGTACGGGCAGCCCCGAGACGGACTCGAAGTCCCTTTCGGGTGAGCTTCGTCCCCCTTCCGAGCTGTGCCGCAGGTCACGCACTGCGCCCGTCCGGTTGGGCAGGAGGGACGGTCATGCGGCAGGCTGGACCCCATGAAGCCTTTCCCGCTCCCCCTCCGGGTCGCCGCGGGCCTCGCCGTCTCCACCGCCGAGCGGGTTCGCGAACTTCCCCGGCAGCTGGCCGGGCTCCCGGTGACCGTGGTCAGCCAGGTGCTGCAGGCCTCCATGCGGGTGCAGCAGCACGTCACCGAGCTGGCGATCAAGGGCGACAGCGCCCTGTCGAGCCTGCGCCCGATCGAAGACACGCCGAGCTGGGCGACGTTCGACGAGGACGCCGAGCCCGGCGTCCCGCCCGCGCGGCCGAACCTGGCCCCGGTCGCCGAAGTGCCCGAACCGCGTTCGGAGGTCAACGGCCGCGTGCCGTCGGCGGCCGAGCTCGAAGCAGAGCTCGGCGATCCGTGGGCCGAGGAAGAACGCGCGCTCGCCGAGGACCACGCCGACGGCGAGAACGACAGCGAAGCCGGCGACGACGAACCGCCGAAGAAGCCCAAGCCCGGCACGCCCAAGGTCGACAAGAAGACCAAGAGCGAGACGCCGCGAACCAGCGCCGCCGGGTACGAGGGTCCGGCCGGGCTGACCGGCTACGACCAGCTCACCCTCCCGCAGCTGCGGGCCCGGTTGCGCCAGTTCTCGATCGACCAGCTCGAGACCATCCTCGAGTACGAGCGCACCCACGCCGACCGCTCGTCGTTCACCGGCATGCTGTCGCGCCGGATCGCCAACGCCCGCAAGGCGGACCGGGCCAAGGAAGACGAAGACGGCGGCGACGGCGCGGAAGGCCGGTGAGCACCGAGTCCGCACCGGCTCCCACGAGCACCGCGGAATCGCCGTGGCCGGTCCGGACCGTCGCGCGCAAGATCGGCGACTGGATCCACCGGCTCGGCGCCGTCTGGGTCGAGGGCCAGGTCACCCAGGTCAGCTCCCGGCCCAACACCCAGACCGCGTTCTTGACCCTGCGCGATCCTTCGGCGGACGTCTCGATGTCCGTCACCTGCCCGAACTGGCTGATCCGCGAGATGGAGCCGCCGCTGCGGGAGGGCGCGAGCGTGGTCGTGCACGCGAAGCCGTCGTACTTCTTCGGCCGCGGCACGATCAGCCTGCGCGCCGACCAGATCCGCGCGGTCGGCATCGGTGAGCTGCTGGCCCGGATCGAACGCCTGAAGAAGCTGCTGACCGCCGAAGGCCTCTTCTCGGCCCAGCGCAAGCGGCCGATCCCGTTCCTGCCGAAGGGCGTCGGGCTGATCACCGGCCGCGCGTCGGCGGCCGAGCGGGACGTCCTGGCCAACGCGCAGGGGCGGTGGCCGCACGTCCGGATCAAGGTGCTCAACACGGCCGTGCAGGGCTCGCAGGCGGTGCCGCAGGTCATGCGCGCGCTGCGGATCTTCGACGCAGACCCCGACATCGACGTCATCGTCATCGCCCGCGGCGGCGGCAGCGTCGAGGACCTGCTGCCGTTCTCCGACGAAGCGCTCTGCCGCGCGGTGTCGGCCACGGGCACGCCGGTGGTCAGTGCCATCGGGCACGAACCGGACACCCCGCTGCTCGACTACGTCGCCGACCTGCGCTGTTCGACGCCGACCGACGCCGGCAAGCGGATCGTCCCGGACCTGCGCGAGGAGACCGAACGCGTCCGGCAGATGCGTGACCGCGGCCGCCGGGCGCTGCACGGCTGGGTCGACACCCAGGCACGGCTGCTCAACCAGATCCGCAGCCGCCCGGCGCTGGCCGACCCGCTCGGCCCGGTCCAGCGTCGCCAGGACGACGTCGACGTCCACCGCGAACGCGCCCGCCGCGCCATGCTGAGCCTGCTGGCCAAGGACCAGGCCGAGGTCGCGAACGCGCGGGCCCGGCTCACCGCGCTCGGACCGGCCGCGACGCTGGCCCGCGGGTACGCGGTCGTGCAGTTCGTCGACGCCGAAGGCAACCTCCAGGTACTCCGCTCCGTCTCCGAAGTCGAGGCCGGTGCCCAGCTGCGCGTGCGGGTGGGCGACGGCGCGATCAAGGCGGTGGCGGAAGGAGAGCAGGGGTGAAGGTGACGTTCCTCCCGCTCACCGTGGACGCGGCCAGGAGGCTCGGCGCGCGGCCGCTGCTGGACCAGGCGGTGCGCACCGACCGGGCCGCCGCCGAGTGCTGGACGGCCCTGCTCGCCGGCTGCGGCACCGCCGCCCGCCGCGACCTCGGGCCGCAGCTGCGGCGGCTGTCCGAGGCGACGTCGATGCAGGTCGGTTCGCGCTGGTGGTTCGCCGAGGGCGCGGGGCACCGGCGGCGGGTGGCCGGGGCGCAGGAGAACCTCGAAGAGGCGATCGCGGAGGGTGACGGGCAGGAGTTCGCGCTGGCGTTCGTCGGGTACGACCACGCGATGGCCAGCGCGGTAGTGTGCGCGAACAGCGCCCACCCGTCAGCCCGGAAGGTCGGAGAACACCGAGCGTGAGTGAAGCAGCCAGCGAGGAACTCGGGTACGAGCAGGCGCGCGACCGCCTCGTCGAGGTCGTCCGCGAGCTCGAGGCCGGCGGCCTGTCCCTCGAGCAGTCGCTCGCGTTGTGGGAGAAGGGCGAGAAGCTCGCGAAGGTTTGTGAGCGTCACCTCGAAGGCGCCCGCGAGCGGATCGAAGCCGCCCTCGCGTCCGTGGAGGACGACTCCGAACAGTGAGGTAGGCCATGCCGACGGTATCTGGAAACACGGCGGGTATCTGACAGACTGGCTACCCGCCAGTTCCACGATCCGGGAGGCACAGATGCCCGCCGCAGACAGTCGTCGTGAAGCGCCCGACCGCAACCTCGCGATGGAGCTGGTCCGGGTCACCGAAGCCGCCGCGATGGCCGCCGGCCGCTGGGTCGGCCGCGGCGACAAGATCGGCGGCGACGGCGCGGCCGTCGACGCGATGCGCCAGCTCGTCTCGACCGTGTCGATGCGCGGGGTCGTGGTGATCGGCGAGGGCGAGAAGGACGAAGCGCCCATGCTGTTCAACGGCGAAGAGGTCGGCAACGGCGACGGCCCGGACTGCGACGTCGCGGTCGACCCGGTCGACGGCACCACGCTGATGGCCAAGGGCATGCCGAACGCCCTCGCCGTGCTGGCGGTCGCCGAGCGCGGCGCGATGTTCGACCCGTCCGCGGTGTTCTACATGGAAAAGCTGGCCGTCGGGCCGGACGCGGCGGGCAAGGTCGAGCTCGGCGCCCCGATCGCGGAGAACATCCGCCGCGTCGCCAAGGCGAAGAACAGCAGCATCGGCGACGTCACCGTGTGCGTCCTGGACCGCCCCCGGCACGAACAGATCATCAAGGAGATCCGCGACGCCGGCGCGCGGATCCGGTTCATCTCCGACGGCGACGTCGCGGGCGCGATCGCCGCGGCCCGCCCGACCACCGGCGTCGACATGCTGATCGGCATCGGCGGCACCCCCGAGGGCATCATCGCGGCCTGCGCGATGAAGTGCCTCGGCGGCGAGCTGCAGGGCCGGCTGTGGCCGAAGGATGACGCCGAGCGCGAGAAGGCCCTCGCCGCCGGGCACGACCTCGACCGCGTGCTGCTGAACGACGACCTCGTGCGTGGCGACAACGTCTTCTTCTGCGCCACCGGCGTCACCGACGGCGACCTGCTGCGCGGCGTCCACTACCGCGAGGGCGGGGCGACGACGCAGTCCATCGTGATGCGGTCCAAGTCCGGGACCGTCAGAATGATCGACGGCTACCACCGGCTGAACAAGCTGCGGGCGTACTCCTCGGTCAACTTCGACGGCCACCTGGACGCGCCCGACGACGACGTCGTGCCCCCGCTGCCCTAAGGAGCTCCGTGACCAGGCGACTACCGGCCTTGCCGGCCCTGCTGGCCCTGAGCCTCGTCCTGGTCCCCGGCACCGCCGCGGCCGCTCCCGCCGTCGTCGGGGGCGTGAACGCCGACCAGCCGTACCCCTTCGCGGTGTCGCTGCACTCCACGTCGGGGAAGCTGTTCTGCGCCGGCGCGCTGATCGCGCCCACCTGGGTGGTCACGGCCGCGCACTGCGCGTTCGGCAAGGCACCGGCCGACATCTCGCTGCGGATGGGCACGAACGACTCGGGCCAGGGCGGCGAAGTCGCACAGCCCGCCGAGATCGTCGTCAACCCGGCGTTCAACACGCAGAGCCCGGCGGGCGACATCGCGCTGCTGCGGCTGACCACGCCGGCCACCGCGGCGCCGATCGGGCTCGCGACGGCCGCGTCGCCGGGCACCGCGACCCGGATCCTCGGCTGGGGCCAGACCTGCCCGAAGGTGAACTGCGGCGAGCTCCCCACGACGCTGCAGCAGCTCGACACGCAGATCGTCGAAGGCACGAAGTGCACGTCGGTGTTCGACGGCACGGCCGAGCTGTGCACCGACAACCCGGGCGGCAAGTCCGGGGCGTGCTTCGGCGACTCCGGTGGCCCGGAGGTCGTGCGCGACGGCGACCACTGGCAGCTCGCCGGGGTCACCAGCCGTCCGGGCAACAACGACCCGCAATGCGCGACGGCGCCGTCGATCTACACCTCTGTCGTCGCCTACGCGCCCTGGATCGCGGAGAAGACGAAGGCCTGACTATTCGGCGTTGCTCGAGTGGCCCGGGAACAGGTGGGCGTCCGGGTCGAGCGCGACGGCGATGTTGTTGACGGCCGTCGCGGCCTCGCCGAAGCCGGTCGCGATCAGCTTCACCTTCCCCAGGTACGCGGCGACGTCGCCCGCGGCGTAGACGCGTTCCCGCGCGGTCGCCATGGTCGAGTCGACCGCGATGGCGCGGTGGTGGATTTCCAGGCCCCAGCTTTCGATCGGGCCCAAGTCGGCGGTGAACCCCAGCGCCGCGACGACCGCGTTGGCCGGGAGCCGCTCGTCGCCGGCGCCCTTGATCGAGACGTCGACGGCTTCGAGCGAGCCGTCGGGTGCTTCGACGAACCGCGTGACTTCGGCGTCGGTGATGATCCGGGTGCCGAGCTCGCGCGCCTGCCGGACGATCGACTCCGCGGCGCGGAACTTGGCGCGGCGGTGCACCAGCGTCACGCTCGCCGCCACCGGGTGCAGCGCGAGGATCCAGTCGAACGCCGAGTCGCCGCCGCCGACGACCACGACGTGCTGCCCCGCGTGCGCCTGCAGCGAGGGCACGAAGTGGACCATGCCGCGGCCGAGCCAGCCGTCGCCGGCCGGCAGCGGGCGCGGGGTGAACTCGCCGATGCCCGCGGTGATCAGCACGGCGCGGGCCCGCAGCGTCTCGCCGCCGTCGAGGGTCAGCTCGACGCCGTCCCCGGCCGGCGCCAGCTTTTCGGCCTTGCGCCCCAGCAGGTACTTCGGCTTGAACGGCGCGGCCTGCTTCACCAGGCCCTCGACCAGATCGCGGCCGCGGACCTCGGCGAACCCGCCGACGTCGTAGATCATCTTCTCCGGGTACATCGCGGTCACCTGGCCGCCGGGCTCGGGCAGCGAATCGACCACCGCCATCGAAAGGCCGCGGAACCCGGCGTAGTAGGCGGCGAACAGGCCCGTCGGGCCCGCACCGATGATCACGAGGTCGTGGGCATCCCCGGCAACGTCAGTCATGCTCGCTCCAGCCAGTGGTGGATGGCGGTGATCGAGAACACACCCGATCCTAGCGGCGCGCGCCGCCGAGGGTGGGCGACGCCACCACGCGGTCACGCGCGAAGAGGGCCAGAATCGGTGTCATGGCTGATCAGGAATACCGGATCGAACACGACACCATGGGCGAGGTCCGCGTGCCTGCCGACGCGCTCTACCGCGCGCAGACCCAGCGGGCCGTCGAGAACTTCCCCATCTCCGGCCGGGGCCTGGAGCGCGCCCAGATCCGCGCGCTCGGCCTGCTCAAGGCCGCCGCCGCGCGCGTGAACCTCAAGCTGGGCGTGCTCGACGCCGACGTCGCGGACGCCATCGCGGCCGCCGCGGACGAGGTCGCCGCCGGCGCCCACGACGCGCACTTCCCGATCGACGTCTTCCAGACCGGGTCCGGGACGTCGTCGAACATGAACGCCAACGAGGTCATCGCGACGCTCGCCTCCCGCGCCCTCGGCCGGGACGTGCACCCGAACGACCACGTCAACGCGTCGCAGTCGTCGAACGACACCTTCCCGACGACCATCCACGTCGCCGCGACCGAAGCCGTCGTCAAGGACGTCATCCCGGCGCTGGAGTACCTCGCCGGCGCCATCGAGGTGCGCGCCGCCGAGTGGACCGACGTCGTGAAGTCCGGCCGCACGCACCTGATGGACGCCGTGCCGATCACGCTCGGCCAGGAGGCGGGCGCGTGGGCGTCGCAGGTCCGCTACGGCGTCGAACGGCTGAAGTCGGGCCTGCCGCGGCTGGGCGAGCTGCCGATCGGCGGCACGGCCGTCGGGTCGGGCCTGAACGCGCCGGACGGCTTCGGCTCGTCGGTCGCCGCGGAACTCGCCACGGTCACCGGGCTGCCGCTGACCGAGGCCCGCGACCACTTCGAGGCGCAGGCGACCCAGGACAGCGTCGTCGAGACGTCCGGGCACCTGCGCACGGTCGCCGTGTCGCTGAACAAGATCGCCAACGACCTGCGCTGGCTGGGTTCCGGCCCGCGCACCGGCCTGGCCGAGCTGGCGCTGCCGGACCTGCAGCCGGGCTCGTCGATCATGCCCGGCAAGGTGAACCCGGTGATCCCGGAGGCGACGCTGCAGGTGGTCGCGCAGGTGATCGGCAACGACGCGGCCGTCGCTTTCGCCGGCGCCGCGGGCAACTTCCAGCTGAACGTCAACCTGCCCGTGATCGCCCGGAACGTCCTCGAATCGGCGCGGTTGCTCGCGGCCGTTTCGCGGCTGCTGGCGGACAAGGTGTTCGCCGGCATCACGGCGAACACCGAACGCACGCGGACCTACGCCGAAGGCTCGCCGTCGATCGTGACGCCGTTGAACAAGTACATCGGCTACGAAGAAGCGGCCGTGGTCGCGAAGCAGGCGTTGAAGGAGCTGAAGACGATCCGCGAAGTCGTCATCGAACGCGGTTACGTGAAGGACGGCAAGCTCACCGAGGAGCAGCTCGACGAGGCCCTCGACGTGCTGCGCATGGCCCGCGGCGGCAAATGATGAGTGACGCTGCCGAGCTGGGCGCCTTCCTGAAGGCGCGGCGCGCCGCGCTGGATCCCGCCGACCTCGGCCTGCCGCCCGGGGTCACCCAGCGGCGGGTCAAGGGCCTGCGCCGGGAGGAACTGGCGCAGCTGGCCGGCATCAGCGTCGACTACTACACGCGGCTGGAGCAGGGGCGCGCGAAGAACGTCTCGGAGGCGATCCTCGGCGCGCTCGCCCGCGCGCTGCGCCTCGACGCCGGCGAGGAGTCCTACCTGCGCAACCTCGCCGCGCCGAAGCGCCGGGAGAAGAGCGCGCCGCAGCGGGTCCGGCCCGAGCTGCAGCACCTGCTGGACGCCGTGCAGACGCCCGCGTTCGTCTTCGGCCGGTACCTGGACGTGCTGGCCTGGAACGCCCTCGGCGGCGCGGTGTCGTTCGACTTCGGCCGGCTCGAAGAGCGCAGCATGCCGAAGCTCGTCTTCACCGACGAACGCGCGAAGCAGCTGCACCCGGAGTGGGACGCGGTGTGCCGCGACGTCGTCGCCAACCTGCGCGCCGAGCGCGGCAAACACCCCGATGACCCGCACTTCGCCCGGCTGGCCGGCGAGCTTTCGGTGGCGAGCGAGCGGTTCCGGGAGCTGTGGGCCGAGCACGCGGTCCAGGAGAAGGCCCGCGGCTGGAAGCTGATCATGAACCCCGTGGTCGGCGAGCTGCGGCTGCGGTACGAGACGCTGCGCCTGCCCGACGACCCGGATCAGGGCCTGGTGATGTACCACGCCGAGCCCGGCTCGGCGAGCGAACGCGCGCTCGGCTTGCTGGCCAGCTGGATCGCCGAAGCCCCGTTGACCAGGGCAAACTTTCCGTCGCTCTGAAATTGTCGGTGGTCCGGGTCATGATGTCCGGGTGTTGCTGAGCGAGTTGGTCCGCGCGTCCGCCGAACTGGCGGCGACCAGGTCCAGGAAGGCGAAGATCGCCCTCCTGGCCGAACTGCTGCGCGCGGCGGAGATCGCCGAGCTGCCCACGGTGATCGCGTACCTGACCGGGCAAACGGCGCAGGACAGGCTGGGTGCGGGCTGGCGCACCCTCGCCGCGTTGGGCGCCGGCGCCGCGGCCGGACCGGTGGCCTCGGTGCTGGAGGTGGACGCGGCGCTGACCGCGGCGGCCGGTGTCGCGGCCGGCACGGGCTCGTCGACGCGCCGGCAGGAAGTGCTGCGGGCGTTGTTCGAGCGGCTGACGAAGGACGAGCAGCAGTTCCTGTTCCGGCTGGTCACCGGCGAACTGCGGCAGGGCGCGCTGGAGGGCGTGATGGTCGACGCCATCGCGGCCGCGGCCGAGGTGCCTGCCGAGGACGTGCGGCGGGCCTTCATGCTGTCCGGGAAGCTCGGCGTCACCGGGGTCGCGGCGATGACCGGCGGGCAGGCCGCGCTGGCGGAGTTCCGGCTCACGCTCGGCACGCCGATCAAGCCGATGCTGGCGTCGCCGGCGGAGTCGCTGGACGAGGCCGTCGCCGAGCACGCGGAGGCGATCGTCGAGTACAAAATGGACGGTGCGCGGATCCAGGTGCACCGCCAGGGCGACGAGGTGCACGTCTGGACGCGGACGCTGCGCGAGATCACCGGCAGCGTGCAGGAACTGGTGGACCTCGTGCGGGCGCTGCCGTGCGAGTCGGTGGTGCTCGACGGCGAAACCCTGGCGCTGACCGACGCCGGGCGGCCGCGGCCGTTCCAGGACACGATGAGCCGGTTCGGCAGCACCCGCGAGGAACAGGTCAAGGCGCTGCTGCTGCGGCCGTACTTCTTCGACTGCCTGCACCTCGACGGCGTCGACCTGCTGGACGCGCCGCTGTCGGAGCGCAACGCGGCGCTGCGCAAGGTCGCCGGGGCGCACGTGATCCCCGGCGAGGTGGGCACCGCGGGCGCGGCCGCCGTGCTGGAGGCGGCGATGGAAGCGGGCCACGAAGGGGTGATGGTCAAGGACCTGGCGGCGCCGTACGCGGCCGGGCGGCGCGGGCGGGCGTGGCTGAAGGTCAAGCCGGTGCACACGATCGACCTGGTGGTGCTGGCGGCGGAGTGGGGCCACGGCCGGCGCACCGGCACGTTGTCGAACCTGCACCTGGGCGCCCGCGACCCGGACGGCGGCCCGCCGATCATGGTGGGCAAGACGTTCAAGGGCATGACCGACGAGCTGCTGGCGTGGCAGACCCGGACGTTCCAGGAGATCGAGACCCACCGCGACGAGTGGACGGTGTACGTCCGGCCGGAGGTCGTGGTGGAGATCGAGCTGGACAGCGCGCAGGTGAGCACGCGTTACCCGGGCGGTCTGGCGCTGCGGTTCGCCCGGGTGGTCCGCTACCGGCCGGACAAGGACCCGGCCGACGCGGACACGATCGACACGGTCCGCGGCCTGCTGCACGGCGACCGTTCGGAAGGGAGCTGACGCAACGACAGACGAAAGTCGCTGGTGCCCGCTGTTCCCGCGGACCAGAGTGGAGGGTGTCGGCGCGTCCCGGGATGCGCTCGGCCGATCAGACGTGCGCCGGGGCCGGATTTGACGAGAATTTTGCCGACACAACCCACGGCGCAGAATCCCTAAAGTGCGCTCCTTCACAAGGTTCCCGCTCACTTCCCGAGCGGTCATGGAGGAGCACTCAGTGGTCAGCAAGGAACAGATGAAGACGGCCATCCACGCCGCCTTCGACGGAGCCGTCGCCGACGGGGCGAGCTACACCAAGGTGTACGCCGCGGAGATCAGGCAGAAGAACTACCTGGTCTTCCGGACCACCTCGGTCGCCAACTTCGCCCTGGGCTTCAAGCCGGGGCAGACCGATCTCGTCCTCGTTCCGCTCGAGGAGAAGAACGGCACCGTCACGGCGGGCACGCCGCTGACGATCAACGACGCCAACCGGGCTTCGGTCAAGAAGCGCGACCTGCAGGGCCGGTTCGTCATCAAGACGACCGACGGCCGGACGTTCCGGCTGAGCATCATCCCGTCCGTGACGAAGCTCGTGGCCGTCGCCTACCAGCTGCCGGTCGAGCAGAAGGCGGAGTACGAGGCCTTCGTCGCGCTCCGGGACTCGTTGCTCGCGGCGTGATGACCGGTGCCCCGGTGCGGACGGCGCCGGGGCACGGCCGGTTCGCCGGGTCCACCGCCCTGTTTGTCCACAGTGGAGCTAAGCTCCGGCGATGCGCAGCGAGAAGTTCACCCGCGCCTGGTTCGCGGTCACCGCGGTGGTCGCCTTGGCCGGCCTCGTCACCCAGGTCGTCGCGACCGCGGGCGACCCCGGCGGGCGGGTCGCGAACCTGCTCTGCTTCTTCACGATCGATTCGAACCTGCTGGTCCTGGGCACCTCGGCGCTGGTCGCGCTGGGCCGGGCCCGCGGGCGGCTGTTCACCGTCCTCTGGCTCGACGCGCTGACCGGCATCATCGTGACCGGCATCGTCTACCAGGTCGCCCTCGCCGGCCTGTACGACCTGCACGGCCTTTCGCTGTTCTCCGACACGATGCTGCACAAGGTGACGCCGATCCTGTTCGTGCTCGGCTGGCTCCTGGCCGGCCCGCGCGGCGCCCTCACGTGGCGCACGGTCTGGTGGTCGCTGCTCTATCCGCTCGCCTGGCTCGCCTTCACGCTCCCGCGTGGCGCGATCACCGGCTTCTACCCGTACCCGTTCGTCGACGCGGGCGCGCTCGGCTACGGCGAGGTGACGCTGAACTGCGTCTTCATCGGCCTCTTCTTCACCGCGCTCGCGGCGGCCGCGCTCCTGTACGACCGCCGGTTCGTGCGGCTAGGGTCGGGCGCATGACGGCGATCGTGCAGAACCTGGTGACCTCCGGCGTCTTCCGGCTCGACGGAGGCAGCTGGGACGTCGACAACAACGTCTGGCTCGTGGGCGACGACGCGGAAGTGATCGTGATCGACGCGGCCCACGACGCGAGGGCGATCGAAAACGTCGTGGGCGGGCGGAAGCTGGCCGCGATCGTCTGCACCCACGCCCACAACGACCACGTCAACGCCGCCCCGGAACTCGCCGCCACGACCGGCGCGCCGATCCTGCTGCACCCGGACGACCGGGTCGTCTGGAACCTCACCCACCCGGACCGCGCCCCGGACGTCAAACTGGCCGACGGTCAGGTGCTCACCGTCGCGGGCACGACGCTGCAGGTCATCCACACGCCGGGGCACGCGCCCGGCGCGGTCTGCCTGTACGCGGCGGACCTGGGCGTGGTGTTCACCGGCGACACGCTGTTCCACGGCGGGCCCGGGGCCACCGGGCGGTCCTATTCGGACTACCCGACCATCGTGCACTCCATCCGCGAGAAGCTGTTCACGCTCCCGGACGCCACGAAGGTCCACACCGGACACGGCGAGGGCACGACGATCGGCGCCGAGAAGGCGGCTTCGGACGGCTGGGACCAGCCTTAGTCCCGCCACGGCCCTCAGGTGGGGCGGGCGAACGAGTCGCGGCGCCGCCGACCGGCAGCGCCGCGAACCGCTCCGCAACCTCGATCAGAGGTTGAACCACACGTAGTAGAGGCCGGACTTGGCCTGGACGGCGCACGCCCGCCACTGACCACTGCCGAGCTTGTCGTTGCACACCTTCTGAGCGGCGCTCTGGCTGGTGTACCAGGCGTAGTAGTACGGCGTGGTGGCCTTCGGCGCGGTGCCGGGCGCGGGGGCGGTCGTGCCCGGAGCCCCACCCGATCCGGGGCCGGTGGCGGCGGAACCGACGGGCGCCGTGACGACGAGGGCGGCGCAGGCGAGCGCGGCGGCCACGGCGAACTTGCGGAGCATGCATTCTCCTTGCTCGGATGTGTGCGACAGCGGCCCGAGTCTCGACCACCGGGGAGCGGGCGGGCAATGGCCGGAACGCACCCTTGCCCGTTTGGCCTCGACGATCACCCGCCCGGCCAGGCCGCGGTGAATTTCCGGTGAAATCGTTGTACCGCAGGGAAGTCCGGCGAGGTACGGGGCGCCGTCGCGGGATCAGGAGGTGTGCTTCCGGGCGACGAGGGCGAACTCCTCGATCATCCCGGCGCAGCGGTCGGCGCGGTCCTGCCGCAGCTTCGCCCGCCGGGCGGCGTTGAGCTTCAGCGGCTCGACCAGCGCACCCAGCGTCACGCCGGCCAGCGACGCCACCGCCGCGACGACCGCGGCCCCGAGCGCCGTCAGCACGTCAACCGTGGCACGCTCGGCGACACCCGTACGCGCTGCTTCGCCTCTTCCGCCAGCGTGAGCGCCCACTGCTGCAGCCCGGCGACGTCGATGCCGTGCGGCGGCGTGCCCCGGAACGGCTCGATGTTCGCCGCTCCCCGCTCCAGCAGCGACACCGCGCCGACGTTGTTGCCGCGCGCCGCGTGCGTCAGCCCGACGGCGAGCTGCGCCAGCCCCCGCCAGAGCTCGCGATCGGGGCCGTCGGTGGTCTTCCACGCGTCCTCGAAGACTTCGTGCGCGTGGAACGGCTTGCCGTCGTCGAGCAGCCGCTGGGCCTCCGCAAGCGTTTGCGCCGGCGTTCGGGCGATGCCTTCCGGCTGGCGCTCGACGCCGTCCGAGCCGTACGGCAGCGGCCGGCCGAGGCCGTCACGCGGCCGTGCGTTGCGTGCCCGTCCTTCGGCGTCCCGGTCGCGGCGGCTCATGCCCTCGATCCTGCCACGGGCCCGGCAGGTAGTCTGGGCACTCGTGCGTTTCCTCGACGGCCACCGGCCCGCCCACGACCTGACCTACGACGACGTGTTCCTGCTGCCGAACCGCTCGGACGTGGAGTCCCGCTTCGACGTCGACCTCTCCACCGCGGACGGCACCGGCGCGACGATCCCGATCGTGGTCGCGAACATGACCGCGGTCGCCGGCCGCCGGATGGCCGAGACCGTCGCTCGCCGCGGCGGGCTGGTCGTGCTGCCGCAAGATGTGGACAGCCCCGCCGTCTCGGAGATCGTCGGCTGGGTGAAGAGCCGGCACACCGTGTGGGACACGCCGCTGGTGCTGACCGGCGGTGACGCCGTCGCCGACGCCCTCAACCTGGTCCACAAGCGGGCGCACGGCGCTGTCGTGGTCGTGGACGGCGAAGGCCGCCCGGTCGGCATCGTCGACGAAGCGGCCTGCGCGGGCGTCGACCGCTTCGCGCGTCTCGCCGACGTGGCGCAACCGCCGGCCGTCGCGGTCCCGCTGGCCACCCCGGCGCGCGAGGTCTTCGAACTCCTGCACAGTCACGGCGCGAACCTGGCGCTGGGCCTGGACGCCGACGGCCGGCTCGCGGGCGTGCTGACCGCCGTCGGGTCGCTGCGCGCGGACATCTACACCCCCGCCGTCGACGACGCGGGCAGGCTGCGCGTCGCCGCCGCGGTCGGCGTCAACGGCGATGTCGCGGCGAAGGCCGAAGCCGTGCTCGGCTCGGGCGTCGACGTGCTGGTCGTCGACACCGCGCACGGGCACCAGGAGAAGATGATCGCCGCGCTGAAGGCCGTCCGGTCGGTGTCGCCGCGGGTCCCGGTGGTCGCCGGGAACGTGGTCACGGCCGAGGGCACGCGCGACCTGATCCAGGCCGGGGCCGACGTCGTCAAGGTCGGTGTCGGGCCGGGCGCGATGTGCACCACCCGGATGATGACCGGCGTCGGCCGCCCGCAGTTCTCCGCGGTCGCCGAGTGCGCGGCCGCCGCACGCGAGCTGGGCAAGCACGTCTGGGCCGACGGCGGGGTCCGCCACCCGCGTGACGTCGCACTGGCGCTGGCCGCCGGCGCGTCCGCGGCGATGGTCGGCTCGTGGTTCGCCGGCACCTACGAATCCCCCGGCGACCTGCGGTTCGACGAGCAGGGGCGGCCCTACAAGGAGTCGTTCGGCATGGCGTCGAAGCGCGCGGTCGGCGCGCGGACGCGCACGGACAACTCGTTCGACCGCGCGCGCAAGGCGCTGTTCGAGGAGGGCATCTCGTCGTCGCGGATGTCCCTCGACCCGCAGCGCCCGGGGGTCGAGGACCTGCTGGACTCGATCGGCTCCGGCGTGCGCTCTTCCTGCACTTACGCGGGTGCGCGCACGCTCGAGGAGTTCCACGAGCGCGCGCTGCTGGGCGTCCAGTCGGCGGCCGGGTTCGCCGAGGGCCGTCCCCTCCCCGCCGGCTGGTAAGCGCTCAGCCCGAGCAGCACACGTGTTCCGACCACTCCGGAACGTGCCACCAGTGCTGCTTCTCCGCCGATCGGGCCGCGGGCACCACCTCGGTGGCCGCCCGTGGCCCCGGCTGGTTCCGGTAGGGCGCCAGCAGCTCGCCGACCGTCCGCAGCACCCCGCCGACCAGCACGCTGCGGACGTTCGCGGCCGCCTTGATGTCCTGCAACGGGTTGCCGCTGACGAGCGACAGATCGGCGTACGCACCCGGCTTGAGCACACCGATCCGGTCTTCGAGACCCAGCCACCGCGCCGGGTTGCGGGTGGCGGTGGTGAGCGCCTCGTACGGCGTGAACCCGAACGCGACCATGGCCCGCAGGTTCTGGTGGGTGGAGACGGCCACGTTGTCCAACGGCGAGTCCGTGCCGGTGACCACGAACCCGCCCGCCCGGTGGATCCGCAGCACCATGTCGACGTTCCCGGCGAGGGCCTGGCGCAGGTAGGCGTTCTCCGGGTTGCCCGCGGTGTCCGCCGTGGTCTTGAGCAGCTGGTACTCCCACGGCGGGAAGAGGACCTCGGTGCGCTCGTCGGTCACGAGCGACTTGTCGTCCGCGTACAGCGCCCTGGAGGTGAACAACGTCGGCGTGATCGACATCCCCGAGCGGACGAACAGGGAGACGGCGTCCTGGTAGGACCGGCCGATCCGGCTGACGGTGTGCGAGTACCCGAGCCGGTTGGTGGCGCCGGTGTGCTCCATCGCGTCCATGCCGATGTTCGCCGCCGGGTACAGGTAGTGCGACGACAGCGGGATGCCCGCCCCGTGCGCGGCCCGGACCACGGCCTGCTGGGAGGCCACGGGCAGCCGGACGTACGTCTTGATCATGTCGTACTCGAGCTCGACCGCGCGGGACAGCTCCAGGTTCAGCTGCTCCGGCGACAGGGTCGGCCGCATGAAGTTGTAGTAGATCCGGGAGCCGTCGATGGCTTCTCCGGTACCGAAGTACCTCGGCCCGACCCGGTTTCCGGATTCCAGCGCCTCGCGCGTCTCCAGCATCTGGTACACCGGGTCGCCGGGCGAGCGGGTCGTGGTGATGCCGTAGGACAGCCACAGCCGCCCCTGCCGGTCACCCCACTGCCGGCCGCGCAGGTGCCAGTGGTTGTGGATGTCGACGAGCCCGGGCATGGCGGTCAGGTCGTGCGCGTCGACGGTCCCGGGGGCGGCCCGATGCGGCCGGACGTCGGCGATCCGGCCACCGTCGACGACGATGTCGACGTTGCGCCGCAGCGTCCGGGCGACGCCGTCCCACGCCGCGCCGACGTGGATGACGGTCGGACGCGGTGGCCGCGGGCGGGCCCAGGTGAAGTCGAGCCGGATCGTTCGCGGCTCGCCGCCGGCGATCTTCTGCGCCTTGAGCCGGCCCTTCGACAGGTACACGAGCGTGTCGTTTCCCTGCCAGGCCAGGGAATCCGTGACGTCGTGGGTGACCTGCCTCGGCGCGCCGATCAGCCGGCCGGTGCCGTCGACCGGGGCGATCCAGGCGACGCTCTCGACCGTGAACGCGAGGTACCGGCCGTCGGGTGACCACAGTGGACCGTCGTCGCCGCGGGTGGCGAACGAGCGGAACGGCATCGGCTCGGCGTAGCGGAGTTCGTGGGTCTTCAGGTCGACCGTGAGGATCTGGCTCGTGCCCTCGCGGTAGCGCTTCGAGTACGGCTTGACCGCGGCCAGCGCGAGGACCGACCCGTCGGGCGACCAGGTGGGCCGGCCCGGCATGAACAGCGGCGGCGTCACCTGCTGGGCACTGTTCGAGGCCACGTCGTGGATCCACGTGGCGCCGTCCTGGTCGGCGTAGGCCACGCGGCCGCCGTCCGGCGACCACCGCGGCGCGACCTGGGCGCCCGCCAGTTGCGTGAGAACGGTGTCCGTGCCGGTGCCGAGGTCGTGCAGCCACAGGTCGGCGGTGCCGAGCCGGTCGCTCGTGTAGAGCAGCTTCGTCCCGTCCGGGTGGAAGTCCGGGTCGGAGTTGAAGTAACCGTCGCCGATCAGCCGCTGTGGCCGGCCCCCGCCGGCCGCGACGACGTAGATCGCGTTGAGGGCCCGGAACGCGATCCGCTTGCCGTCCCGCGACACCACCGGACTGGCGATGCCCCGGACCGGCTTCGGCGCGGGCGAGTCCAGGTCACGGACCCGCCGTCGGTAATCACGCGGGGCCGTGGACACCCCCGCTTCGAACGGGATGTCCTTGACGGCGCCGGACTGTTCGCGCCACCGGATGTGCCCGTCGGCGGTGTAGAGCACGGCGGACCCGGACCAGTTCGCGGCGAAGCCGAAGACGTCCTCGCCCTTGGTCAGCTGCTCGTCACCGAGCATCAGGTCCGCTTCGGCGCCCCGCAGCCGCAGGTAGCTGGGCTGCCCGCCGGGACCGAACGCGGGGCCGTAGAGCTTGTCGGCGCCGGTCGCGGTGACCAGGCGGGTGCGGGCGCCGGTGGCGAGGGTGACGACGTCGATGGCGGTGTCGTTCACGGTGAAGACGATCTTCGTGCCGTCGGCCGACCACCGCGGCGACGCCTCTTCGTCCGGGGTGGACACCACCGTGCTGATCGCGCCGGAGGCGAGGTCCAGCAAGTGGATGCCGTAGCTGCCGTCCCGGTCGCTGCTGAAGGCGAGCTTGGTGCCGTCCGGCGAGAACACCGGCTCCCGGTGGTCGAACCGCCCCTCGGTGAGCTTGCGGGGCGTACCCCCGGCGGCATCGATGACGTACAGGTGGAAGTTGCCGTCGCGGTAGGACTGGAACACGAGCCGGCGGCCGTCCGGCGACCAGGTGGGGAGGGTGGCGTCCTGCAGGTCGTCGGTGAGCCGCCGGGCGCGGCCGCCGCCGGCGGGCAGCACCCAGATCCCGGTGACCAGGTCGACCGCGATCCACCGGCCGTCCGGCGACAGCGCGGCGGACAGGTTCGTGCCCTCCCGCAGCACCACGCCGGCGCGCCCGCCATCCGGCTGCAGGTCCGGTTCGGCCTCGGCGACCCCCGCTCCGGCCACGGTCAGCGCGGCCGCGGCCGCGCCACCTCGCACGAGAAGTTCACGACGGGAGAGGCCTTCTGGCGCCATGCGGCCAACTATGCCCACCCGGTGGATCGGCCGTCCAGCGGCCGAGCGGGTTTTTCACCGGATGTCCGGCCATGGCGGCAAGGGTTGCCGGGGGCGGCGCGAGCGCGCCGCCCCCGGGGTCCCTCAGCCGTGGTCCTCCAGCATCTCGGTGACCAGGGCGGCGATCGGCGACCGCTCCGAGCGCGTCAGCGTGACGTGCGCGAACAGCGGGTGGCCCTTGAGCTTCTCGATCACCGCCGAGACGCCGTCGTGCCGTCCGACGCGCAGGTTGTCACGCTGGGCGACGTCGTGCGTGAGCACCACCCGTGACGCCGTGCCGAGCCGCGAAAGCACCGTGAGCAGGACGTTGCGCTCCAGCGACTGCGCCTCGTCGACGATCACGAACGTGTCGTGCAGCGACCGGCCGCGGATGTGCGTCAGCGGGAGCACCTCGAGCATGCCGCGGTCGAAGACCTCGTCGAGGACGTCCTGGCTGACCAGCGCGCCGAGGGTGTCGAACACCGCCTGCGCCCACGGCTGCATCTTCTCGCTCTCGGACCCGGGCAGGTAGCCGAGGTCCTGACCGCCGACCGCGTAGACCGGCCGGAACACCACGACCTTGCGGTGCTGACGGCGTTCCATCACCGCCTCGAGGCCGGCGCAGAGGGCGAGCGCCGACTTGCCGGTGCCGGCCCGGCCGCCCAGCGACACGATCCCGACGTCGGAGTCGAGCAGCAGGTCGAGCGCGACGCGCTGCTCGGCGCTGCGGCCGTGCAGGCCGAACGCCTCGCGGTCGCCCCGGACGAGCCGGATGCGCTTGTCCGCCGTGATCCGCCCGAGCGCGCTGGAGCTGCCCGCGAGCAGCCGCAGCCCGGTGTGGCAGGGCAGCTCGGCGAGCTCGTCCATGCCGTATTCGACCGGGTCGACGGTGCTGCCGCCGAACAACGTGTCGAGCACGTCCTGCTCGACGTCGACGTCCGCCATGCCGGTCCAGCCGGACGGCGTCACTTCCTGCGCGCGGTACTCGTCCGCCTCGAGACCGACGGCCCCGGCCTTGACCCGCAGCGGGATGTCCTTCGTCACCAGCGTGACCGCCGCGTTCTCCGCCGCCAGGTTCAGCGCGCAGGCGAGGATGCGGTGGTCGTTGGAGTCGGTCCGGAACCCGGACGGGAGCACCGACGGGTCCGAGTGGTTCAGCTCCACCTGCAGCGTGCCGCCGTGATCCCCGATCGGGAGCGGCGCGTCGAGCCTGCCGTACTGCCGGCGCAGGTCGTCGAGCATGCGCAGGGATTCCCGGGCGAACCAGCCGAGCTCCGGGTGGTGGCGCTTCGCCTCCAGTTCACTGATGACGACCAGCGGAAGCACGACAGCGTGCTCGGCGAACCGAGTGACCGCCCACGGGTCCGAAAGGAGGACCGACGTGTCGAGCACGTACATGTGCTGCTGGGATTCGGGCGAGGTCGAGGCTTTCTCCGGGCCAGGAACGGCACCGGTCGAAGAACGGCCAGAGGCCTTACGGGGCAAACGCTGCGCAGTCACGACGGCATCTCCCTCGAGGGCGTGTGCACCTCACGCCCGCACTCGCTGGGCCGGGCACCTCCCTGGCTGGACCGTTCCTCCTGACCTGGTGGGTCAGGCGGCGCGGCCACGAGGGCCGGGTGCCGGCCCCCTCGAGCGTCTCGTGGGCGACTGAGCCGCCCCCTCGATCACCGCCACGACCAGGGCCTCCCGCGAGGACCCGCACGGAACGCGCGCCCTCACCTCGGAAGGTACCCACGAATCCGGCGGCGCGCAGGGAGCCAACACGGTGATTCGCCAGATCGTCACCTCACCGTCGGTCGTCCGAAATCAACTCCGGGTGACGTACGCGGGCCGTGACCTGCGGTTTTGCCGGTGTCTTACGAGCCGAACCGGCGGTGGCGCCACGCGTAGTCGCGGATGGCACGCAGGAAGTCGACGCGGCGGAAGGCGGGCCAGTACGCCTCGGTGAACCAGAACTCCGAGTGCGCGGACTGCCACAGCAGGAAGCCGGAGAGCCGTTGCTCGCCCGAGGTGCGGATGATGAGGTCGGGGTCCGGCTGGCCCGAGGTGTAGAGGTGCTCGGAGATGTGGTCGACGTCGAGGATCTTCGCCAGCTCGTGAATGGACGTTCCCTCGTCGGCGTGCTGCCGCAGCAGCTTGCGCACCGCGTCCGCGATTTCCTGGCGCCCGCCGTAGCCGACCGCGATGTTGACCTCCATCCCGGTCCGCCCCTCAGTCCGGGCGGCGGCTTCGCTCAGCCGCTTGGCGACCTCGGCGGGGAGCAGGTCGAGCGCGCCGACGATCCGCAGCTGCCACGCCGTACCCGGCCCGGCGAGCTCGTCGGTGACGTCGGTGATGATCTTCAGCAGCGGCGTGAGCTCGTCCGGGTCGCGGTTGAGGTTGTCGGTGGACAGCAGCCACATGGTGACGACCTCGACGTCGGCCTCCTGGCACCAGCTCAGGAAGTCCGCGATCTTCTTGGCCCCGGCGCGGTGGCCGTCCGAAACGTCCGTGAAGCCCGCTTCACGGGCCCACCGGCGGTTGCCGTCGAGCATGATGGCGATGTGCCGGGGATGCCGCCCGGCGGCCTGCTGGATGAGGCGCCTGCCGTAGGCGCTGTACACGACGTCGGACAAGAAGGAGCGAACACTCACGTCGAGTCAGCCTACGCACCCGGTGTGAGGCGTGTGACTTGAGCACTGCTGGAGAACCTACGCTGTCGTAACCTGGATGTGTGAGTGTGACGACGGAACCGCCCGAGCCCGTAGTGGACCTCCGCCCCCGGCTGCGCGGGCACATCCACTTCTGGACGTTCTTCGGCGCGTTGGTCGCGGCAGCGGCGCTCATCACCCTGGCGGCGTCCACAGTGTCCCCGGTCGCCGCGTTGGCGACGTCGGTCTACGGCCTGACGGTCCTCGGCTTGTTCGGCGTGAGCGCGCTGTACCACCGCCGGTTCTGGAGCCCCCGCGCGTACAAGTGGATGAAGCGTGCGGACCACTCGATGATCTTCCTGTTCATCGCTGGGACGTATACGCCGTTCACGTTGTTGGCGATGTCGAAGCCGACTGGGTACGTGATCCTGTCGATCGTCTGGGGTGGGGCGATCGCCGGTGTGGCGTTGAAGATGCTGTGGCCCAATGCGCCGCGGTGGCTCGGGGTGCCGATCTATATTGCGCTTGGGTGGGTCGCGGTTTTCGTGTTCCCCGAGCTGGCTTCGCATGCCGGGGTCGGGGCGCTCGTGCTGCTGTGCGTGGGTGGGTTGTTTTATACGCTTGGTGCGGTTTTTTATGCCGTCAAGTGGCCGAACCACTGGCCTGAGACCTTTGGTTACCACGAGTTCTTCCACGCTTGCACGGTGTTGGCTGCTGTGTCGCACTACATTGCGATTTGGCTGGCCATGTACGCCTAGGTCTCTCGTTTGGAGACCTGCATCCCGAAGCCTGATTGTGACTACGGCCGGTGCCCCTATCGTCCGGTCCGGTAGGTGCTGGTTCCCCCACGCGGCGGATCGAATCGTACCTACCCGAAAAGCGCGGCCACTCACTCGTCATCGAATGAATGGCCGCGCTTTCTTGAAGACGAGCCTGGATGGTTGGTGCACACTCAATCAACCAGCCGGCGGCTCTTCCTCCCGATCAGCCTGCCGAGTTGCCGTTGCAGGCGACGTACGACGGGTTGTGGTCGACCGTCAGCAGCTCCAGCGGGCCGTTCCACTGCCAGGGCAGCAGGCACGCGTTGTTGAGGATGCTGATGCCACCGTGACCGCCGCCGGTGGAGTTGTTGTTGCACGCCGCGTACGACGGGGCGTGGCCCGCGTGCAGCAGCTCGAGGGGACCGTTCCACTGCCACGGTGCCGCGCAGAGGTTGTCGCCGATGCTGATGCCGCCGCCCGGGTGGTGCCCGCCCTCACCGGCGGATGCCGGCGCGGCAACAGCGAGCATGGCGCCACCGATGACTGCGGCTGCGAAGAGCGTCTTTTTCATCATGATAAAATCATCGGGCGATATCCGGCCGTCCTTTATCGACATCACCCGATGGTTTGGACAACATCACCCGTCCCGGCAATCAAACACCTTGAGCCGAGCGGTGTTGGCGAAGCTGTGCGACGGTCGAGGGTTCCACCGCCGTGAGGTCGTCACCATCGAAGCTGGTCCGCCGCCCCACGGCCGGTGGAAGCGCCCTCAGCCGAACATCCCCGGCTGGTACTCCCCCGCCGGGTTGCGGGCGATCACGTTCAGCCGGTTCCACGCGTTGATCGTCGCCACCAGTGCGACCAGCGCCCCGATCTGCTCGTCGTCGAAGTGCTTGCGCACCGCGGCCCACGTTTCGTCGCTGACGCCGGTGTGCGCGTCCGCCAGGCGGGTGCCCTCCTCCGTCAGCGCCAGGGCCGCGCGCTCCGCCTCGGTGAACACCACCGCTTCGCGCCACGCCGCCACCATCGCCAGGCGGACCGCCGTCTCGCCGGCCGCCGCCGCGTCCTTCGTGTGCATGTCGAGGCACATCCCGCAGCCGTTGATCTGGCTCGCGCGGATCTTCACCAGCTCCTGCGTCGCCTTCGGCAGCGACGACTCTTCGACCGGCCGCGACGCCGCGATCAGGCGCTTGACGAACTTGCCGGTGACCTCGTTCTCGAACATGTTGAGCCGCGCTTCCATGGCCGTTCCCCTTTCCTCGTCTGCTTCACCCCCTTGACGACCCGGGCGCGGCGGTTGTGACAACGCCGCGAGTGACCCCGGTCACGCGAAATCCAGATCCACACCTTTGCGTCCGCCCCGCGGCGGCCGGTCACGCCGACGGCACCGCGCTCCACCTGCGGGACCTGCCGCGCCTGGCCCGCGGGAGGCGCTTCAAACGATCACGATCAGGGGTCACCCACGGGACCACCACGACGGTTGCCGTGGTCACCGGCGCGGCCGACGGTGGATCTCAAACAACGGACTCCAACGTGGAAGGAGCACGACCGCGATGGCCAGGACCATGCAGCCCGAAGAACTCATCGACAGCGCCGTGGTCGACCCCGACGGCAACAAGATCGGGAAGGTCGGCAACGTCTACCTCGCCGACGCGACGCACCAGCCCGAGTGGATCACCGTCAAGACCGGCCTCTTCGGCACCAAGGAAAGCTTCGTCCCGCTCTCCGGGGCGCGCACGGACAAGGACGGCATCCACGTCCAGGTGGACAAGGACAGCGTCTCCGAGGCGCCCCGCATCGACGCCGACGGGCACCTTTCGCCCGAAGAGAGCACGCAGCTCTACCAGCACTACGGCCTGCCGGTGCCGCGCACCTCATCGGACGGACGGCCGGACGGGCGGATGGACCGCGGGCCGGCCGTCCCGGGCGGGCGCGGCAAGCGCGACGACCGCGCCGCCATGACGCGCTCCGAGGAACGGCTGAACGTCGGCACCGAGCAGGTCGAGACCGGGCACGTCCGGCTGCGCAAGTACGTCGTCACCGAGGAGCAGCAGGTCACCGTGCCGGTCCGGCACGAAGAGGTGCGCGTCGAACGGGAGCCGATCACCCGCGCCGACGGGACGGCGGAGATCGGCGAGGCCGAGCAGGACGTCATCCTGCACGCCGAGAAACCCGTGGTGCGCAAGGAAACCGTCCCGGTCGAGCGGGCGCGCCTGCGGACCGAGACGGTCAGCGACGAGCAGACCGTGTCCGGCAAGGTCCGCAAGGAGCAGTTCGAAGTCACCGACGACGACCGGAAGCACCGCCGCTCCTGAAGGCTCCCGGACGGGTGGCCGGTCCCCGATACCGGCCACCCGTCCGGGCTCCACCGCGGCCGCGCGGTCAGGATGTGAGCATCGGCGCCGCGAGGAACTGCTCCGGGATCGCGAACGCGTCCACCAGCGTGCGCGCGTGCGGACGCAGCTCCGAGCACAGCCGGTTCACCGCCGACGTGACGGCCTTCGCGCGCGACGCCGTCAGGCGGCCGTGGCCCAGGAACCACGCCAGGTCCTCTTCGATCGCCGACAGCGCGTACAGGTCGCAGACGCGCTCCAGCAGCGTGCGGGCGTCCGGATCGTCGCAGCGCTCGACGGCCGCCGTGAACGCCTCCAGCACCAGGCGCTCGACGTGGACGCGGCCCGCGCGCAGCACGTGGTCCTGCGCCGAGTTGAACACGCCGAACGGGTCGGCCGCCGCCTTGCGCAGGCGCTTCGCCACCCCTTCGACGACGTGGTCTTCGCGGTCCTCGAGCAGCCGCAGCTGCCATTCGCGGCGGAAGAACACCTCCGCGTCGGACCCTTCGGTGAGCGACTCGAGCGCCTTGCGCACCGAGGTCCGCTCCAGGAGCGTGTTGACCACCTGGTCGGTGAAGAACCGGGCCGTCGCCAGCGGCGAAAGGTCCTCGAAGTCCTGCTTGTAGCTGGTCAGCAGGCCCTTCGCGACCAGCTGCAGCAGCACCGTGTTGTCGCCCTCGAACGTCGTGAAGACGTCGGTGTCCGCCTTCAGGCCGGGCAGCACGTTCTCCGCCAGGTAGCCCGCGCCGCCGCACGCCTCGCGCGCGGTCTGGATCGCCGACGTCGCGTGCCACGTTCCGAGCGCCTTCAGCCCGGCGGCGCGCGACTCCAGCTCGCGCTGGTCCTCTTCGGGCGCCGACGCATCGATGTCGTGCAGCTTCGAGACCAGCTCTTCCTGCGCGAAGTGCAGCGCGTAGGTCTTCGCCAGCGCCGGCAGGAGTTTCCGCTGGTGGGCCAGGTAGTCCAGGACGACGACCTCGTCGCCGTCCGGCTTCGCGAACTGGCGGCGGACCTCGCCGTAGCGGATCGCCAGCGTCAGCGCGCGTTTCGTGGCGCTGCCCGCGCTGCCCGCGACGCTCACCCGGCCGCGGATCAGCGTGCCCAGCATCGTGAAGAACCGGCGGCTGTCGCTTTCGATCGGGCTGGAGTACGTCCCGTCTTCGGCGACGTCGCCGAAGCGGTTCAGCAGGGCTTCGCGCGGCACCCGGACGTTATCGAAGCTCAACCGTCCATTGTCGACACCGTTGAGGCCCGCCTTCGACCCGCAGTCCTCGATGGACACTCCCGGCATCGGCTTGCCGTCGTCGTCCCGGATCGGCACGAGGAACGCGTGCACGCCGCGTGATTCGCCGCCGGTGACCAGCTGCGCGAACACCACCGCCAGCCGGCCGTCGCGGGCCGCGTTGCCGATGTATTCCTTGCGGGCCATCGCATCCGGTGTGTCGATGACGAACCCGCCGTCGGCGAAGGTCGCCGTGGTGCGCAGGTGCTGGACGTCGGAACCGTGGCCGTGCTCGGTCATGGCGAAGCAGCCCAGCACGTCGAGGTCCATGATCCCGCGCAGGTACCGCTCGTGGTGCCGCTCGGTGCCGAGCAGCTGGACGGCGCCGCCGAACAGGCCCCACTGGACGCCGGCCTTCACCATCAGCGACAGGTCGCCGTAGCCGAGCATCTCGAACGAGGTCACCGAGCCGCCGACGTCGCCACCGCCGCCGTACGCCGGGTCGAAGCCCAGGCCGGGCCGGTCGGTCTCGGCGAGCGCACGCAGCTGGTCGAGCACCTGGGCGCGGTGCGCCTCGATGCCGAGGTCCACCGGGTCCCGGAACTCCGCGCCGGCCATCTGCGCCCGCACCCCGCGGCGCAGCTCGGCCCAGCGACCGTCGAGGACGGCGGTCAGTGCGTCCGGATCCACCTTGGAGGGCACTTCGGGGACGTCCACGGCTACCTCCGGAAAGGACGAACGGCAGGCTTCCTACTCGTTGGTAGTAAGCCTGCCGCAGCGTCGGCGATTTCGCAGGTTCAGATCGGCTTGCCGTTGACCGTCACGTTCGTGAAGCGGGCGTTGTCCACGTACTTCAGCGTGTTCGACGTGTCCGACACGCCCTTAAACGTGGAGTTCGCCACGGCGAACCCGTGCACGTGGGCGTTCGAAAGCCCGCTGACGTCGAACGTCTTGCCCGCGATCTTCGTGCTCGAACAGTTGCTGATCGTGAACGGCCCGAACGACGGGACGTAGCTGCCGGTCTGACTGTTGTACGTCGATGTCACGTACACGAAGTTCCGCGCGAACGTGCCGGAAACGCTGTCGAGGTTGATGTTCTCGGAGAACCCGCCACGAAGCGTGTTGGACTTCACGTACAGGGCGAACTTCGTGTCACCCTTCACGGTGAGCTTGTACGCGTAGACGTTGCGGATTCCGCCGGTCTGCTCGCTGCCGCAGGTGATCGCGCCCCAGTTGCCGTTCATCACGCAGTTCACCACGACGAGGTTCTGGCACGGGACGTTCACCCGGCGCCCGTCGGCGTCGCGGCCGGACTTGATGGCGATGTTGTCGTCGTGCGCGCCGAGGGTGCAGTTCGCGATGACGACGTGGTCGCACGATTCCGGGTCGCAGCCGTCGGTGTTGCTGTGCGCGGTGCTGGGGTCGGTGCTGACGCCGTCGACCGTGACGTTGCGGCACAGCGTCGGGTGCAGCTGCCAGAACATGGAGTTCTTCAGGGTGATGCCCTGGATCAGCACGTTCTCGCAGGCGTACGGCTCGACGAACGCCGACCGCATGGTGTGCCCCGAGCCCGGCACCACCCGCTTCTCCGGCGGGGTTCCCTTGGCCACCAACGTTTCCAGGTACGCCCGGTCGCTGCCCTTGTTCCACGACGACGTGGCCGCCGCGTCGAGCGTGCCGCTGCCGGTGAGGCCGATGTTCTTTTCCTGGTAGGCGTAGATCATCGGCGAGTGGTTGACGCACTCGATGCCTTCGTAGCGCGTCAGGACGTTGGGGAACTTCGCCGCGTCACCGCTGAACTTGAGCACCGAGCCGGCTTCCAGGTGCAGGTCGACGTTGCTCTTGAGCCGGATGGCGCCGGTCAGGAAACTCCCGCCGCCCGGCACGATCACGTGCCCGCCGCCGGCCGCGACACAGGCGTCGATCGCCTTCGCGATCGCCGCGGTGTTGTCGGTCTTGCCGTCGTTCTTCGCGCCGTAACCGGTGATCGGGAACCTGCGATCCGGGAACACGGGAATCGTCGTGTTCGCGACGATGTCGTTCGCCGCTGGCCACGGGAGCGTGGGAACGTCGATGCGGGGCGCCGCCGAAGCGACGGCCGGGAGCAGCGGCACCGCCGCCACCGCGAGGCCGCCCTTGATCAGCTGCCGCCGGGTGAACCTGCCGTCCATGGACACTTCCTTCACGGGAAAGACCTGGTGCGACGGCGGAACCGCGGCACGGACCGCGGGCACGACGAACTCTAGACGCGCAAGCGGCTCCAGGTCCAGGCTGTGACATCCGGGGCTTCGCCCCGAGCCGGGGACTCCGCCACCCGGAACCCCCGAGAAGCCGCTTGCGCGATAGGCGAAAAGGCTGTCATGATCACGGCATGTCGATTCGAAAGGGCGTGCGCGCCCTCGCGCGTTGAGCGCCTCGCGGCGGCCGGGCCGCCCGCTTCCCGATCTTTCCGAGTGGCTGAACCACGCCTTCTCCACGTATTCCGCGAATCGTCCCGCGGCCGAAGACGCCATCACCCGGCTCTACGCGCTGCTCGGCGAACCACCGCCCCGATTCGTCTGGGCGCTTTCCCCGAACGCGGCCGTGCCGCCATCGGTGTCCGTGGAGCCGGTGGAAGCCCGGTTGGCGACGCGGGTGGCCGCGCTGCGACGCCGGTGGGGCGACATCTCGCTCGAGGCGCGGCAGGCCGTCAAGGAGTCCGTCGCCGGCCTGATCCGGTCCGCCATCCCGCGTTCGCTGGGCCTGCACTGGTACGGGCAGCAGGACGCCTATTGGGTGACGCCGGACTCGGGTGACCCGGAGCTGGAACTGTGGGCGACCCTGGTGCGCTCCTGCGGCTGGTGGTGGCCGCGCGACGGTCTCTGCGTCGTCGCCGAACGGCCGCTGGTGCTCCACACGGACGACGAACACCGGCTGCACGACGCGTCCGGGCCCGCGGTGGTCTACCCCGACGGCTGGAGCGTGCACGCCTGGCACGGCACGCGGGTGCCGTCCTGGGTGATCGAAGACCCCACCGCGGACCGGATCAACCGCGAGTTCAACGTCGAGGTGCGGCGCTGCGCGGTCGAGCACCTCGGCTGGACGGCCTACATCGAGCAGGCCGGGCTGCGGATCCTGAGCCGGGCGCCCGATCCTGGCAACCCGGGTTGTGAACTGCAGCTCTACGACCTGCCGTCGCAGAAGTGGCACGCGCCTTCGCGGCTGCTGCTGGCGGTGAACGGCTCGGTGGAGCGCGACGGCACCCGCCGCCGCTACGGGCTGCGCGTGCCCGCCGAATACGACCATCCCCTCGACGCGGCCGGCTGGTCGTACGGGCTCACCGGAGCCCAGTACGCGCGCCTGCAGCGCCGGACCTGACTTCCTTGAGGTGATCACATGTTTCTTGCCGAACTGCTCGACCGGACCGGACTCGACGTCCTCGACCACCTGGACCGCCAGGTCACCGTCCCGGTGATCGACGGGCTCCAGGCCCAGGGGGACCTGATCGTGCTGCCGCTGGGGTTGCTGGGGTGGGTGGCCCGGGACTGGTGGCCGCTGCCCGCGGAGGGGCGTGAGCTGGTCCGTGGCGAAGCGGGCAACAACCCGCACACGCTGGTGGCGGACCGAGGGACCTGCCGGATGACGACCTGGCTCGCCGACCCCGAGCGGCTCGCGATCGCGGCTTTCGAGAACACGGCGCCGGCGTGGTTGATCCACCCGGAGCACGGAGCCACCGGAATCGCGCCGGGGGCTTGGTTCGTGCGGCGGCAACGGGAGCTGGGAGCGGGGTTCCGGAAGCCGGTGCTGATCGCGGACTGAGTGCGGCGCGGCCCGGGCCGCGGGGTGCCGCCGAGGGGGCAGCACCGCGCGGCCCGAGGTGGGGCGAGGCGGCAGCTGCCGCTGACCGCCGGAGGCTGGGGACGCAGTGAATGACTCATTCCTGGCGTCGGTGGTCAGGAATGAGTCATTCATGGCGCCGCAGCCCTGGGAGTGGTCAGGAATGAGTCATTCATGGCGCCGCAGCCCTGGGAGTGGTCAGCCCAGGTCGGGCCCCTTCGAGCGCAGGTCGTCGACCTTGGTCATCGCCTCGCGCAACTCGCCCAGCCAGCTGTCCGCGTGCTGGCCGACCAACCGCACCGCCCAGGCCAGTGCGTCCGAGCGCGAGCGCGCCACGCCCGCGTCCACCAGCGTGTCCAGCACCAAGCGCTCCGGCTGGCGCAAGCGCGTCATCACCGGTGCCGAATGCGTCGTGAACAGGGCCGTCGTGCCGCCCAAGCGGGCACCCCAGGCCACCTTGCGCTGGTAGCGGTGCTCCGCCTGGCGGGCGATCTCGATGCGCTCGTCGCGCGTCTCCTCGCGGTACCGGCTGATCCGGCCCTCTTCGGCCGCCGCGCGGGCGGCGTCGTCCGCGTGCTCCTCCGTCAACGGCGGGAGCTCGCCGACCACGATGATCTCTTCGCGGTCGACCGTGACCTCCGGTGCGCCCGTGAACCAGCCGTCGGGCAAGCGGCCGCCGAACCAGGCCGCCGCGTCGTCCGCCGGCGGTACCTCGGCCTGCTGCCAGCCTCGGCCTCCGCGCCATCCGCGTCCCATGTCGTACCTCCGATTACATGATTACATCGCTACCGAAGCTACGCCGAATACACCGTCACCAACACCGCGTTCACCCAGGGCGATCAGAGCCGGGCGGTCAGCTCCGCCGCGGAGGTGACCGGGCGGTCGCAGACGTACCCCCGGCACACGTACGCCGCCGGGGCGCCGTCGACCAGGGGACGGTCGGCCAGCAGCGGGACACCCGGCGCGTCCGGCTCGCCGGCCAGCACCACGCCGCCGCCGTGGATGCCCCGCGCGGCCGCACGAAGCAGCTCCGGACTGGCGCCTGCCACCGCGACCTGCACCGGGCCGGCCTGCCGCGCCTCGGCCACCGACAGCCAGTGCCCGGCGAACCGCGGCACCCGCCCGGCCAGCACCCCGGCCCGGCTCAGCGCCCGCTCGGCCGCCTCCCGGTACCGGCCCGAGTCGGCGTGGCCCGCGAGCGCGGACGCCGTCAGCAGCGCTCCGGCCAGCGCGGACGCCCCCGACGGGCTCGCGTTGTCGCCCGGGTCGGCCGGGCGCTGGACCAGCGTCTCGGCGTCGTCGGCCGTGTCGAAGTACGCGCCGGGGACGTCCGGGGACGCGAAGTGCGCCAGCGCCAGGTCGAGCAGCCGGGTCGCTTCGGTGAGCCACTTCGCGGCGCCGGTCGCCTGGTGCAGCGCCAGGAACCCGTCGGCGACGCAGGCGTAGTCCTCCAGCACCCCGGCGGATTCTCCGACGACGCCGTCACGCGAGCTGCGCCGCAGCCGTCCGTCGACGACGTGCACGCGCAGCAGGAGCTCGGCCGCCTCACGAGCCCATTCGATCCACTGTGGACGATCGAGGGCGACGCCCGCCTCGGCCAGCGCCGTGATCGCCAGGCCGTTCCAGGACGCGATCACCTTGTCGTCCCGGCCTGGCTGCGGCCGCTTCGCGCGCGCCTCCAGGAGTTTGACGCGCATCGGCTCCGGCAGGTCGCCGAACAGGCGCAACGTCGAGGCACCCTCCTCGAAAGTGCCCTCCTTGGTGACGCCGAACAGCTCAGCGGCGGAGTCGTCACCAACCACCTCACGCAGCTGCGCAGGAGTCCAGACGTACGTCAGGCCTTCGACGCCCTCGGTGTCCGCGTCCAGCGAAGACGCGAAGCCGCCTTCGGGCGTTCGCAAGCTCTCGAAGAGGAACTCCGCCGTTCCGGTCGCGACCCGCAACGCCGTCGCCGAGCCGGTACGCCGCCAGAGGTGCGCGTAGAACCGCAGCAGCAACGCGTTGTCGTACAACATCTTCTCGAAGTGCGGCACGATCCACTCGGCGTCGACGGAGTACCGCGCGAAGCCGCCGGCCAGCTGGTCGTACAGGCCGCCGCGGGCCATCGCCTCGGCCGTCGAGTCCACAAGGGACAGTGCCACTGCGGAGCCCGTGCGTTCGTGGTGGCGCAGCAGGAACTCCAGGACCATCGACGGCGGGAACTTCGGGGCGCGGCCGAACCCGCCGTTGACGCGGTCCGCCTCCTGCTGGAGCTTCCCGACCGCGCCGGCGAGCACCGCTTCGTCCACCACGGACTCCTTGAGCGGCCCGGTCTGCTCGGCGAGGTGCGCGACGATCTGCTTGGCGCCGTCCACCAGCTCGTCCGGCCGCTCCTGCCACGACTGGACGACGGCGACGAGCAGCTGCCGGAACGACGGCATACCCGGCCGCGGCGACGGCGGGTAGTAGGTACCGCAGTGGAACGGCTCGCCGTCCGGGGTGAGGAAGCAGGTCATCGGCCAGCCGCCCTGGCCGGTCATGGCCTGGGTGGCGGCCATGTACACCGCGTCGATGTCCGGCCGCTCTTCGCGGTCGACCTTGATGGTGACGAAGTTCGCGTTCATCAGGGCCGCGGTCCCCGCGTCCTCGAACGACTCGTGCGCCATGACGTGACACCAGTGACAGGCGGCGTAACCGACCGAAAGCAGGATGGGCACGTTCCGCCGCTTCGCCTCGGCGAGCGCTTCGGGTCCCCACGGCCACCAATCGACCGGGTTGTCCGCGTGCTGGAGCAGGTACGGGCTGGTCGCGCTGGCGAGGCGGTTCATGGGTCCAGGGTGGCACCCGGGAAAACCGGGCGCGCGGCAGCCGCCGGAAATCTCGCCGGCCGCGGCAACCTTCCCGGGATCGGCGGCAACCAGGTGTTCGTCCGGCCACGCGGTCGGCGTCAGAGGCAGCGACCGAAAGAGAGCACCGGCATGTCGCCTCTGCAGAACCGCAACTCCGGCAACGTGCTGGACGACTACCCGCTGGTCCAAGACCGCCGGGTCCGCCATGGTGCAGTGGCACGACCTGAGCGGTGCCAACCAGCAGTTCCGCCTGGAGAAGTCGCCGGACGGCCACGTGCGCCTGATCAACCGCTTCAGCGGCATGGCCGTCGAGGTCCCGGCCGGCTCCAAGAGCGCCGGGGCCCGCATCGCCCAGTACCACGACTGGGGCGGCGCCAACCAGCAGTGGCAGCTCGTCCCGGCCGGGAGCGTCGGCAGCACCGGGGGCACCGCCACGCCGACCACGTCCACCACCTCCACCACCCCGCGCACCAGCGTCGCGACGAGCCAGGCCCCGACCAGCACCCGCCCGTCGCCGACGTCGCCGGCTCCGGCCGCGGACAGCCGTGGGGGTACCGCGACGACCCGGTTCCTGGGCAGCAGCACGGTGCTCATCGGCGGCTCGATGAACGACGCCTCGGCGACGGCCGCGCCGTTCGACGTGCGGTACAACTACGTCCACAGTCAGCCCGCGCCCTCCTCGGACTACTACACGGCGGCACGCTGCAAGGCCGAGTGGTCGAGCTGGTGGGGCTGCTGGACCGGCGAAACCACGGCTCCCGGCTTCTACGTGACCTGGGGCGACGACCACGTGGCCCAGGCCACCTACCAGGGCAAGCCGCGCCCGCAGAAGTACCTCTGGACCTGGTACTCGCTGCGCGACCTCGGCGATGCGGCGGGCCAGGGCGACGGTCCCGGCGAGGTCGTCGCCATCAACCGGGCCGATCTGCTCACCCGCTGCCTGAACGACTACCGCTTCTTCCTCCAGAAGATCGGCACCTCGCACGACATGATCGACATCGAGCCCGACTTCTGGGGCCACGTCCGCTCCCTCGGCAGTCCGCACCAGGTCGCCGCGCAGGTCAAGGCCGCGAACCCGACGGACTGCGGCGCGCAGGAGAACAGCGCCGCCGGCCTGGCCGCTTGCCTGGTGGCGATGGCGCACAAGTACCGCGCCGAACGCGGGCGCGGGGCTCCACCTCACCTGCTGGGACTGGGAAACCAACCGTCAGGGATGTGTGCAGGACTACCAGGAACTCGGCGCGAAGAACGCCGGCTTCCTCGTCACCGACGTGTCGGACCGCGACGCCGGCTGGTACGCGAAGCCGGCGAACGGCGGCCGCAACACCTTCTGGACCGACCAGCAGGCCGCGGCCGCGCTGAAGTTCTACAAGACCATGGCCGAATCGACGGGCAAGCCCGTGGTCCTGTGGCAGGTCCCGGTGGGCAACCTGGCGCAGAACAACACCCTGAACCACTACCAGGACGACAAGGTGGACTGGTTCTTCGCGCACCTGGACCAGGTGGCGGACGCGCACGTCGCCGCCCTCCTGTTCGGCGCGGGACAGCAGGAACAGACCGGGGTCGAGACCGACGGGCGCAACCTGATCGGCAAGACGATCGCGTACCGCAGCTCGGGTGGTACCCCGCTCAAGTAGCCGACCGGTGAGCGCGCACCCGGGAAAACCGGGCGCGCGGTCACCGGCCGCTCCGCCACACTGAGCCGGTGTTGCTGACCATCACGACCACCCGGAACCCCGCCACCGACCTGGGCTTCCTCCTGCACAAGCACCCGGAAAAGGCGCAGTCGGTCGCGCTGTCCGCCGGGACCGCGCACGTCTTCTACCCCGAAGCGGCGCCGGACCGCTGCACCGCGGCGCTGTTCGTGGAGATCGACCCGATCGAGCTCGTGCGCGGCGGCGGGACGTCGCTGACCCAGTACGTCAACGACCGGCCGTACGCCGGGGGCTCGTACCTCGCGGTGGCGCTGCGGGCCGCGTTCACGACGGCGCTCGCGGGCCGGTGCGCGGCACGTCCGGAGCTGGTCGACGAGCGCTTCGACCTGGAGATCCACCTGCCGTCGCTGTCCGCTCGGGGCGGCGCCGAGGTCGTGCACAAGCTGTTCGAACCGCTCGGCTGGCGCGTTTCGGCGACGCCGATCCCGCTCGACCCGGAGTTCCCGCAGTGGGGCGAGAGTCGCTATGTCGACTTGAAGCTCACCGGCACCCAGCGGGTCGCCGACGCGCTGCGGCACCTGTACGTCCTCCTACCCGCGCTCGACGGTGACAAGCACTACTGGGTCGGCCAGGACGAGGCCGACAAGCTGCTGCGCGCCGGGGACGGCTGGCTCGCCGGGCACCCCGAGCGGACGCTCATCACGAACCGCTACCTGGAGCGGCGCCGTCCGGTCGTCGCGTACGCGCTTTCCCGGCTGGCCGAGGCCGACGACGTCCCGGCGGAGGCCGAAGCGCTGGTCACCGAGGTGCCGGACAAGCCGGAAAGCCTCGCGTCCCAGCGCCACGGCAGCGTGCTCGCCGCGCTCCGGGCCGCGGGCGCCCGGCGCGTGCTGGACCTCGGCTGCGGCTCCGGCGCGCTGCTGCGCGTGCTCGAGAAGGAGCGGTCGTTCACCGAAATCGTCGGCGTCGACGTGTCGAGCAGTGCGTTGGCCATCGCGGAGAAGCGGCTGAAGGACGGCTCCCGCGTCACGCTGCGCCAGTCCGCGCTGACCTACGCCGACCCAGCACTGGCCGGGTTCGACGCGGCCGTGCTCATGGAGGTCGTCGAGCACGTCGACGAGGAGCGGCTCCCGGCGCTGGAGCACGCGGTGTTCGGCGTCGCGGCGCCGCGCACAGTGCTCGTCACGACGCCCAACGCGGAGTACAACCGGCTGTTCGAGTTCCTGCCGATGGGGCATTTCCGGCACGCCGACCACCGGTTCGAATGGACGCGAGCCGAGTTCCGCGCCTGGGCGGACGGTGTCGCGACCCGACACGGCTACGACGTCCGGTACCTGCCGATCGGACCGGAAGACCAGGAATCGGGACCGCCGACCCAGCTGGCGGTCTTCACCACCCACGAGGAGGTGGCCGCGTGAAGCTGACCGTTCCCGACATGTCGCTCGTCGTGCTCGTCGGCGCTTCCGGCTCCGGCAAGTCGACGTTCGCGCGCACGCACTTCGCGCCGACGCAGGTGCTCTCCAGCGACTTCTTCCGCGGGCTCGTCGCCGACGACGAAAACGACCAGTCGGCCTCGGCCGACGCCTTCGACGCGCTGCACTTCGTCGCGGGCAAGCGGCTCGCGGCCGGGCGGACGACCGTCATCGACGCGACGAACGTCCAGCGTGCTTCGCGGGCGAGCCTGGTGAAGCTCGCGAAGGAGCACGACGTGCTGCCGACGGCGATCGTGCTCGACCTGCCGGTGGCCGTCTGCGCCGCCCGGAACACCTCGCGCACCGACCGCGACTTCGGCGACCACGTGATCCGGCGGCAGCGCGGTGAGCTGCAGCGGTCGCTGAAGTCGTTGGAGCGCGAGGGTTTCCGGCGCGTGCACGTGCTGCGGTCGGAAGCCGAGGTGGCCGGAGCCGAGATCGTCGTCGAGCCGCTGCGCAACGACAAGCGCGCGCTGACCGGGCCGTTCGACGTGATCGGCGACGTCCACGGCTGCGCGGCCGAACTCGAGGAACTGCTGGCCGAGCTGGGGTACGTCGACGGTGTGCACCCGGACGGGCGGACCGCGGTGTTCGTCGGCGACCTCGTCGACCGCGGCCCGGACACCCCGGGCGTGCTGCGGCGCGTGATGGGGATGGCCTCGTCCGGCAGCGCGCTGGTCGTGTGCGGCAACCACGAGCAGAAGCTGGTGCGCGCCCTGCACGGGCGGAAGGTCAACGTCGCGCACGGGCTCGCCGAGTCGCTGGAGCAGCTCGGCGCCGAGAGCGAGGAGTTCCGCCGTCGCGTCCACGAGTTCTGCGACGGGCTGATCGCGCACTACGTCCTCGACGGCGGGAAGCTCGTCGTCGCGCACGCCGGGCTGCCGGAGCGGTACCACGGGCGCGCCTCCGGGCGGGTGCGCAGCATGGCGCTCTACGGCGACACGACCGGCGAGACCGACGAGTACGGCCTGCCGGTGCGGCTGCCGTGGGCCCACGACTACCGCGGAACGGCGATGGTCCTCTACGGGCACACGCCGACGCTGGAGCCGGAGTGGGTCAACAACACGATGTGCCTCGACACCGGCGCCGTGTTCGGCGGGAAGCTGACCGCGCTGCGCTACCCGGAGCGCGAAGTCGTCTCGGTGAAGGCGCACCGGGTCTGGTACGAGCCGGTGCGCCCGCTCGACGCGGCGCGGCCGCTGGGCGGGCGCGAGCCGGCGGTGCTGGAGCTGGCCGACGTCACCGGGAAGCGGATCGTGCAGACCGCCCACCACGGCCGGGTCGGCGTCTCGGCGGAGCAGTCGGCGGCGGCGCTGGAGGTGATGAGCCGGTTCGCGGTCGACCCGCGGTGGCTGGCCTACCTGCCGCCGACGATGGCGCCGTGTTCGACGTCGTCGAAAGCGGACTACCTGGAGCACCCGGAGGAGGCGTTCGCCGAATATCGGGCGGCCGGGGTCGGCGCCGTGCTGTGCGAAGAGAAGCACATGGGTTCACGAGCCGTCGTGCTGGTCTGCCGGGACGACGAAGTGGCGTACCGCCGCTTCGGGATCCGCGGCGGTGGCGCGGTGTACACGCGGACCGGGCGGCCGTTCTTCTCGGCTTCGCAAAACGAGGCGCTCCTGGCCGACGTGCGCACGGCGGCGGCCGAGCTGTTCGAGGAGCTGGACTCGGGCTGGTTGCTGCTCGACGCCGAGCTGCTGCCGTGGAGCGCGAAGGCCGGTTCGCTGATCGCGTCTCAATACGCGTCGGTGGGCGCGGCCGCCCAGGCGGTGCTGCCTTCGGCGGTCTCGGCGTTGACGACGGCGGCCGCGCGGGGCATCGACGTTTCGGATTTGCTGGCACGAACCGCTTCCCGGTCGTCCACAGTGGATTCCTACCGGACGGCGTACCGGCGCTACTGCTGGCCGACGTCGGGCTTGGACGGCGTCCGGCTGGCGCCGTTCCAGCTCCTGGCGTCGGAGGGGAAGGCCTACCACGACCGGCCGCACGCCTGGCACCTCGCGCAGCTGGATCTTTTGCGCGGATCGCGCTTCCAGCGGACCCGGACGCTCGAGGTGGATCTGCTGGACGACGCATCGGTCACCCGGGGCGTCGCGTGGTGGGAAGAGCTGACGGCCACCGGCGGCGAGGGCATGGTCGTCAAGCCGGCGGCGAACCTGACCCGCGGGACGCGCGGGCTGGTCCAGCCCGGGGTGAAGGTGCGCGGGCGCGAGTACCTGCGGATCATCTACGGCCCGGACTACACGCTGCCGGAGAACCTGGAGCGGTTGCGCAAGCGTGGGCTGAACCGCAAGCGCACGCTGGCACTGCGCGAGTACGCCCTGGGCTTGGAAGCCCTGGCGCGCGTCGCGCGCGGCGAGCCGCTCTGGCGCGTGCACGAGTGCGTGTTCGCCGTGCTCGCGCTGGAGTCGGACCCGGTGGACCCGCGGCTCTGAGACGCCGGGCCGCCGGGCCGAAACGCAGTGAATGACTCATTCCTGGCGTCTGACGCCAGGAATGAGTCATTCACTGCATCCGGATCAGTCGGACTTGGCCGGGGAGGCGCCGTTGGGCTGCTTCTTCTCCGGCTCAGCCGGAGCCGCGGCCTCAGCCGGCGGCTCGTCGGCCGAAGCTTCCTCGGCCGGCGGGTCGTCGAAGCTGGCCGGCACGCGCTTCAGGTGCTTGGTCATCGAACGGACCAGGAAGGCCACCGCGATGAGGAACAGGATCAGCACCAGGAAGCCGACCGGGGAGGACTTGCCGAAGTCTTCCCCCTGCCCGCCGTTGTCGCCGTTGCCCGGCTGCTGCGTCAAGACCAGGGCCGACGCGGTCACCGGAAGGGCCACGCCGGCCGGCAGCGTCAGACTCATGTGTTCACCTTCTCCTCGGCGCCGACGATGCCGGCGAACAGGTCGTCCTCCGGCAATGTGCTGTCGACGAGCGACTTGACCAGCTCGTACTCCTCGGTCGGCCAGACCTCGCGCTGCATCTCGCGGGGCACGGCGAACCAGCGGCTGGTCGGGTCGATCTGCGTGGCGTGCGCCTTCAGCGCCTCGTCCCGCACCTCGAAGTATTCACTGCACTCGACGCGGGTCGTCACCCGCTCCATCACATCGCCCCGGTTCGGGTCCCAGTTCGCCAGCCACTCGGTGTACGGCGACTCCAGCCCGGCCTCCTTCAGCGCCTCGTCGAACAGCACCATCCGGGCGCGCGAGAAGCCGTGCACGTAGTACAGCTTCAGCGGCTGCCACGGCTCGCCGGCGTCGGGGAAGCGGGCCGGGTCCGGCGCCGCGTCCCACGCCGCCATCGACACCTCGTGGGTGCGGATGTGGTCGGGGTGCGGGTAGCCGCCGTTTTCGTCGTAGGTCGTGATCACGTGCGGGCGGAACTCCCGGATCACACGCACCAGCGCCTCGGTGGACTCCTCCAGCGGCACGACCGCGAACGACCCCTCCGGCACCGGCGGCAGCGGGTCGCCCTCCGGCAGGCCGGAGTCGACGAAGCCCAGCCAGTGCTGGCTCACGCCGAGGATCTTGGCCGCCCGGGCCATCTCCTCCCGGCGGATTTCGCTCATGTTCGCCAGCACCTCGGGCCGGTCCATGGCCGGGTTCAGGATGCTGCCTGCTTCGCCCCCGGTGCACGTGACGACCAGCACCTCGTGACCTTCGGCGGCGTAGCGCGCCATCGTGGCGGCGCCCTTGCTCGACTCGTCGTCCGGGTGCGCGTGCACGGCCATCAGGCGCAGGCGCGGGTTGGCGGTGTTCCTCAGCTCGTCGGCGTCCACCATGCTCCGAACGACTCCCCTTCTACCCTTATTCCGCGACCCACCTGCGGGCCGCCCACCCAGCGGGCGGATACTCGAGACGTACCCGCGTCCCATTGTCCTCACGGGTACGACAAGAACGAGCAGGAGGCCCGGGTTGGCAGGCGGACCGGCGGAAACGGCCGTCGGCGGCAGGGCGCCCGCGCTGCCCGAGGGCCGGTACGGCACCGGGCGCGCGAAGACGTCCCGGCGCTGGCGGCGCTGGCTCTTCCTGGCCATCGCCCTGCTGGTCAGCGGCCTGATCGCCTGGGTCGCGTACGTCAACCTCGGCTCGGCGCCGATCGACGCCGAGCGCATCGCGTTCAGCGCGAAACCGGGCAACGCGATGGAAATCACCCTCAACGTCACCCGGGACGACGACAGCAGGCCGGGCGTGTGCGTCGTCCGCGCCCGCGACAAGACCGGCGCCGAGAGCGGCCGCAAAGAGCTCCTGATCCCCGCCGGCGCGAAGCACAACCGGATCAGCACGACGATCAAGAGCATCGGGGCACCGGTGACCGCCGACGTCTTCGGCTGCTCGTACGACATACCACGCTATCTGTCAACCCCATAGCGGCCAACGGGGTGAACCGCGCGCTCAACGCCCAGGGCGCGGGGAAATAACGGGCGTCGACCTCTCGCGCCGTGATACTCTGACCCCTCAGCACGGCCCGCGACGGGCCGTGTTTTTGCTTTATCCGAGAGCCACGCGGGCACCTAGGCCCGCGTGGGCCGGCTTGAACACGCAAGCCTGGCAGGCCCGACGAGGAGATGGTGACCGTGAGCGACACCAAGGTGACCTGGCTCACCCAGGATGCCTACGACCGGCTCAAGCACGAGCTCGACGAAATGATCGAGAATCGGCCGGTCATCGCCGCGCGCATCAACGACAGCCGCGAAGAAGGTGACCTCAAGGAGAACGGCGGTTACCACGCGGCTCGCGAGGAGCAGGGCCAGGCCGAAGCGCGCATCCGGCACCTGCAGGAGCTGCTGCGCTCGGCCAAGGTCGGCGAGAAGCCCGCGAACGACGGGACCGCCGGCCCCGGCAAGGTGCTCACCGTCCGGTACGAGGGTGACGACGAGGACGAGAAGTTCCTGCTCGCCACCCGTGAAGAGGGCGCCGAGGGCGAACTCGACGTGTACTCCCCGGAATCGCCGCTGGGCAAGGCCCTGCTCGGCGCCAAGGAGGGCGAGTCCCGCGAGTACGAACTGCCCAACGGCAAGGTCCAGAAGGTGACGCTCGTCAAGGCGGTTCCCTACACTGACGCGAAATAGCAGCGGCTAGCGTGTCCTCCCAGGATCCACATTCTGGGAGGACGAAGTCGTGAGCACCGAACCGATGTGCCAGGCCTGCGGCATGCAGTACGCCGCGGCCCGCGAGGACTGCCCGATCTGCGAGGACGAACGCCAGTACGTCCCGCAGGGCGGGCAGCAGTGGACCACCTTGGACGCGCTCCGGTCGAGTGGCACCTACACCCCGCGGATCGAGGAGCAGGGCCCCGGCATCGTCGGGGTCGGCTCGAACCCGGGGTTCGCGATCGGCCAGCGCGCGCTGCTGGTGCGGGCCCGCTCGGGGAACTTCCTCTGGGACTGCGCGGCGTACCTGGACGACGCGCTGGTGGCGCAGGTCCGCGACCTGGGCGGCATCACCGGTATCGCGATCAGCCACCCGCACTACTACACGACGATGGTGGAGTGGGCGCACGCGTTCGACGTGCCGATCTACCTGCACGAGGGCGACGAGCAGTGGATCGGCCGGCCCGACCCGGCGGTGAAGCTGTGGTCGGGGACCACCCTCGACGTCGCCGACGACCTGCGGCTGATCAATCTCGGCGTGCACTTCGCCGGCGGCACGGTGCTGCACTGGCCGGACGGCGAAGACGGCCAGGGCGCGCTGCTGTCCGGCGACATCGTGCAGGTGATCCCCGACCGCACCCACGTCGGCTTCATGTACAGCTACCCGAACCTCGTCCCGGAGCGGCCCCACGTCGTCCGCCGCGCCGCGGAACTGCTGGCCGGGTACCGCTTCGAGGCGATCTACGGCGCCTGGTGGAACGCGATCGTGCGGACCGGCGGCTTCGAGGTCGTCCAGCGCTCGGCCAAGCGGTACCTGGCCCACGTGGCCGACGAGGGCTGAGCCCTCAGCCCCGCGCGGTCCGCTCCAGCAGGGGGCGGACCCGCGGCGGCACCGGCGTCGACAGCGCGATCGACGTCGACGTGCGCAGGACGTCCGGGACGCCGACCACCTTGTCGATCACCCGCTGCAGGTCGTCGTTGCCGCGCGCGACCATGCGGACGAACAGGTCGCCCTGGCCGGTCGTCGCGTGGACCTCGCACACCTCGTCGATCGCCGCCAGGGCCGCCGCCACCTCCGCGCGGCGGCCCTGCGCGATCTCCAGCACCGCGAACGCGGTCAGGCCGTAGCCCATCGCCGCCAGGTCGAGCTCCGGCGGGAAGCCGCCGAGGATGCCGCGCTCGGTCAGGCGGTCGAGGCGGGCCTGGACCGTGCCGCGGGCGACACCGAGCCGCCGCGCGCACTCCAGCACCCCCAGACGCGGGGAGTCCGTGAGCAGCAACAGCAGTCGGGCATCCAGCGCATCCAGGTTCTCCGGCATACGCAGATTGTCCACGATGACGGCCGGTGCCCCATGATCACCGGTCATCTTGTCCAGTAAGATCTGAGTCCATTGCTCATCTTGCCTCGCTGGGTTGATCCTTCGGGTATGACCCAGACTGCCGAACCCCAGGGTGCCCTCGACGACGTCAGCTATGACCAGCTGCGTCAGCTGGTCGGGCTCGTCGACCACGACGCCTCGACCGACCCGTTCCCGGTCAAGGCCATGGACGCGGTGGTGTTCATCGCCGGCAACGCCACCCAGACCGCCTGGTACTACCAGATCGCGTTCGGGATGCAGCTCGTCGCGTACTCGGGACCCGAGACCGGCGACTACGAGCGCAAGTCCTACGTGCTGAAGTCCGGCTCGGCCCGGTTCGTCATCACCGGCGGGGTGAAGCCGGACTCGCCGCTGCTGGACCACCACCGCAAGCACGGTGACGGCGTCATCGACCTGGCGCTGGAGACCACCGACGTCGACAAGTGCATCGAGCACGCCCGCGCGCAGGGCGCGACCGTCCTCGAGGAGCCGCACGACGTCTCCGACGAGCACGGCACCGTGCGCGTCGCCGCGATCGCGACCTACGGCGAGACCCGCCACTCGCTGGTCGACCGGTCGCGCTACAACGGTGTCTACCTGCCCGGCTACGAGCCGCGCGAGAGCACGATCAAGCGGCCCGAAGGCGCACCGAAGCGGCTGTTCCAGGCCGTCGACCACTGCGTCGGCAACGTCGAGCTCGGCAAGATGGACTACTGGGTCGACTGGTACCACCGCGTCATGGGCTTCGTGAACATGGCGGAGTTCGTCGGCGACGACATCGCGACCGAGTACTCGGCGCTGATGAGCAAGGTCGTCTCGAACGGCAACCACCGGGTCAAGTTCCCGCTGAACGAGCCCGCCGTGGCGAAGAAGAAGTCGCAGATCGACGAGTACCTCGAGTTCTACGGCGGCGCCGGCTGCCAGCACATCGCGCTGGCCACCAACGACATCATCGCCACGGTCACCGCGATGCGCGCCGCCGGCGTCGAGTTCCTCGCCACCCCGGACTCCTACTACGACGATCCCGAGCTGCGCGCCCGGATCGGCAACGTCCGCGTGTCGATCGAGACGCTGAAGGAGCACAGCATCCTGGTCGACCGCGACGAGGACGGCTACCTGCTGCAGATCTTCACGAAGCCGATCGGCGACCGCCCGACCGTGTTCTACGAGCTGATCGAGCGGCACGGCTCGCTGGGCTTCGGCAAGGGCAACTTCAAGGCGCTGTTCGAAGCGATCGAGCGTGAACAGGAGCGTCGCGGCAACCTCTGACACATCTCGGCGAAGGCCACCGTGGGAGATCTCCGGGTCCCCTATGGTGGCTTTTTGCGTGATCCGGGAACCGGCGGGACCCGGGATCCGTCAGTGTGGGGAAGCAGAGAGAAGGGGCCGTGATGCCGGACAGCATCGACGCCAGCGACGCGCTGATCGACAACTGGACCAAGCGGCTCGAGGAGAACGCCGCCCGGTACCAGGCGCTGGCCGATCGCATGCAGGGCCAGTCGGTCACCGAGCGGTCGAAGGACGGCTCCGTCCAGGTGACCGTCGATTCCCGCGGGCTGCTGAAGAACCTCGTGATCGCGGAGTCGGCGGCGGGCAAGCGGATGGCCGAGGTGTCGGCGCAGGTCATGCAGCTGGTGCAGCGGGCGCAGGCGCGGATCCCCGAGCTGTTGCAGCAGGCCATGACCGAGACCACCGGCACCGGCGACCAGGCCGCGGCGGAGATCGTCCGCGAGGCGCAGAGCACGTTCCCGCAGCCGCCGCCCGAGGCCGAACCCGCGTTCCCGGAACCCGACCGCGTCCGCCGGTTCCTGCCGGAGGACACCGAGCCGCCGCCGCCCGCGGCGCCGCGGATCCCGCCGCCGCCCCGCCGTCGCCGCCCGGGTGGCGACGAAGACGACGACGACTTCGGCGGACCGATCCTTTCCTGAGGGGGAACCGATGACGGATGTGGAACTCAGCACCGACCTGACGGCGCACGCGAAGCAGCTCGACGCCATCGGTGACGGGCTGCAGCAGGCCGTCGACGCGGCGAACCAGGTGAGCATGCCGACCGACGCGTACGGCATCCTCTGCCAGCCGTTCCGGATGCTGCTCGACCCGGTGGAGCAGTACGGGATCGACGCGCTCAAGGACGCCGTGCAGGCGATGACGGCCGTGTCCGGCAAGGTCCGCGAGGCCGCGGCGGCCTACCACAAGTACGAAAGCGGCGTCGCCGACGACCTGAACAAGTCCGCGGACGGTGCCTGATGCCGGAGGGGAACCCGCTCGTCGCCGACGCCAAAAAGGACCCGGACGGGCCAGGCGCGTTCACGGCGGGCAACGGCGACTACGGCTGGGCCGGCGGCATCGGCATCGCCGAGTCGTCGATGGACGCGTTCAACGGCATCAAGGACGGCGACTGGGTTTCCGGCGGCCTCGGCATGCTGTCGCTGGCCGGCGAGATCGCCGGGGCGGCGATCGACCCGTTCGGGTACCTGATGTCGTCGGTGGCGTCGTTCCTGATGGAACACGTGCAGCCGCTGAAGGACATGCTGGACTCCGTCGCGGGCAACCCGCCGGTGATCCAGTCCTATGCGGACACCTGGGGCAACGTCTCGAAGGCGCTCGGCGAGCGGAAGACCGACTTCGACAACGCGGTCAAGAACGGCACGACGGGCTGGACCGGCGCGGGTGCGGACGCGTACCGCAAGTTCGCGGCCGAGCACAGCGACGCCCTCTCGGGCGCGGCGACGGTGGCCGGCGCGATCAGCACGGTCACGATGATCATGGGCCAGGTGGTGTCGTTCGTCCGGGAGACGGTGCGGCAGCTGATCGCTGACCTGGTCGGCAAGCTCATCTCGTGGGTGATGGAGGAGGTCTTCAGCCTCGGCTTCGGCACACCGGTGGTGGTGGCACAGGCCTCGGCGGCCATTGCCAAGTGGGGCAAGAAGATCGGCGAGCTGCTCAAGAAGCTGACCGACACGATCCGCAAGGTCTCGCCGCTGCTGTCGAAGCTGGTGGACCTGTTCGAGAAGATCGCGAAGGTCTTCGGGAAGGTACTGGGCAAAGTCAGCGGGCTGGACGGGCTGAAGGTCAAGGAGGGCGGCTTCGTCCGGAAGATCCCGAAGGAGGGCGGCGGGGTCCACACCCGAGCCCACGGAGGGGACTCCGGCGAGGGCGGCTCACACGGCGGCGACGGTTCTCCGGGTGGCGACGGGGACGGCTCGCACGGCGGCGACGGTTCTTCGGGTGGCGACGGGGACAGCTCGCACGGCGGCGAGGATTCGCCGAGCAGCTCGGGCGATTCCGGCCACGCAGACGGGGATTCGCCGAGTTCTGATCCGCTGAACACGGACTCCGGATCCCGCCGGAGCCCGAGCCGGGACGGTTCCGGATCGCCGGACGGGGACGGTTCGCCGTCGCACACCGGCGACGGAGAGGGTCCGCCATCGGCAGCGCGGTCGGGCAACGGCTCGCCTTCCCCCGCCGGAGACGGTTCTCCTTCGCGCGCGGGCGATCCCTCGCCTTCCCACACGGGCGACTCGAGCCCGTCGCCGAGGCGGGGCAGCGACAGCACGCCCTCGCACGCGGGAGAGAACTCACCGTCGCGGACAAGCGACACCAACCCCTCACCCACCCGCGGCAGCGACAGCACCCCGTCGCATACCGGCGACACCAGCCCCTCACCTACCCGGGGAACCGACAGCACCCCGTCGCACAGCGGCGACACCAGCCCTTCCCCCACCCGCAGCAGCGACAACACTCCCTCCCACGCCGGGGACAACACGCCGTCGCGGGTGGGCGGCAGCACTTCCTCGCACAGCGGCAGCTCGCCGTCGCGGGGCGGGGACAGCAATGCAGGCGGGTCGCACAGCGGGGCCGATTCGCCCAGCAGTGCCGCGCCTCCGCGGGTCGATGGCAATACCTCCGCCAGCGGGACCGCCCCCGCCGCTCCTCGTACCGGTGAGCCCGGCGCTGTTCCGTCGCCGCGGGGTGGGGACGGGGCCGCTGTCCCGTCGCCAGGTGGCGCGCCGGTGATGGGCGGGGGTGGCCTGCCGCCCGGTGGTGGGCCCGGTGGGGGTGGCCTCGGCGGCGGCTCTCCGCGCACCGGGGGTGGCGGCTGGACCGGCACTCCGGGCACCCCGGGCGCGCACGTCGACGTACCCGGCCGGCCCCGCACCGGCGGCGGTGACCTGCCCGGCGGTGGCCGTCCGCGCACTCCGCCCGCGCCCGCGCCCGCCGCCCGGGGCTTCGGCCCCGGCACACACGCCCCTGGCACGCACACCCCCGGCACCCGGCCCGGCGGGCCCGCCCCCGGCACCCGGCCGCACGAAACCGGCCCCTCCCACCAAAACGGCCCGCACCAGAACACCTCGCACGAACGCACCCCGCACGAGAACGGCCCGCACGACAACACCCCCGGCCACCACGATCCGGACGGCGGCACCCCGCACCACGAACCGCTCACCCCGGACGAGGTCAACGCGCGGCACGCGGAAAGCACCCCGTCGGGCAGCTCGTACCACGCCGGCGACCCCGACATGGGCGACCTGCCGCACCGCGTGCAGCCCGACCCGCATGGCCGCTACACCGTCGACGTCCACGTCACCCCGGACGGCCACGCCCGCATCGGCGACCGCCTCTACACCCCCGAGGAATTCGCCGACATCCTCCGCCGCAACGGCGACTACGACGGCCGCCCGATCCGGCTGATCGGCTGTGACGCCGGCTCGAACGACTTCGCGCACCGGCTCTCGCGCGAGCTCGACACCGAGGTCCTGGCCCCGACGAAACCCGCGTGGACGGACTCGCACGGCCGCGTCTTCTCCTCCGACTACGAAATCGGTCCCGACGGCCGCATGCGTCCGCGCATCCCGCCGGACGGCGAGTGGACCACCCACCACCCGGACGGTTCGACGCACCGCGCCGGCGAAGACGGCTTCGCGCCCGACAGCCACCACGGCGACCAGCACGATGTCGACGCCGACAGCGCGATCGACCGCGGACAGCGGCCGTACGACCCGGCCGAACGCGATCAGGACCTGCGCGATCTCCGCCGCGAGAACCGGGACCTGCGCGAAGAAGGTCTGGAGTCGGTCCGGCACCACGACGGCCGGAACGTCAACCCGACCACGGACGACCTGCGGCGCCCGCACGACCGAGCCCTGACCACCTCGAGGTACCGCAGCCTCGAAGGCGGGGTGGAGGACATCCACAGCTTCAGCGGGAAGACCCACGACTGGGCGCCCGCGAGCGAGGGCCCGAGCTACCCGAAGCGCGAGCGCCTGTTCGAGACCAAGGACGCCGGGACCTACCGGCCCGAACTCGGGCAGCCGGACCCGACGAACAAGTTCGGGCGGATGCACGACTCCGAGCCCAAGCTCATGGAGGAACTGGTCCGCCGCGACTTCGCCGAGCGGTCCGGGCTTCCCCGCGAAGAGGTCGACGACATCGTCAAGAAGCAGATCGAACGCATGCGGCGCGAAGAATCGGACGGTCTCCGGACCTACGACAACGGGCTCAAGGGCGACATCGCCCGCGCGCAGGACCGGATGGACAGCGCGCTCGAGGAGATCAACCGGCGGGCGGCCGAGCGGGCGGCCACGCGCGGCGAAAACTACACCCCGATCACGCGGGAAGGCATGGACGGCGATCTGCGGATGGTCGTCGACCTGCCGTCCACCAAACGCGACAACATCCCGGTGGACTACCAGATCTGCGACTCGTGCCAGGATGTCATCATGCAGTTCGAGAAACTGTTCCCGAATGTCCGCGTCGAGGTCGTCAACCTCCAGGGTGAGGAGCTGCTCTGGTGACCACGCCGAATACCGATCCCGCCGAGCGGATCCGCGAAATCTTCGCCGGAGCCGTGTCGGACGGGCTGCGCGCGGACTCCGTGCGAGGAGCGTCCGACGCGGAAATCGACGACTGGGCCGCCGAGCAGGGCGCCCGCGCCGTACCGGCCGCCGTTCGCGAGGTCCTCCGGCTGATCGGCCGGGACCACGGGTTGTGGCTGGCCGGGAGCTCGCTCGGGGTCGGCGCGGTGCGGCGGGAAGCCAAGAACCACCTCCTGGCCACCCTGACGGCGATGAACGATCCGCTGGAAGACCCGGAGGGCGCGCTGGTGCTGGTGGAGCACCAGTCGTACACCTTCCACGTCGTCGACGGCGCGAAAATCGACCTCCCCGACCCCCCGGTCCGGCTCGTCACCGAGGGCGAGGGAACCGAAGAACAATGGGAAAGCGTTTCTTTCTGGTTCCGCGCCATAACGCCCGATGTCGCGCGTTACCGCGAACGGCTGGAAGTGATGCGGGAATTGGGTCGCCGACGTATCCCGGATTGGGCGCAGTACATTGAACCTCGGTGAAGTGGTGCGCGACGAGGCCCCCACGCCGGAGTGGTACCGCGCCGGGCTCGAAGCGGCTCGCGCGGCGGGTGACCGACACCGGGGTTCCGCGCCATGAGCCAGCCACCGGGGCCGCTGCGCCCGGACCAGCAGCAGGAGATCGTCCGCCGGATCGCGGCGGTGCTGACGTCGCAGGTGCCGCCGGGGTGGCGCCAGCTGCGCGTCGAGTACCGCGCTGCCGGGCGGCACGTCGAAGCCGATCTGCTGGTGACCGGGCCGGACGGCGTGCCCCGGCCCGGACAGCCGCACCCGGAAGCGGTGCGGCTGCTCGGGGTGCTGCGCTCGGGCATGTACCAGCCCGGCTTCGGCACGTGGCTGGGCGCGATCCTGGTGTTCGAGCCGGCGCAGCCACCCGACGTCGACTTCGTGCGGCCGGACCTCGAACCGCCGTTCCGGCAGCAGCCGCCGCCGGTCGGGTTCCAGGACGAGCTGCGGTTCTTCCCGCGCGCGGACGAGCACATCCCGGCCTGGCTGCGCGAGCGCGCCGGGCTGACCCCGCCGGTCGCCGAGGGCGGGGTGCGCACGCCGCGGATCTACGACGGCGTCGACGCGGCGGGCAAGCCGCTGGTCCGGCGCCGTCCGCTCGTCCCGGCGGAGGCCGAGCGGGTGCTCGCGTACCTCGACGCGGCACCGGTCATCCTGGCCTCGCGCAGCAACGGCCCGGACGCGTTCGCGCCGGACCGCACGGACGCGGTGCCGATGAACTTCCGCACCGACGGGGCCTGGGCGTGGCCCGGCGCGGTGGCGTACTACCTGCGTGAGCACGGCGTGCCGCCGGACCCGGACCTGGTCGCCCACATCCGGGCCCGCCGCTTCACCGCGCCGGCGGAGGTCCCCGAGCCCGCCAAGGACCTGGCTCTCGCGGCGATCACCGGGGAAGAACCGTGACCTCCGGGGCTTCGCCAACTGAACCCCCGAAGAACCCTCAGACGACCGTGTAGCCCGCGTTCGTCAGCGCGACCTCGACTTCCTTGCAGTGCTCGGGGCCGCGGGTCTCCAGGGACAGCACGACGTCGGCCTCACCGAGGTCCAGGCTGCCGGAGATGCGGGAATGCTCGACGTCGAGGACGTTCGCGCCCAGCTCGCTGACGCACGACAGCACGCCCACGAGTGACCCCGGGCGGTCCGGGACCCGCAACCTCAGGTGCAGGTAGCGCCCGCCCGCCGTCATGCCGTGCTGGATGATCTGCAGCAGCAGCACCGGATCGACGTTGCCGCCGGAGAGGATCGCCACCACCGGGGGCTCGAACTCGCCGGGGTGCTGCAGCAGCGCGGCGACCGTGGCCGCGCCGGCCGGCTCGACCACCAGCTTCCGCCGCTCCAGGCACAGCAGGACGGCACGGGAGAGGAACTGCTCGGACACCGTCACGACGTCGTCGACCAGCGACTCGACGTGGGCGAAGCTGACCAGGCCGGGTTCGCCGACCGCGATCCCGTCCGCCATGGTCGAGGTCGTGCTCAGCCGCACCGGCGCGCCCGCGGCCAGCGACGGCGGGTACGCGGCGGCTTCCTCGGCCTGGACGCCGACGACGCGGACGTCCGGGCGCAGCGCCTTCACCGCCGACGCCACTCCGCCGACCAGCCCGCCGCCGCCGGTGGCGACCAGGATGGTCTTCACGCCCGGTACCTGCTCGAGGATCTCGAGGCCGACCGTGCCCTGGCCGGCGATGACGTCCGGGTGGTCGAAGGGGTGGATGAACACCGCCCCGGTCCGCTCGCCGAACTCGATCGCGGCCCGCAGCGTCTCTTCCAGGAGCGCGCCGTGCAGGTGGACGTCGGCGCCGTAGCCGCGGGTGGCGGCGAGCTTCGGCAGCGGGGCCCGCAGCGGCATGAAAACGGTCGACTTGGCGCCGAGCAGCGACGACGCCAGCGCGACGCCCTGCGCGTGGTTGCCGGCGCTGGCCGCGACGACGCCCCGCTCGCGTTCGGCCACGGTCAGGCCGTGGATGCGGGTGTAGGCGCCGCGGATCTTGAACGACCCCGTCCGCTGCAGGTTTTCGCACTTCAGGTGCACTGGACCGCCGTGGAGCCGGCGCAGGTCGCGCGCGTGCTCCATCGGCGTCACCCGGGTCACTCCTTTGAGGAGTTCCCGGGCGGCCTGGATCCGCTCGAGGGTGACGAGTTCCATGGGCCGGACTATGCCACTCAGGAACTCCACAGGTTGACCGGACCGTGAGCCGGGTACCCTGGGTCGCGTCAACAGGCGGTAAACAAGGAGCAACCATGGCACCGGGGAACGACGCGAACACGGCCCGACGGGCTCGCGCCACCCGCTCCGCCGGGCTGCTCCCGCTCGTGATCGGGCTGGCCTCGGCCGCCGCGCTGACGGGTGCCGCGTACTTCACCGTGGACAACGCCTCGTGCGGCTCCCCGGCCCAGTACATCCGCCACGACAGCCACGTCGAACTGGTCGGCGGCTGCGTCGACGGCGCGAAGCTGCCGGCCGCCGGCACGTCGTCGCCCGGCGGCGTCGTGCACGGCAACTACAACCCCTGACCTGGCGGGTTACCTCCGTGTTCCCCGGGAACACGAAAGTGCCTTCTTCCGCTGGTCGCGTCGGCCCTTGATGATCATCGGGTGACCACCGTCCACGAGCCGGGCCGCGGTCCCGGACCCGCCAAGCCCACCGAAGAAGCGTCGAGCCGGCTGCTGGCCGCCCACAGCCTGGGCGCACTGGCCACCGTCAACCGCGGCGGCTTTCCGCACCTGTCCACGGTCGCCTACGCCTGGGATCCGGCCGAGCGCGTGGTGCGGATCGGCTCCACGGCGGGGCGCGCGAAGGTCCGCCAGCTCGCGCGTGACCCGCACGCGGCGCTCCACGTCACCAGCGCCGACCACCTGGCTTTCGCCGTCGCCGAAGGCCTGGCCGCAGTGTCGCCGGTCAGTTCGGTGCCCGGGGACGAGACCGGCCGGGAGCTGCTCGCGATGCAGGCGCCGTTCGCCGATCCCGGCGACGAGGCCGCGTTCCTGCGGAACATGGTCGAGGACCGCCGCGTGGTCATCCGGCTCCGGGTGGACCGGCTCTACGGCGGCGGCCTCGACGTGAGCTGAGCCTCAGCCCAGCGCGGCCAGCAGGTCCGCGACCAGGTCGCGGCCGTCTTCGATGCCGACCGAGAGGCGCAGCAGGTCGGCCGGGACCTGGAGGGTCGAACCCGCCGTGCTCGCGTGGGTCATCTTGCCCGGGTGCTCGATCAGCGACTCGACGCCGCCGAGCGACTCGGCGAGGATGAACAGCTTCGTGCGCGAAGCCACCTCCAGCGCGGCCTGTTCGCCGTCCACGTGGCGGAAGGAGACCATCCCGCCGAAGCGGCGCATCTGCTTGGCCGCGGTCTCGTGGCCGGGGTGCTCCGGCAGGCCCGGGTAGTAGACCTTCGTCACCTTCGGGTGCTTGATCAGCGCCTGGACGATCTTCTCGGCGTTGTCGCTGTGCCGCTCCATGCGCAGGGCGAGGGTCTTGACGCCCCGCAGCGTCAGCCACGCGTCGAACGGCCCCGGCACCGCGCCCGCGGTGTTGCGCAGGAAGAAGAACTGCTCGCGCAGTTCGTCCTCGTTCGTGATGATCGCGCCGCCGACGACGTCGGCGTGGCCGCCGAGGTACTTGGTCGTGGAGTGCAGGACGATGTCCGCGCCCAGCGCCAGCGGGTTCTGCAGGTACGGCGTCGCGAAGGTGTTGTCGACCACCAGGCGGGCACCGGCGTCGTGCGCGACCCCGGCCAGCGCGGCGATGTCCGCGATGCCCAGCATCGGGTTGGTCGGCGACTCGCACCAGATCAGCTTGGTCTCGGGCCGGATCGCGGCGCGCACCTCGTCGAGGTCCGCGAGGTCGGCGACGGTGTGCTCGACGCCCCAGAGGCTGAGCACCTTGTCGATCAGGCGGAACGTGCCGCCGTAGGCGTCGTTGCCGAGCACGAGGTGGTCACCGGGGCGGAGGGTACTGCGCAGCACCACGTCGGAGGCGGCCATGCCGGACGCGAAGGCCAGCGCGTGCCGGCCGCCTTCCAGCGAGGCCAGCGCCTCCTCCAGCGCCGAACGGGTCGGGTTCGCGGTGCGCGAGTACTCGTAGTCGCCCTCGCGGGTACCGCCCACGCCGTCCTGCGCGTAGGTCGAGGTCTGGTAGATCGGCACGGTCACCGCGCCGGTGCGGGGATCGGGCTTCTGACCGGCGTGGATCGCGCGGGTCTCGAAGCCGAGTACGGAGTAGTCGTCCACCATCGGTTCAGCGTACGGGCCGCCCCTGGCATTCCCGGCAGGTGGGATGGATCTCAGCGCCGTGTCCAGCGGCGGTGGCGATCGGGACGAGCGTGACGGTGGGTGACCGGGCATTCGGGCGCGAGCACGGCTGACCGCCCAACCAACCCGACCGGCCCACGCCGACCGCCGTCAGCACCCCGGCGCAACCACCACGAACGACCAAGTCACCGGGCGGGCGCGGATCCTTGCGTCCAGCGGGAACCGCGGTGCCCGCGCGGCCGCGGCGGCGCCACGGCCGCCATTCACCAGCTCCGGGACGAGTACGCGCCCTGGCCGGACAGCACCGGGACCGCGGACGTGCGGTACCGCAGGTAGCGGAACGTCGGCGGCAGGAACGCCAGCACCAGCACGAGCACCGCCAGCGCGGCCAGGCCGACGCGGTCGGCCATCGCGAACCCGCCGTGGGTGAACATCGCGTCGGCGAACCGGGCCGGCGGGACGCCCACCGACATCGGCTCGGTGAGCAGGGCACCGATGGCCAGCAGCGCGCCCAGGCCGAGCAGGACCGCTCCCGCCGTCGCGCGGAAGAGCGTCGCCAGCGAACCGAGGAGCAGCACCAGGCCCGCGACGACGTAGGCGGCGAGGTCCACCAGGACCCAGCCCGGCAGCGCGCCGAGGCTGAATTCCGCCGGCATGTCGAGGAAGGTCTTGACCGGCACGTATCCCGCGGCGACCGCGCCCGGAAAACCGAGCACGCCGGCGAGGACCGCCGTTACTCCGGATGGCCGAGCCGATGAATACGAATGCGAATGCGACACCGGATAACGGTGCGGACCGGTCACATCTCCCCCATCAGCCGAGCACAGGACGACGGCGTTCACCCTAGTCGGAATTCGGGGGCAGGAGTCGGGAATGAGAACGGAATTCGGCCGGACGGCGGAACCCAAGATCATTTCTGTGCGGTAGTGGCAGAAATGCGTCACGCGATTACGGGCTGTGGTGCCGCTCGTTTATTGTCCTTTTCGGACAATTACCGGCCCGGAAATGCGCGTGCCCCGGAGCCGAATCGGCTCCGGGGCACGGAATGCGCGCTTCAGTTCACCACTGCTGCTGCGGGGGCTGGCCCGGCTGGCCGAACCCGCCGCTCGGCGGACCCTGCTGGCCCGGCGGCTGCCCCCAGCCCTGCGGCGGCTGACCAGGCTGTCCCGGCTGGCCCGGCTGGCCCGGCTGACCGTGCTGACCTGGCTGGCCGTACCCGCCAGGCTGGCCGTACCCACCGGGCTGCCCCGGCTGGCCGTACCCGCCCTGCTGACCCGGCTGCGGGAAGCCCCCGCTCGACGGCTGCGGGAACCCGCCGCTGGACGGGTTGGGGCCGCCCGGCTGGCCGTAGCCGCCTGGCTGACCGTAGCCCTGACCCGGCTGACCTGGCTGACCATGCTGGCCGTAGCCACCCGGCTGGCCGTAGCCCTGCGGCGGCTGGCCCGGCTGACCGTGCTGACCCGGCTGGCCAAAACCGCCCGGCTGCTGCTGGCCGCCGAAGCCCGGGGGCGGCCCGCCGAAGCCCTGCGGCCCGCCCGGACCCCCCGGTGCGGCACTGCCGTCGCCGAGGCCGACGAACTGCCGAGTCGCCGGGATGAGCCCGACGACGCCGACGATCAGGATGAGGATGCCGAGGATCAGCGGCGGCAGGCCGAGGCCGAACGTGTCCCGCTCGGTGGCGGACGCCTGCGCGAGCGTCTCGGCGTTCGGCGTCATCCCGATCTTGAGCAGCAGGGCGAACAGCGTCAGCACCGCGCCACCCGCGACGATCGCGATCGGGACGAACTTGCGGATCCCGCCCAGCTTGCCCACCAGCGCCAGGCCGACGCCGCCGGCCAGCGAGATCAGCGAGCCCAGCAGGATCATAATGACGTAGAACCAGACCAAGCCCGGCCCGATGAGCCCGGCCGAGTCCAGCACCCGCTGGATCGCGGCCTGGTCGGCCACGCGGTCGAGGAGCGCCGAATAGTCGCTCGCGTCACCCATGTAGGCGAACGAGTAGATCAGCGCGGCCAGCGCCAGCAGCGTGACCACGCCGCCGGCGATGTAGCCGAACAGGCCGTTGCCGCCCGCGGCCGGCCCGCCGAAGGCAGGCTGCTGCGGCCCGCCGAAGCCGGGCTGCTGCGGGCCACCGAACCCGGGTGCCCCGAAACCCTGCGGCGGCTGGCCCGGCTGACCGTAGCCCGGCTGCTGCCCGAAGCCACCCGGCTGTTGCCCGTACCCGCCCGGCTGCTGGCCGTACCCACCGGGCTGCTGGCCGAAGGCAGCGCCCGGGTTGTCGGCCGCGCTCGGCGGCGGGGTGTACGGGATCGCCGGCGGCTGGGAGCCCGGGGGCACCAGCTGCGTCGACTCCGCGACCGGGCCACCACCGCCCGGGTTCACCATCTGGGTCGCGTTCGCGTCGACCGGCGGCATCGCCTGGGTCGCCCCGCCGTCACCCGGCTGACCCGGCTGGACGACCTGGGTCGGCTCCGGCGTCTCCCCGAACGGGGAACCGCCGTGGGGCTGGGCGGGCTGCACCACCTGGGTCGGCTCGGGGCTGCTGAACGGGTCGTCCTGCTGCGGCTGGGGGCCACTCGGCGGGCCCTGAGGTGGCTGGCCGCCACCCCACGGCTGGTTCGGTGGCTGCGGTGCACTCATGTGGGTCTTGAACCCCCTTGACGAGGACGCGAAAGTGTTCTATTTGCGCCCACGCTATCGGATCACCCGGCAGGGCGCTCGCAAACGCCCCGGCCGGGTCCGCCGATCAATGCTCTTCCGCGGCCGGAGTCAGCGACCGGCCAGGAAGCCCAGGAGGTCGTGCCGGGTGAGGACCCCGGCCGGCTTGCCGTCGACCAGCACGAGCGCGCCGTCGGCCCCCACGAGCGCGGTCATCGCCGCGCCCACCTGCTCGCCGCCGCCGATCGTCGGCAGCGGCGGGGACATGTGCTGCTCGAGCCGGTCGGCCAGCTGCGCCTTGCCGGTGAACAGCGCGTCGAGCAGGTCGCGCTCGTTGACGGCGCCGACGACCTCGGCGGCCATCACCGGCGGCTCCGCGCTGACGACGGGCATCTGGCTCACGCCGAATTCGGAGAGGATCGCGACGGCCTCGGCGACGGTCTCGTTCGGGTGGGAGTGCACCAGGGCCGGCAGGTGCCCGCTCTTCTTGGTGAGCACGTCGGCGACCGTCGCGCCGGAGGAGTCGGGCGGCAGGAAGCCGTAGGAGGACATCCAGGTGTCGTTGAAGACCTTCGTCATGTAGCCGCGGCCGCCGTCGGGCAGCAGCACGACCACGACGTCGTCCTCGGTGAGCCGCTCGGCGAGCTTCAGCGCGGCCGCGACGGCCATCCCGCAGGAGCCGCCGACCAGCAGGCCCTCCTCCAGCGCGAGGCGCCGGGTGATCTGGAAGGAGTCGGCGTCGGAGACCGGGATGATCTCGTCGGCGATGTCCCGGTCGTAGGTGTCCGGCCAGAAGTCCTCGCCGACGCCTTCGACCAGGTACGGCCGCCCGCTGCCGCCGGAGTAGACCGAGCCCTCCGGGTCGGCGCCGACCACCTGCACGGCGCCGTCGCTGACCTCCTTGAGGTACTTGCCGGTGCCGGAGATCGTGCCGCCGGTGCCCACGCCCGCGACGAAGTGCGTGATCTTGCCTTCGGTCTGCGTCCACAGCTCCGGGCCGGTCGAGCGGTAGTGGCTCTCCGGGTTCTGCGGGTTGGCGTACTGGTTGGGCTTCCAGGCGCCCTCGATCTCGCGGACCAGGCGGTCGGAGACGTTGTAGTAGGAGTCCGGGTGCTCGGGCGCGACCGCCGTCGGGCACACCACGACCCGGGCGCCGTACGCCTTGAGCACGTTGCGCTTGTCCTCGCTGACCTTGTCCGGGCAGACGAACACGCACCGGTAGCCCTTGCGCTGGGCGACCATGGCCAGGCCGACGCCGGTGTTGCCGGACGTCGGCTCCACGATCGTGCCGCCGGGGCGCAGCTCGCCGGATGCTTCGGCGGCTTCGACCATGCGCAGCGCGATGCGGTCCTTGACCGAGCCACCCGGGTTCAGGTACTCGACCTTGGCCAGCACGAGCGGCTTGAGCCCCTTGGTCAACGAGTTCAGCTTGACCAGCGGGGTGTTGCCCACGAGGTCTGCGATGTGCTCTGCGTACTCCACGACCGCCAGCCTAAACGGCCGACCCGTGGCGTTGTCCACTCGCTGTCCGGTCACCCGTTCCGGTGCGGACCACCCGGCGCCGGGAGTGGCGCAGGTCGCGTTCGGCTTTGACCGCGCCGCCGTACCCGGCACTATGGTGAGCAACTGCTTAGCTCGCGATACGAGGATGTGTCACGTCATGCCTGAAGCCGTCATCGTCTCCACCGCTCGCTCGCCCATCGGGCGGGCCAACAAGGGCTCGCTGGTCGGCATGCGGCCCGACGACCTGACCGTGCAGATGGTCCGGGCGGCGCTGGCCAAGGTGCCGCAGCTGGACCCGGCCGACATCGACGACCTGATGCTGGGCTGCGGCCTGCCGGGCGGCGAGTCCGGGTTCAACATGGGCCGCGCGGTCGCCGTCGAACTGGGCTACGACCACCTGCCCGGCTGCACGATCACCCGGTACTGCTCCTCCAGCCTGCAGACCACCCGGATGGCGTTCCACGCGATCAAGGCGGGCGAGGGCGACGTCTTCATCTCGGCCGGCGTCGAGACCGTCTCGCGGTTTTCGAAGGGCAGCTCGGACTCCTGGCCCGACACGCACAACCCGCTGTTCGCCGACGCCGAGGCGCGCACGCAGGCGACCGCCGAGTCCGGCACCGACACCTGGACCGACCCGCGCACCGAGGGCAACGTGCCGGACGTCTACATCGCGATGGGCCAGACCGCGGAGAACCTGGCGCGGCTGAAGGGCGTCACGCGCGAGGAGATGGACGAGTTCGGCGTCCGCTCGCAGAACCTGGCCGAGAAGGCCATCGCGGACGGCTTCTGGGCCAAGGACATCACGCCGGTGACGCTGCCGGACGGCACGGTCGTCTCGAAGGACGACGGCCCGCGCGCCGGCGTCACCGTGGAAGGCGTCTCCGGCCTGAAGCCGGTGTTCCGCCCGGACGGCCGCGTGACGGCGGGTAACTGCTGCGCGCTCAACGACGGCGCGGCGGCGCTGGTCGTCATGTCCGACACGAAGGCGCGCGAGCTGGGCCTGACGCCGCTGGCGCGGATCGTGTCCACCGGTGTCACCGGGCTTTCGCCGGAGATCATGGGCTACGGCCCGGTCGAGGCGTCCAAGCAGGCGCTTTCGCGCGCGGGGCTGTCGATCGGCGACATCGACCTGGTCGAGATCAACGAGGCGTTCGCGGCGCAGGTCATCCCGTCCTACCAGGACCTGGGCATCGACCTGGACCGGCTGAACGTCAACGGCGGCGCGATCGCGGTCGGCCACCCGTTCGGCATGACCGGCGCCCGGATCACCTCGACGCTGATCAATTCCCTGCAGCACCACGACAAGCAGTTCGGCCTCGAGACGATGTGCGTCGGCGGCGGCCAGGGCATGGCGCTGATCATCGAGCGCCTTTCCTGACCCCTGAACGCGAAGAAGGCCCCCTCGCCGGTACAGCGAGGGGGCCTTCTTCGTCAGGTCACGGCTATTCGTTCGTCTTGACGCACATCGTCGTCGCCGGCTCCGGGTACACCGCGACGCGCGTGGCGTCGGTGCCCTCGCAGACGCTCTTGTCGGCCTGGCCCGTCACGACCTTGACGAGCTCGCCGTCCTTGGCCGGGTCGGTGCACGGGACCTTCAGGTAGCCCTTGGTCTGCGACGTGAAGTTCGCCAGGCAGTCGCCCTGCTTCGCGTTGATCATCAGGCACAGCTTGTACGAGCTGCGGCCGCTGACCGAGTACGTGTCGTAGCCCGCGTCGGACCCGCCGGGGCAGTTCTCGGAGGAGGTGTCGAGCTTCTTGGCGATCTTGACGTTCGCCTTCGGGTCGTTGCAGTCGGCCTTCGCCGGGTCGTCGCCGCCCTGGGTGAACTCGGTGATCGTGAGGCAGTCACCGGCGTTCGCGGTGGCCGGCGACTTCATGAAGGCGAAGACCCCCACGATGATCAGGCCGATCAGCACGAAGGCACCGATGCCACCCAGGATCAGGCCGAGGGCCTTCGAGCGCTTCGGCGGGGCCGGCGGCGCGGGCGGGAAACCGGGCTGGCCGGGCGGGAACTGGCCCGGCGGGAACTGGCCGGGCGGCGGGCCGTACGGGCCCGGCTGGCCCTGCGGCGGCGGGCCGTACTGGCCCGGCTGGCCGTACGGCTGCTGCGGCTGGCCGCCCGAAGGCGGTCCGTAAGGATCGGGCTGACCCACCGGCTGCTGGCCCCCGGGGGCCGGAGGGGGAACGCTCACTGTGAACCTCACACATGTGAAATGAGAACCGACCGGCTCATCCAACACGCAGGGTGATCGCCATCCGCAGCGGGGTCCACAAATGCACGAATTACCCACAGAAAAGGCGCCCCGCCGATTACGGAGCGCCTTCACTGCGGGACTGTGAGCCAGGTTACTCACGGAAGTACGAAAGCAACCGCAGGATCTCGAGGTACAGCCAAACCAGCGTCGTCATCAGGCCGAAGGCGGTGTACCAGGCCCACTTCGACGGCAGGCCCTCGCGGATCATCCGGTCGGCCTGGTCGAAGTCGAGCAGGAAGCTGAACGCGGCGATGCCGATGCAGAGGATGCTGAAGGCGATGGCGAGCGGGCTGCCGTCGCGCAACGGGTTGAAGCCGAAGAACAGCGAGCTGACCAGGTTGAACAGCATCAGGATCGCGACACCGACGACGGCGCCGACGATCCACTTGGTCAGCTTCGGCGTGACCTTGACCGCGCCGGTCTTGTAGACCACCAGCATGCCGATGAAGACGCCGACGGTGCCGATGATCGCCTGCAGCGCGATACCCGGGTAGATCGCCTCGAACACGCCGCTCAGCGCACCGAGGAACAGCCCTTCGGCGGCCGAGTACGTCAGCGTCAGCGCGCCGCTGGGCTTCCGGCGGAAGATGATCACCAGCGAGATGACGAACCCGACGATCAGGCCGCCGAGCATCGCGCCGATGAGCGCACCGGACAGCCGGCCGGTCTCGGCCAGCTGGACCTGCGCCCAGATGCCCGTGATCACCCCGACGAGCAGCGCGACGCCGAGGGACATGCCCGTCTTGACGACGACGTCGTCGACGGTCATCGGGCGGTCGCCCTCGCCGGCGGTGGCCCGGCCCGGGTCGTACCCCGGCACGCCGCCCTGGGGTTGGTTGAAGCCCACCGGGGGCCCGTACTGCCCGTAAGTCTGGGTTCCGCCGCCGGGCAGGTTGCGGAACGCCGGGTTGCTACTGGAACGCACCTGATCCTCCTGGATCTGCTGCTTCGTGGATCATCGCTGCATCGGGTTCAACGACCGCCGGGGACGAGCGGTTCCCGTCGAGTAAAGACAACTTTACTCGACGGCCGTCCCCCGGCCGCCGACGACACGGTAAGCGAGGGGCTGACACGACCGTTCGGCGACAGCCACCCGAAGAGCGGTACACAGTTTCACTGCTTGACGCAACGCTCACCTCGCGTGCTCGGATGTTCACCGAATGCGCGTCGGGGACTTGATCAGTCGTGTGACCTGCAGAGACGCCGGGTGCTGCCGCGCGTCGAACGAAGGAGCATTGACACCATGGGGTGGTCAACACGCCCGCGCGCGGGTGTTCGCGCGCTCACCGGCCTCGTCGCCGCGGCCTTGCTCGGCATCCTTTCCGTGACGGCCGGAGTGCCCGCGGCCTCGGCCGCAACCCAGCAGGGCATCGGGCACGACGTCGGGGGCCAGACCGGCTTCGGCACGGTCTGGCTGGGGTCGTACGTCGTCGGCGGCCAGCAGGTGTTCTGCGTGAGCTTCCTGCTGAAGGCGCCGAACACCGATGAGCAGTACAAGCCCGGCGACGAACTGCTCACCAAGTGGGGCGAGAAGCTGCCCGCCGAGAACGCCGCGAACATCTCGTACCTGCTGCTGCGCTACGGCAACACCAAGAACCCGGACGAAGCGACCGCGCTCGCGCACCTGCTGCACTCGTGGACCGCGGCGCCCCGGACCCCGGACGACCTCAATCCGGACCTGCCCAAGGACAAGATCGCCTACGACGCGCCGGCGCACCTCCAGTACCTGCGCGACCACGGCATGCAGGCCGCGGCCGACGCCGTCGACCGGCTGAAGACGGACGCCGAAACCAACCGCGGGCCGTGGACCGCTTCGATGACCAAGCCCAAGGGCGACCAGCACCTCGGCGAAGCGGCCGAGTGGACCGCCACCGTGAAGAACGCCCAGGGCAAAGGTATCCCGGACGTCCCGGTGAAGCTGACGGCGACCGACGCCACCCTCGGCGACGGGAAGACGGACAGCGCCGCGGGCAACGCGAGCCCGCAGGCCGCCGCGAAGGACGTCACGCTCAAGACCGGCGCGGACGGCACCGTGACGGTGAAGCTGACCCCGACCGGCGACCAGCCGAAGCTGGTGGCCTCGCTGTCCGCGCCGGCCGACCGGCCCTACGTCCGGCTGCCGGTGGACACGACGGTGCAGCGCGTGGTCTCCACCGGGGGCGAGAAGGAGCTGACCGCCCAGGGCGTCGTCAACGTCGCCAAGCCCGGCAAGGTCCAGGTGACCAAGACGGACGCGAACACCGGCGCGGGCGTCGGCGGTGCGGTGCTGCGGATCACGGGCAAGGACAAGACGTCCGCCGCGCTCGGGCAGGACGGCAAGCCGCTCACCGGGACCGACGGCAAGCCCGTGGTCGTCACCACCGACGGCAAGACCGGCGGCGTGACGGTCGAGAACCTCCGTGCACCGCAGGAGATCTGCGTCGTCGAGGCGAGCCCGCCGCCGGGATACACGAACGCCTACGACCCGCAGAACCCGCCGTCGGCGTGCGGCACCGTGCAGCCGGGCGAGACGCTCGCGCTGACCGTGACGAACAAGCCGAACGAAGTCCCGCGCGCGATCCCGGCCGGCGATCAGCCGGTCGCCCAGGCGCACGGGGTCGTCGAGACGAGCTACTCCGTGCCGGGCCTGGCGGGCGTCGGCCTGCTCGTGCTGCTGGCAGCCGGGCTGGTCGGCTTCGCCGCGCGGCGGGCGTCCCGGCGGTAAGGCGTGGCGAACCACGACGACGACTGGCGGGGCGACGACTGGTTCGTCGACGAATGGCACCGGAGCACCGGCTGGGCGGCCGTCGACGACGAGCCGCCCGCCGGCCACCGGGATCCGGCCGCGCCGAAGCGCGGCCGGGGTCGGCTGCTCGCCGGCTTCGCACTGGGCGCGGCGACGGTGCTCGGGGTGGAGTACGGCTCCACCGTGGTCGCCGCGGCGCCGGTGACCGTCGTGACCGGCACGGCGCTGCCCGCCTCGGGCGCGGCCGGAGCCGCGGCGCCGGTGCCGTCCCCTTCCCCGACGGCCACCGCTTCCGCGACCCCGGCCGCTCCGGCCGGGCAGCCGCCTTCGTCATCGTCGGCATCGGCGTCACCGGCGCCACCGCCGTCCCTGCCGCCGCAGCGGCCGGGCACCGTGCGGCTGCCCGGCGGCGGGACGGCGACGCTGGTGCGCCAGAACCTCGGCCCGGGCGGCGAACTGCCGGTCCCCGCGAACCTCGGGCAGGCGGCGTGGTGGGGTGCGTCACTCGACGCGGCGGGCGGGGCGAGCGTGTTCGCCGGCCACGTGAACTGGCGGGGCGCGACCGGGCCGTTCGCCGAGCTGTGGAACGAACGGATCGGTGCCGAAGTGACCATTGTGGACAGTGCGGGCAAGACGTGGCGGTACCGGATCTCGCAGCTGGTCACCGTGCACAAGAACGACCTGGCGGCGCGCGCCGACTACCTGTTCGGCCCGTCCGGCCCGCACCGCGTGGTGCTGGTGACGTGCGGCGGCCGCTGGGTCGGCGGATCGGACGGCTACGAGGAGAACCGCGTCGTCATCGCGGACCCGGCCTAAGTTACTCGTGGGTAACATCACGTTTCGAAACGGTGGTCGTGCGCGTCGCCATGCAGCACAATGCCCAGGGTCAGGGCTGTGGCGGCGAGAGGTGTGAAGACGATGGCGACGTTCTTGGTGACCGGGGCGACCGGACTGATCGGGCGTCACTTCACCCGGCTGCTGCTCTCCCGCCCCGACGAGGACCGGGTCGCGCTCGTCGTGCGCGCGTCCTCGCGGGCCAAACTGGCCGCGCTGGTCGACCAGTGGCCGCACTCCGACCGCGTCACGCTGATCACCGGCGACCTCGGCGAGCCGCTGCTGGGCGTGTCCGAAACCGACCGCGAGGAGCTGCGCGGGAACGTCGACCACATCGTCCACCTCGCCGCGCTCTACGACCTCACCGCCGACGACGAAGCCAGCATCAAGGCCAATGTGGACGGTACGCGGGCCGTCGTCGGCCTCGCCGCGGACCTGCGCGCGGGCTGCCTGCACCACGTGTCGTCGGTCGCCGTCGCGGGCGACCACGAAGGCGTGTTCACCGAGGAGATGTTCGACGCCGGGCAGCGGCTGGTCACGCCGTACCACCGGACCAAGTTCGAAGCCGAGAAGATCGTCCGCGAGCAGGACGAGGTGCCGTGGCGGGTGTACCGGCCCGCCGTCGTCGTCGGGCACTCCGAGACCGGCGAAATGGACAAGATCGACGGCCCGTACTACCTCTTCCCCGCTATCAACCGGCTCTCCGGGCTGCCCGACGTGCTGCCGGTCGTCGGCCCGGACCTCGGCGACACCAACATCGTGCCGGTCGACTACGTCGCCAAGGCGCTGCTGGAACTGGTGGTCAAGCCCGGTCTCGACGGGCACGCCTTCCACCTGGTCAACCCCGAACCGCAGCCGGTCGTGTCGGTGTACAACGCCTTCGCTCGGGCCGCGGGCGCGCCGACGATCACCGTGCAGCTGGGCGAAGGCCTCTCGAAGCGGATCATCGGGCTGGTCAAGCTGACCGAGCATATCCCCGGCGTCACCATCGCGCGCGACGCCGTGATGGAGCGGTTCGGCATCCCGCCGGTGCTGCTCGACACGATGGCGTTCCCGTCGGTGTTCTCCTCGGCCGAGACGCGCAAGGCGCTGGCCGGCACCGTGGAGGTCCCCCGGCTGGAGGAGTACGCGCCGACGCTGTGGCGCTACTGGCGCGAGCACCTCGACCCCTTCCGCGCGCGCAAGCACGGCCCCCGCGGCGAACTCGACGGCCGCCGCGTGATCATCACCGGCGCGTCCTCGGGCATCGGCCGCGCGACCGCGCTCAAAGTTGCAGCGGCAGGTGGTGTCCCGCTGCTCGTCGCGCGCCGCCAGCACGAACTGGAAGAGGTCCGCGACGAGATCGTCGCCGCCGGCGGCACGGCGTCGGTGTACCCGGCCGACCTGACCGACGAGGACTCGGTGCGCAAGGCCGTCGACGCCATGCTGGCCGAGCACGGCCGGATCGACATGCTGGTGAACAACGCCGGCCGGTCGATCCGCCGGTCGATCAAGCTGTCCTACGACCGGATGCACGACTACGAGCGCGCGATGGCCATCAACTACTTCGGTGCGGTGCGGCTGATCCTCGCGGTGCTGCCGCACATGTCGGAGCGGAAGTTCGGGCACATCGTGAACGTGTCGTCGATCGGCGTGCAGGGCATCGCGCCGCGCTTCTCGGCGTACGCGGCGTCGAAGGCGGCGCTGGACTACTTCTCGCGGATCGCGGCGACCGAGACGCACGGCGACGGGATCACGTTCACCACCATCCACATGCCGCTGGTGCGCACCCCGATGATCCGCCCGACGAAGATCTACGACGCGTTCCCGACTAAGTCGCCGGAGCAGGCCGCGGACATGGTGATGACGGCGCTCGTCGAGCGGCCGAAGCACATCGGCACCCCGGCCGGGCAGGCGATCGGGCTGGCCTACACGCTCACACCGGGGCTCACCGACGCGATCGCGTACCAGGGGTTCCGGATCTTCCCGGATTCGGCCGCGGCGGGCGGTTCGGGCGAACTCAAGATCGGACGTGGCGAGAAACACCTCTCGCGCGCGGCAATGGCGCTGGCCCGGCTGTCGCGCGGCTTCCACTGGTAACGCAGCGTTTCCAGGGTGCGGCCGTTCCGGCGACACGGCGACACGTGTTGGTGATTCGTCAAGCCGGAAGGCGGAGGCGGCGGGTGCCCGGGTACGGTCGGGCCCATGGTTCCTGAGCGCGACCCCGCCGCAACCGCCCTCAACGGCCTCCTCCCCCTCCGTCGTGAGTACACCCAGGCTTGGCACGGCTTCGACCGCAACGAGGTCCGGCAGTACCTCGACCACGTCGAGGCCCAGCTGCGCCGGGTGCTCAGCGAACGCGACGCCGCCGCGGCGCAGGCCGCCGCCGCGACCCGCGAGGTCGAGTCCGTCCGGCAACAGGTCGCGGCGCTGGAAGCCCGCGTCGAGGAGCTGAAGAAGCCGCCGGAGCGGCTCGAGGACCTCGACGAGCGGATGCAGCGCACGGTGACGCTCGCGCAGGCGCGCGCCGACGAGATCATCAAGCGCGCCGAGGTGGCCGCGGAGAAGACGTGGGCTTCCTCGACGGAGGCGTCGACGAAGCTGCGCGAGCGGTACACGAGGCTGGTCGAGGAGCTCGACAAGCAGGCCGACCTGCTGCACACGGAGCACGAGAGCGCGCTGGCGGAGACGCGCGCCGAGGTCCAGCGGCTGACGGTCGAGGCGGCCCAGCGGCGCGAGCTGCTGGACAACGAGGCCGAGCGGAAGCGCCGGAAGCTCGAGCGCGAGTTCGAGGCGTCCCAGGCGGCCCAGAAGGCGGCACTGGAGAAGCACGTCGCCGACCAGCGCACGGCGAGCAAGAACCAGGCGGAACGCCGTCTCGCGGAGGCGACGGCGGAGGCGAAGCGACGGCTCGACGAGGCGACCGCCGAGGCCAAGCGGCGGCTCGACGAGGCGACCACGCAGGCGGCCCAGCGGACGACGGTGGCGAACCGGAAGGTCGAGCGGCTGACGGAGATCCGCGAGCAGGCGCGCAAGAGCCTGGCGATGGCGGAGGACATCCTCAACCGGAGCGAGACGCAGCTGGCGACGCTGCCGGAGGAGGCCGTGATCCCGCAGGCTTCCCGGCTGGTCGGCGGTGACTCGGAGGCGGCCACCACGCCGGCGGCGCCGGTCGTTCCGGTGGTGCAGCCGGCCACCCCGAAGGCGGCGGCCCCGAAGCCGGCTCCCAAGCCGGCCGCGGTCCCGAAGCCGGCGCCCCAGGCCGCCAAGCCGGCGAACTCGAACGGCCCGGCGACCAAGCCGGCGAACGGCAACGGCGCGAACGGCAATGGCGCGAAGCCGCTCTCGCCGACCGGGAGCAAGCCGGGCGCCTGACTTCCGAACGCCCCAATGTGGCCTTGGGTGCGCTCAACGCACCGAAGGCCACCTTGGGTGCGTCCAACGCACCGAAGGCCACCTTGGGTGCGTCCAACGCACCGAAGGCCACCTTGGGGCGCTGGTTGCGCGCGGTCCGGGGCCAGGGGTTCGCCGCTTCCAGCTGGGCCGCCAAGCCCAGCAGCAGCGACTCCCCTCCCGGACGCGCCACCAGCTGCACCGAAGTCGGCAGTCCCGAGACCACCGACCGGCCCGCCGGGACCGTGATCGCCGGGTAGCCCGCGAAGTTCCACTGGCCCGTGAAGCCCGCCAGCCGCGTCGACGGCAGGACGTTCGCCGGCCACCCCTTCTCGTGCCAGCGAGCCGCCTTCACCGGCCAGTGCGACAGCGTCGGCGTCAGCAACACCTCGTGCGACGCGAAGAACTCCTCCGCCCGGGAAACCCAGTGGTCCCGCGTGCTCTCCCGGAGCAGGCCCGCGCGCTCGACCAGCCGCCCCGCGCGGATGTGGGCCCGGGTCCGGCGCTGCAGCCGCGGCACGTCGAACGCGCGTGCCTGGGCCGCCGGACCCGCGAGCCAGCGGGCCGTCATGCCCAGGACCATCGTCGCCGGGTAACGCGGTGCCGCCGGGGCGATCGCGTGCCCGGCCGCCGCCAGGTGGCCCGCCGCCGTCGAGACCGCCGCCACCAGCTCCTTCGGGACCGGGGTGTGCAGCACCGGCACCGTCGTCGACAGGCCGATGCGGACCGGAGCCGGCGAAGACACCGAAGCCAGCGAAGGCGAGTCCGCCAGCACCGAAAGCAACAGGGCCGTGTCGGCGACCGTCGTGGCCAGGGGGCCGTGCACCGACATGCCGAACCAGCCACCCTCGGCCAGCAGGTCCGCGCCCGGCTTCAGCCCGACCAGGCCGCACATCGCCGCCGGCAGGCGGACCGAGCCCATGCCGTCCGTACCGTGGGCCAGCGGGACCAGGCCGGCCGCCACCGCCGCCGCGCTGCCGCCCGACGATCCGCCCGCCGCGTAGGTCGGGTCCCAGGGGTTGCGGGCGATGCCGTCCGGGGTGTCGCTCATCGGCCAGATGCACAGCTCCGGCACCCGCGTCAGCCCCACGATCACCGCGCCCGCCGCGCGCAGCCGCGCCGCGATCACGCCGTCCGCGTCGGCCCGTGCGGACGATCCGGCCAGCGAACCGTGCGATGCGTACTCACCGGCCAGCTCCGTGACGTCCTTGACGGCGACCGGCACCCCGGCCAGCGGCAACGACGCGAGATCGGGCCGCACGGCGACCTCCGCGGCTTCCTTCACCGCCTCCTCGGCGCGCACCCGGCGGAAGGCGCCGATGACGCCGTCGGCCGCGGCGATGCGGTCGAGGGTCTCCTCGGTGACCCGCACCGGATCGAGCTTCCCGGCCCGGACGGAGGCCGCGATCTCCACTGCCGTGAGCGCCATGATCGCGACCCTAGCTGCAACATCCGGGGCTTCGCCCCGGGCCGGGGGCTTCGCCACCCGGAACCCCCGAAAAGCAACCCGCGGAAAGGTGACAGCGGCAAAGAAAACGTCTCAGATCGCGCCGGCCCGCAGCGCGTAGGCGACGGCGTGGGCGCGGTTGTTCAGGCCGCAGCGCGTCATCAGGCCGTAGAGGACGTTCTTCACGGTCCGCTCCGAGTAGCACAGCTTCGCCGCGATCTCCTCGGTGCCGAACCCCTCGGCGACCAGCCGCAGCACGTCGCATTCGCGGGCCGCGAGCCCCGACAGTGTGAGCCCGTTCGGCTCCAGGACGTCCTTGCGCATCCGCTGCACCTGCGCGAGCAGCGCGCCCTGCAGCCGCGGCGGCAGGTTGGCCGTGCCGTCACCCGCGGCGAGCACCGCCGTCACCAGCTCGGCGCCGCCCGTCTCGCGGCGCGGCAGGATCGCCACCACGCCGCACTCCAGCGCCGCCATCAGGTCGCTTTCGCGGAAGTGCTCGACGACCAGCACGACGTGGGACGCCTTGGCCGCCCGGATCTCGCCGAAGACGGTCTCGGTGACGTGGTCCTCCATCACCAGCAGCACGTCCGGCACGAGGTCGGTCAGCCGGACGTCGGGGTGGTTGTCCAGCAGGCTCACCGCGCCGGCGTGCGTGATCGGGTCCGCGGCGAGGACGCTCACTTCGACGGGCTTCATGGGGGCAGTGTGGACGGCGTGTCTTCACGCCTTCCCTATTCCGTCTTCACGCGCGTGAAGACAGCTCCCCGAACGCCGCCCGCGCCCGCTCCAGGCAGCCCGGCATCCGCCCGGCCGCGCGGGCCCAGTCGCACTTGGCGCGCCAGTACTCCTCCCGCGCCTCCGGGGTCCAGCCGGCCAGCTCCGGCTCGACCCGGGCCTCCAGGTCGGCCAGCAGCTCGCCGAGCTCACCGGTGATGGCACCCATCCGGTCCAGCACCAGATCGGCGAAGCCGAAGTCGAGCCGCGTCACGGCAGGCGCGGCCGCGGCATCGGGCCGCCGGTCGCCTCCAGCAGCTCCCTCAGCCGCGAAAGGATCACGTCGAACTCCTGCTCCCAGTCGCTCATCGCCTGGCCGAACCGCACCGATGCTTCCCCGCGCCACGACGCCTGCGCCACCGCCATCTCGCTGTTGACGTCGCGCAGGCAGGAACGGGCTCCTTCGAGGGCGTAGGCGAAGCAAGCGGCGGCTCGCTGCATGTCTTCGGTCGGCATCCGCGCTCCTCTCCCGGGCTCCCGAGCGTGGCGCACCCGGTGGCGGCGCGGAACCCCACCCAGGTGCCGTTGCCCGAATGTCCGCCATCCTTGCCTGCCGGTTCACGCCGTCCGCGTATGCTCACGGCAGGCATCCGGCGCGTGACGATTCGTTCACGCACGAAGGGAGACCGATGTCGGCCGCGGACGGCTCCGCACTGCCTCCCTCTGGGGCCGAGCCCCAGACCCCGGCCGGGGGGCGAGCCCCCCTGGACCCCCCAACCGCGCCTGTGGTACTCCAGCTGCTGGGCCCGCTGAAAGCCTGGCAGGGCGACACGGAGCTCGACCTCGGCTCCGCGCACCGCCGTACGGTCCTCGCCGCTTTGGCGATGCACCCGAACCGCACGGTTTCGCGTGAGGAGCTGATCGACGCCGTCTGGGGCGACGCGCCGCCGCAGAGCGCGCAGGGCTCCATCTACACCTACGTCTCCGGGCTGCGGCGGGCGCTCGAACCCGGCCGGGCCAAGGGCGAGGGCTCGCAGCTGCTCGCGTCGATCGGGTCCGGCTATTCGCTGCGCCTCGACGCCGAAGCGATCGACGTCCACCGGTTCGAGGCCCTGCGCGAGCAGGCGCAACGCCGGCACGCGGCGGGCGATCTCCGCGGTGCGCGCGAGGCCTTCGACGAAGCTTTGGGGCTCTGGCAGGGCGTTCCGCTGTCCGGCCTGCCCGGGCCGTTCGCCGCCGCCCAGCGCGCCCGGCTCACCGAGGTGCGGCTCGCGACCACCGAGCGCCGCGCCGAGGTCGTGCTGGAATCGGGCGGCCACACCGAACTCGTCGCCGAACTGACCGCGCTGACCCGCGAACACCCGTTCCGCGAGACCTTGCGCGGACTGCTCATGCGGGCCCTGGTCCGGGCCGGACGGCGGACCGAGGCCATCGCGGTCTACACCGACGTCCGCGACCGGCTCGTCGAGTCGTCGGGCACCGAACCCGGGCCGGCCCTGCGGCGGCTGTACGACGAGCTGCTGGAGAAACCCGTCGCGGCGCCGGAACCGAAGCCCCCGCCGCCACGACCGGCGCGGGTGCCGGCCGCGGCGCTGCCGGAGCGGGCGGAGATCTTCGTCGGCCGGGAAGCCGAACTCGACCGGCTGCACGAAGCCGTCGTCGGCCTCGGTGCCGGCGTGGGGCGCTCGGTGTGGCTGGAAGGCGAGCCGGGCATCGGCCGGACCGCACTGCTCGCCGAAGTCCTCGCCGCGGCGAAGGATTTCCACCCGGCCTTCGCCGCCGCGGACGCCCTGGACCAGCGGTTCTCCCTGCGGCCGCTGCTCGACGCGCTGGGCGTGCACCCGCGCGCCACCGACGAGCGCCGGGCCGCCCTGGCAGCGCGGCTCGCCGGGCAGTCCGGCGAGGATCCCGTCGACGACGTGCTCGGGCTGGTCCGCGAGCTGTGCGCGGAGGCGCCGCTCGTGCTGGTGGTCGACGACCTGCAGTGGGCCGACGACGCCACCCTGCGCGTCTGGCGCTACCTGAGCCGGGAGACGCGCGAGCTGCCGCTGCTGCTCGTCGGCGCCTGCCGTCCGGTGCCACGACCGGCCGCGCTCGAAGACCTGCGGGCTGAGCTTGACAACGATGACATCACCGTCCTGGTCCTGCCGCCGCTGACCGAGGACGCCACCCGCGAGCTGGCCACCGAGCTGGCCGGCGCGCCGGCCGGGCCCGGGCTGCAGCTGCTCGTCTCCTACGCGGCCGGGAACCCGCGCTACGTCCGGGAAATCATCGAGACGCTGCTCGGCCAGTCGATGATCGTGCTCGACGGCGTCCACGCGCACCTCGACGGCAATGCGTGCCAGACGATCCCGCCGCCGCTGGGCTCGCGGACCACGCTGTACCTGAGCTTCCTCTCCAGCGGGGCCCGCGACACCCTGCGCTGGGCCGCGCTGCTGGGGCACGAGTTCTCGCTGGCGGACATCGCCGTCGCCACCGAGCGGCCGCCGACGGCGCTGGTCGGCGCGGTCGACGAGGCGATCACGTCCGGGGTGCTCGTCGAATCGGGCGACCGGCTGGCGTTCCGGCACCCGCTGGTGCGCCGGGTGCTCTACGAAAAGACGCCCGCCGCGATGCGGGTCGCGCTGCACCGGCAGCTGGCCGAGGCCTTCGCCGCCGCGGGCGCACCCGCCGAACGCGTTGCCGAGCAGCTCGCCGCCGCGCCCGCGCAGGTGGACCCGTGGGTCACCGGGTGGCTGCTGGAGCACATCGGGACGGTCGCCACCGAGACCCCGCGGGTCGCGGTGGACCTGCTGCGCCACGCCGTCACCCAGGGCACGCTGCCGCCGGACGCGCGGGAGACGCTGACCGCGACCCTGGCCCGGCTGCTGTTCTGGCTCGGCCGGGAGCCCGAAGCCGAGGCGCGCTCGGTCGTCGCGCGGACCTCCGACAGCAGGCGTGCGGCCGAGATGCGCTGGATCCTGGCCTACGTCTACTACCGCCGCGGCGACTTCGCCGAGGCGACCGCCGAGCTGAAGCGCACCCTCGACGACACCGACGTCCCGGAGATGTGGCGCGGGCGGCACGAGGCGCTGCTGGCCACGCTGGAGAAACTCGGCGACGAGACGGCGCTGGCACCGGCCGGCCTGCACCCGCTGGACGACGCGGCACTGGCCGTGCCGAACCTCGACAGCCTCGACGACGCCGCCGAGCCGCTCGACGCCGCCCGCCGGATCGCCGCGACCCGCGCGGTGCCGGGCGAGATGCACCTGGCCGGCGCGGTGCACTACTACTGGCTGGGCCGCTGGCCGGCGGCGCTGGCCGAGCTGGACGCGGTGATCCGCGGCGGCGCCGAGACCGCCTCCTACGTCCTGCGCAGCCCGGGCTCGGCCCTGCTGGTCCACGGCGTCGGCGCGCTGATCGCCGGGCACCGCGGCGAACCGGCACAGGCGCGGACACACCTGGACGCGGCCGACCGCCGGGAGTGGCCACCGGGCCTGGAGCCGGACGGCGGGGACTTCCTGCTCGCGGCGCGCGCTCTGCTGGCCGAGCAGGAGGGCAGGCCGGAGGCGGCCCTGACGGCGTTGCTGCCGCTGCTGGAGGACAACCACCCGCCGGCGGCCCGCTACCAGTGGCTGCCCGACCTGGTGCGGCTCGCCTTGGCGCTCGGCGACCGGCCGCGGGTGCAGGAGGCGCTGCGCCTGCTCGAACCCGAGGGAGAGGTCCCACCCGCCCACGCGGCGGCGGCCGCGCACTGCCGCGGCCTGGCGACCGGTGATCCGGGGCCGGTCCTGACGGCGGCCGGGCACTACCGGGTGGCCGGCCGGCTGCTCAAGCACGCGAAGGCCAACGAGGACGCGGCGATCCTGCTGGCGGAGTCGGGCGAGCTGGCGGAGGCGCGTACGGCGTTTCGGGCCGCGTTGACGGCGTACACGGAGATGGGTGCGGTGTGGGACGTGCGGCGCGCGGAGGCCCGGATGGGTCCGTTCGGCATCCGGCGGGCCCACGCGGCGAGGCCGCGAGTCGCCGCCGGGAAGTGACCCCGCACCGGCTGCCGGTGTGCTGGAGGAGCCGACACGCGTGATTGAGAGGTCGACTCGCGTGATTGAAGGGTCGACACGGTTGGCCTTCCCGATCTGGCCGTGTCGACTCTCTGATCACGCGAGTCGCCCCCCTGATCACGCGTGTCGGCCCTCTGATCACGCGAGTACGCGCAACCTTGCGAGGGGGTGCCACGTCGGTAAGGTCACCGGAGTAGCCGGTACCAGATGTCCCTGGGGGATGGGGTCTGGGGCGCACGCCCCAGAGGGGACGGCAACGACATGCCAGGGGATGCGGACCCGGGCCTGCGGGTGGGCGTGCTCGGCCCGCTGCGGGCCTGGCGCGGGACGGCCGAAATCGGCCTCGGCCCCGCCCGTCAGCGCGCCATCTTCGCGGTGCTCGCGGTCAACGCCGGCCGGCCGGTCCCGCGGGCCGAACTGATCGCCGGGGTGTGGGGCGATTCCGCGCCCGCGAGCGTCGAAGGCAGCGTCCACACCTACGTCTCCGGGCTGCGCCGGGCCCTCGAACCGGACCGGTCGCGCTGGTCGGCGGCCAGCGTCCTCGTCTCCGATCCCGCCGGGTACTCCCTGCTCCTCGGCGAAGACGCGCTCGACGCGGCCCTGTTCGAACGGCACCGCGAACGCGCGCAGCGGCACCTCGAGCAGGGTGATCCGCGGGCCGCGGTCACCGAACTGGACGACGCTCTCGCGCTCTGGCAAGGCGAGGCCCTTTCCGGGGTTCCCGGCGGGTTCGCCGAGCGGCACCGCGAATACCTCGCCGAGCTCCGGCTGAACACGCTCGAACGGCGGGCCGAAGCCGTGCTCGCCCTCGGCGGGCACCTCGACCTGGCGCCGGAGCTGGCCGTGCTGGCCGGCGAGCACCCCCTGCGGGAGTCGCTGCGGGAATCGCTCATGCTCGCCCTCTACCGCAGCGGACGGCCCGCCGATGCCCTCGACGTCTTCCGCGACGCCCGCGCCACGCTCGTCGCGGAACTCGGCGTCGAACCCGGGGCCGCCCTGCAGCGGCTCCAGCGGCAGATCCTCGCGCAGGACCCGGCCCTCGACGCGCCCGCGGCGCCGGTCGTCGTCACCGGGCACCGGCTGTACGGCCGGGAAACCGAGACCGCGCGGCTCGCCGAGCTCGTCGCCGATGTCCGGGCCGGGCGCGGCCGGGCCGTCTGGATCGAAGGGGACGCCGGGATCGGCAAGTCCGAGCTGCTCACCAGCTCGCTGCCGGACGGCCCCGGCTTCCAGCGGCTCTGGGCGGCCGCCGACGAGCTGAGCACCCGGTTCCCGCTGCAGGTCGTGCTGGAATGCCTGGCGATCGACGCGCATTCGCCGGACCCGCGGCGCGCGCGGGTGGCGAAGGAACTCGCCGGCGAGGGCCCCGCGCGGCGCAGCTGGGGGCCGGCCGATCCGGTGCTCGGCGCCGTCGACCGGCTGCTGGCACTGGTCGACGAGCTCTGCGCGGAGTCGCCGCAGGTGCTCGTGCTCGACGACCTGCAGTGGGCCGACGAGGCTTCCGTGCTGGTCTGGCACCGGCTCTGCGCCGCGACCCGGCAGCTGCCGCTGCTGCTGGTGGCCGCCACCCGCCCGGCGCCGGACCGCGCCGAACTCGCCCAGCTGCGCCGCGGCGTCCAGGCGCGGGACGGCGTCGTCCTCGATCTCGGGCCGCTGACCGGCGAAGACGTCGGACGGCTGATCGAGGACCAGCTCGGGGCGCCGCCCGGGCCCGGGTTGCGCGAGCTCGCCGCCCGTGGTGCCGGAAACCCGTTGTACGTCAAGGAAATGGTCGACGTCCTGCGCCGGGCGGGCGCGGTGGCGGTGAGCGACGGCCAGGCCGACGTCGACGATCCGGCGGAGTTCGAGGCACCGCGGTCGCTGGTCGCCGCGGTCGACCGGCGGCTGGACTTCCTGACCGCGCGGACGCAGGAAGTCCTGCGCTGGGGCGCACTGCTGGGCATGGAGTTCGCCGTCGGCGACATCGCCGCGGTGCTCGGCACCCGGCCGTCGGACCTGCTGGAACCGCTGGAAGAAGCCGTCGCGGCGAACGTCCTGATCGACACCGGGACGCAGCTGGCGTTCCGGCACCCCTTGCTGCGCCAGGCGCTGTACGACCGGCTGCTGACCGGGACGCGAGCGGCGCTGCACCGGCAGGCCGCCGAGGCCCTCGCCGGGATCGGCGCGCCGGTGAAGCGCGTCGCCGAGCAGCTGGTGGCAGCACCGGCCACAGTGGACGAATGGGTGCTGGACTGGCTCACCGCGCACCACACGGTCGTCTCGACCCGCGCCCCGCTGATCGCCGTCGAGCTGCTGGAACGCGCGCTGGCCGCGTGCTCGGCCACCGATCCGCGCCGCGAGACGCTGCTGGTCGCGCTGGTCAAGGTGCTGTTCCGGCTGGAACGCAACCCGGAAAACCTGGCGCGGCAAGCACTCGACGTCGCCACCGAACCGGACGCCGTCGAGGAGATGCGGCACGTGCTGGCGGCGCTGCGGCACCGCCGCGGGGACACCGAAGGCGCCGTCGCGACGCTCGCCGCGTGGGTCGACGACCCGGCCGTGCCGGAGCTCTGGCGGGTCAAGCACCGGCAGCTGCTGGCCAACTTCCGGCGCGGCAGTCTGTCCGATTTGGACACCGCGGAGCAGACGGCGCACGAGACGAAAGCGCTCGCCGGCGGCGACCGTTACCTGACCGCGCACGCGCTGCAGTCGTTGTGGCTGGTCGATTCGGTGCGGCGCGAGCACGACCGCGCGCTCGCCCACATCGACGCGGCGATCGAGGCCGTCGGCGACGAGCACGAACTGGCCGACCTGCACCTCGACCTGCTCGACAACCGCGTGTTCACGCTGCAGAACCTCGACCGCCTGGCCGAAGCGGGCGACACCCTGTGTGCGGCGGGCGAAGTCGCCGCGCGGCACGCGCTGCCGGTCGGGCTGCAGGTGTCCGCCGCGGTGCACCGGTACTGGGAAGGCCGCTGGGACGAAGCCCTGGTCGAGCTGGACACGGTCATCGAGGACGGCCCGGCGATCACGTTCTACGGCCTGCGCGAACCCGGCCCGGCGGCGCTGCTGCTGCACGGCGTCGCGGCGCTGATCGCGGGCCGCCGGGACGACCGGGCCCAGGCGGCGGCCCACCTCGACGCGGCGGAGGAGTACGCCCCGGCGACCGGCGCCGAGCGCGAGAGCTTCGACTTCCTGCTGGTCGCCGACGCCCTGGCGGCCGAGCAGCGCGGCGACCGGGTCCGCGCGCTGACCGTCCTCGAGCCGATCCTGAACCCGACGTACGCGGCGATGATGCTGCGGCACCAGTGGCTGCCGGCGTTCGTGCGGCTGGCGATGGAACAGGACGACGTCGGCCGCGCCCGCCGGGCGTTGGCGGTGTGCGAAGAGGAAGCGGCGAAGGAGCGACGTCCGGCGCGGGCGCACGCGGCGGCGTCGTGGTGCCGCGGGCTGATCGACGAGGACCCGGCCCCGGTGCTGGCCACGGCCGAGCACTTCCGCGCGGTCGGCCGCCGCCCCGAGCTGGCCTCGGCGCTGGAAGACGCGGCCGTGCTGCTGGCCCGCGCGGGCCGGCTGGACGCGGCGCACGCGGCGTTCGAAGAGGCGGCCGAGCTGTACACGGCGCTGGCGGCGCGCTGGGACTTGCGGCGTGCGGAGACCCGGCTGCGCCGCCTCGGCGTCCGCCGGGGTGCGCTGTTCTCCCCGATCCGGCCGGGCCACGGCTGGGAGTCGCTGACGCCGATCGAGGTCCGCATCGCCGGCCTGGTCGCCGAGGGCCGGTCCAACCCGGACATCGCGGCCGAGCTGTCGCTGCCGCGCCGGACGGTCCAGGCGCACGTGGCGCGGCTGCTGGGCAAGCTGGAGACGCCGTCACGCTCGGGCGTCGCCGACGCCTTCCGCCGGCGTCACTAGCGCGTTGGCCTTGGCGACCCGGCCGAGGAAGCGGCCCGATTCCTTGACCGTCCGCCGCTGCGTCTCGAAGTCGACGTGCACCAGGCCGAACCGTTGCGTGTAGCCCATCGCCCACTCGAAGTTGTCCAGCAGCGACCAGGCGAAGTAGCCGCGGACGTCGACGCCGTCACGGATGGCGTCGTGGACCGCGCCGAGGTGGTCCATGAAGTAGTTCACCCGCGCGGCGTCGAACACCCGGCCGTCGACGACGTGGTCCACAAAGGACGCCCCGTTCTCCGCCACCACCAACGGCAATCCCGACTGCGAAGAAAGCCAGTCCAGCAGCGAAGTGAGCGTCGAGGGTGACTGTTCCCAGCCGAACGCCGTCAACGGACCCTCCGCCGGCAACACATCCATCCCCCGCAACCCCGGCAGCGGGCAGTTGCTCGCGGAAAGCGGGTCGGCAAGGGGCGTCACGCGCGCCGGCGCGTAGTAGTTCACGCCCAGCCAGTCGATCGGGGCGGCGATGACGTCGGTGTCGCCGTCGCGGACGGCCGCGGCGAAGCGGCCGCCGTGGTGCTCGACGTCGGCCAGGACATCCTCGGGGTAGCCCCGGCCCAGCACCGGGTCGAGGAAGAACCGGTTGTGGATGCCGTCGAACTTCCGCGCCGCTTCGGCGTGCGCCGGCGAGGAACCGTCCGGGATCGCCGGGGCGAAGTTCAGCGCCAGCGAGAACTCGTGGCCCGGCCGGGCCTGCCCGGCGAGCGCCCGCGCCGCCAGGCCGTGCCCGAGCAGCAGGTGGTGGGCCGCGACCAGCGCCGTGTCGTAGTCCTGGACGCCGGGGGCGTGCACGCCGCTGCCGTAGCCGAGGAACGCCGCGCAGAACGGCTCGTTGACCGTCGTCCACTGGTTCACCCGGTCGCCGAGCGCGGCGTGCACGACCGCGGCGTAGTCGGCGAACCGCGAAGCGGTGTCACGCTCCGGCCAGCCGCCCGCGTCTTCGAGCGCCTGCGGCAGGTCCCAGTGGTACAGCGTCAGCACCGGCACGACGTCGCGGCTCAGCAGTTCGTCGACCAGCCGGTCGTAGAAGGCGAGCCCGGCCGCCGACGTCGTCCGGCCGTCCGGCATCACCCGCGGCCAGGCGACCGAGAACCGGTAGGCGTTCAGCCCCAGGTCGGCCAGCAGGCCGATGTCCTCGGGGTAGCGGTGGTAGTGGTCGCACGCGACGGCACCGGTCGCGCCGCCGAGCACCTTGCCATCGGCCGCCGCGAAGGTGTCCCAAATGGACGGTCCGCGGCCGCCTTCGGTGACGCCGCCCTCGACCTGGTAGGACGCGGTCGCCGCGCCCCACAGGAAGCCCTTCGGGAAGGTCATACCGGTGCCCCTTTCAGGATGCCCCGCACGATGTAGCGGCCCAGCAGCAGGAACAAGGCGATGATGGGCACGACGGCGACGGTCGCGCCGGTGAGCATCAGCGCGTAGTCGGTGTAGTAGCCGCTGGCCAGCTGGGACAGCGCGACCTGCACGGTCGGCGTCTCGTTGGGGTCGAGGACCACCAGTGGCCAGAAGTAGTCGTTCCAGGTGGCCATGAACGTCAGCATCGCGAGCACCGCGGCCGGCGCGCGCAGGGCGGGCACGGCCACGTGCCAGTAGGTGCGCAGGATCGAGCAGCCGTCGACGGTCGCGGCGTCGACGAGGTCCGCGGTGATCGCGTTCTCGCACGCCTGGCGCATCCAGAACACGCTGAAGGCGCTGACCAGCGCCGGCACGATCACCGCTTCGAGCCGCCCGTACCAGCCGAGGTCGCCGACGACGAGGTACAGCGGGATGACGCCGAGCTGCGCCGGCACCATCGCCGAACCGACGACCAGCAGGAACAGCGTGTTGCGGCCGCGGAACTGCAGCCGCGCGAAGGCGAACCCGGCGAGGCTCGCCAGCACGACGTTGGCCACCATGACGGTGCCCGAGACGATCAGCGAGTTCCCGATGGCCGCCCAGAAGTCGACGGTGCCGAAGACGCGCCGCACGTTCCCGGCCAGGTTCCCGCCCGGCAGCAGCAGCGGCGAGGTCTCCCCGATCGCCGAGTTGTCCCGCGTGGCCACGACGAACGACCAGTACAGCGGGAACACCGACGCGCCGAGCACCCCGATCAGCACGGCGTACACCCAGCCGCCCGGCCGGCGCCGCGCGGTCACGCCGACCTCACGAACCGGCGCACCAGCCGGTAGTTGACCAGCGCGAACAGCGCGCAGATCACGAACATCACCCAGGTCAGCGCGGCCGCGTAGCCCGCGTCGAGGTGCGTGAACCCCTTTTCGTACAGGTACATGACCAGCGTCTGGAACTGGCGATCGTTACCGCCGGTCCCGGCCGAGCCGCCCGCGTCGAACAGCTGCGGCTCGGCGAACAGCTGCAGGCCGTTGACCGTGCCGGCGATGGCGGTGAAGGCCAGCGCGGGCCGGATGCCGGGCACGGTGACCGACCAGAACGTCCGCCACCGCGAGGCGCCGTCGAGCTCGGCGGCCTCGTACAGGTCGCCGGGGACGGCCTGCATGGCGGCCAGGTAGATCAGGGCGTTGTAGCCGGTCCAGCGCCAGAGCACCATGCTCGCCACGGCGAAGTGCGATGACCAGGTCGTCGCCCGCCAGTTGACCGGCGCGACGCCGAACCAGCCGAGGACCTCGTTGACGACACCGTAATCCCGGCTGAACAGCTGCCCGAACACCAGCCCGACGGCGACGACGGACACGACGTTCGGCAGCAGCACCCCGGTGCGCCACCAGGTCGCGGCCCGCAGCGGCCGGTCGAGCAGGGCCGCGATGCCCAGGGCCAGCAGGAACTCCGGGATCGCGGCCAGCAGGAAGATGGAGACCGTGTTGGCGAGCGCGTTGTAGAAGTGCGGATCGGTGAGCAGGTCGCCGTAGTTGGCGACGCCGAAAGCACCCTGGTCGCCTTCGAGCAGGTTCCAGTCGTGCAGCGAAACCCACGCCGTGTACAGCAGCGGAAAGGCGCCGAAGACGACGAACAAGGCGAAGAACGGCGCGACGAACAGCAGCGGCGTGACCTTGCGGTCCCAACGGGCGAGCCGGTGCTGCACGAGCGGCTACTTCAAGGCGGCTTGGGCCTGCTGGACGGCTTTCGTCCAGGCCTGGTCGACGGTGTCGGTCCGTTCCTCGATCCGCCCGAGGGCGCGGCCGAACTCCGGCCGGACGTCGGCGTCGCGCAGGCCACGGTAGTTCGGGCGCAGCTGATCGGCCGAAGCGGCGAAGATCCGCCCGGTCGGCGCTTCGCCGAAGTACGGGTCGCTGTGCGCGAGGACCTCCGGATCCTCGTACACCGCGGGCTCGCTGGGCAGGATGCCGTCGGAGAGGAAGAGCTTCTTCTGCTGCTCCGGGGCGGTCAGCCAGCGGGCGAGTTCGTAGGCCTCCTTCTGGTGCGCGCCCTGCTTCGGCACGGTGAGGAACGAACCGCCCTGGTTGCCGCTCTTGCCGGGCACGGTGGTGACGTCCCACTTGCCGCGGTTGGCCTCCCCGCCGGCTTCTTTGATCTGGCTGAGCATCCACGCGGGACAGGCGACGGTGGCGAAGGAACCCTGTTTGATCGCCACGTTCCACGCCTGGGTGAAGGTGGTCGCCGCCGCGGTCTGCCCCTTCGCGGCGAGGCCGCCGGAGAGGAAGAAGGCGGCGCGCACGCTCGGGTTGCGGTCGGCGATGAAGGAGTCGTCGCGCTGGGAGAAGTAGTTCTCCGGCGATTGGTTGAGCATCGCCGTGTAGACGGTCCCGGCGGAGTCGGCGAACTTCACGTTCGGCGTCTTGGCGGTGAACCGCTCGGCGGTGGCGGCGTAGGCGTCCCAGTCGGGCATCAGCTTCGCGACCTCTTCGCGGCCGGTCGGCAGGTCCGCCGCCTGGAACAGATCGCGCCGGTAGCAGAGGGCGAGGCTGCCCATGTCCGTGCCGAGGCCCAGCACGAAGGCGCCGTCGGTGCCCTGCGCCCACTTCCACGGCACCCACTGCTTTTCGAGCTCGCGAGCGCCGTAGCCGGCGAGATCGGCGAACTTGTCCTTCGCCTTCCGGTACTGCGGCATGTACTGCTCTTCGATCGCGACGACGTCGGCGGCGCCGTGCCCGGTCGCGAGCTGCGTCGCGAGCCCCTTGTGGTGGGTGTCGAAGTCGGTGACGCGGTTTTGCACCGTGATGTCCGGGTGCAGCTTCTCGTACTCGGCGATCAGGGGCGCGTAGCCGAATTCACCGAAGGTCGCGATGGTGAGCTTGGTCTTCCCTCCGACGTCACCCGGAGTGCAGGCGGCGAGCGGGATCAACGCGGCGACCACGATGGCGGTCCGGCGGGCGATCGTTCGCAACAGGCTTCCTCAGATCACACCGGCCCGCACGGCGTACGCGACCGCGTGCGGCCGGTTGCGCAGGTTGAGCCGGTTGGTCATGGCGTAGATGACGTTCTTCACGGTCCGCTCCGAGTAGCAGAGCTTGCCCGCGATCTCGGCAGTGTCCCAGCCTTCGGCCATCAGGCGAAGCACATCCACCTCGCGCGGCGTGAGTGCCGCCCCGCCGCCCTCGTTGGCCAGGGCCTCGACCTGTTCGCGCAGCGAAGACGAGCGGCCCCGCGCCGCGGCGAGCACGTTCGCGGTGAGCCGGTCGAGTCCGGTCCGCGGCAGCACCGCGGTGACGTGGCACTCGGCGAGCAGGCCCACGTGCGCGGGGTCGACGTGCCCGGCGACCAGCACGATCGCGGCCGGCGACTCGGCGGCCGCGGCCCGCAGCGCGGCGACGGCCTCGCGATCGACCTCGCCGACGGCGAACACCAGCACCGCCGCCTCACCCCGGCGGGCGCGCGGCAGGACCAGCAGCTCCGGGCGGGACTTCAGGTGGTTGATCAGCCCGGTCAAGGCGATCGGGTCGGACGCCCACGCCGCCACTCGCACCTGGTCCATCGACCCCTCCTCCGCCCACGACGAATCCTGACTCGGGCCAGTTTGCTGAGGACGCCTTCACGAATTCTCTAACGCCGGCGAAGCCCTTCTTCACGCCGTGAAGTTTGGCCGTCGACTACGGTCGGGGGAGGCACGCGACGAGTGAAGGGACCGATGAACCGCCGAAGTCTTGCCGCCCTCGGGGTGGCGTTCTCCATCGTGGCCGGGTGTCTGCTGGTCTCGGGCCTGCAACCGCGGATCGTGGCCGGACTGGCGGTGCCGCTGACCTCCGATCGGCCGGTTCCTCCGCCGGCGGCTCCTCGCCCTGCTCCGGCCGGGCCCACCTCGCGTCTCGAGCGGCCGGACGACTGCGCCCCGCTGGTCGGCGGCCTCGACCTCCGTGCCCAGGTCGCGCAGCTGGTCGTCGTGGGTGTCTCCGGCGACAACCCGGCGGACACGGTGGCCCTGGTGCGCGACCACCAGGTCGGCGGGATCTTCGTCGGGGGTAACGCAACAGCGTTGTTGAAAGACCGCTCGCTGGCCGCGGTCCAGGCCGTGGCCCGGGTGCCGGTGGCGGTGTCGGTCGACGAGGAAGGCGGCCGCGTCCAGCGCATCGACGACCTCGACGGCGACCTGCCTTCGGCCCGGACGATGGCCGCGACCAAGTCGCCCGACGAGGTCCACGCGCTGGCCGCCGAGCGGGGCCGCCGGCTGCGCGCCCGCGGGGTGACGGTGGATTTCGCCCCGGACACCGACGTCACGGGCGCCCCGGACGACGACGTGATCGGCGACCGGTCGTTCAGCCCGGACCCGGCTCGGGTGAAGACGTACGCGAAAGCGTTTGCGGAGGGCCTTCGCGATGCGGGTGTGCAGCCGGTGCTGAAGCACTTCCCCGGCCACGGCCACGGCTCGGGCGACTCCCACGAGGGCACGGTGGTCACGCCGCCGCTCGACCGGCTGCGCGCGGTCGACCTGGTGCCCTACCGCGGCCTGGCCGACTACGGCCCGGTCGCGGTGATGGTCGGCCACCTCGACGTGCCGGACCTGACCGGCGGCGTCCCGGCCTCCCTCTCGCCAGCGGCGTACCGGTTGCTGCGCGGCGAGTTCGCGTTCGCCGGGCCGGTGGTGACCGACGACCTCGGGGCGATGAAGGCGGTCACGGCGCAGTACCCACTGCCGGAGGCGGTGCTGAAGGCCTTGCAGGCCGGCGCGGACGAGGCGTTGTGGTCTTCCGGGGGCCGGGTGGACGAGGTGCTGGACCGGCTGGTGAAGGCCGTGCAGGCCGGCGAGCTGCCGAAGGCGCGGGTGCAGGAGTCGGTCACCCGGGTGTTGCGGGGCAAGGGGCTCTGCTGAGGTTCCGGGACATCCGGTTCGACCCTGCCCGCGGGGAGGGTTCGCCGGGTGGCCGGAATCCGCCGCGGTCGGCGGTCCGGCCACCCGCGGAGGGTTCGCCAAGCGGCCAGACTCCGCCGCGGTCGGCGATCCAGCCCGGGGAGGCTTCGCCAGGGGACCGGACTCCGCCCCGGTTGGCGATCCGGCAGGGCGCGATTGGCCGCGCAGTCCTTGCCCGGCGGGTCTTCGCCGGCTTGGGATCATCTTGCCCGGCTGATGGCAGCGCGGCGCGGTCGTTTTCGTTGCTGCGGAAGGAATCGTTGTAGTCACACCAACGACGTTACCGAACACGAGTTCGAAGGTCACCACTGAATCGGGTGAACCTCGGAGAGATATTTCGGCCGAGCTTTCCCTTGCGGCACAACGGAAACAGCAGCTCGGCGACGTGAGAAGCCCCCGATTTACACGCTACCGGTTGCCACCGACAAAAAAGCGACGCCGAACGCGGCTAGACTTCCCGCGACGGCACCCGGAGCAAGGAGCGGCATGGCGAACCTCGGCGGCACCTTCACCCTCGGCGGCGAACTTTCCGTGACCCGCATGGGTTACGGCGCCATGCAACTGGCCGGACCCGGTGTGTGGGGGCCGCCGAAGGACCACGACACCGCCGTCGCCGTGCTGCGGGAAGCCGTCGATCGCGGGGTCACCCACCTCGACACCAGTGACTACTACGGCCCCCACACCGTGAACGCCCTGATCAAGGAAGCCCTGCACCCCTACCCCGAATCGCTCGTCATCGTGACGAAGGTGGGGGCGCGGCGGACCGCGGACAAGGCCTGGCCGCCCGCGCTGTCGGCCGCGGAGCTCACCGAGGCCGTGCACGACAACCTGCGCAACCTCGGCGTCGACGCGCTCGACGTCGTCAACCTGCGGCTCAGCAACGCCGCCGGTGACTACCCCGTGCCGATGTCGCTCTCCGAACCGTTCGGGGTGCTCGCCGGACTGCGCGAACAGGGGCTGATCCGGCACCTCGGCGTCAGCCACGTCAGTGCCGCGCAGCTCGACGAAGCGAAGGCGATCGCGCCCGTCGTCTGCGTGCAGAACCAGTACAACCTCGCCCACCGCGAGAACGACGACCTCGTCGACAAGTGCGCCGCCGAGGGGATCGCCTTCGTGCCCTACTTCCCGCTCGGCGGGTTCAGCCCGCTGCAGTCCGGGCTGCTCGACGACTGCGCCGCGCGGGTGGGTGCCACGCCGATGCAGGTCGCGCTCGCCTGGCTGCTGCAGCGGTCGCCGTCGATGCTGCTGATCCCCGGGACGTCGTCGCCAGGGCACCTGCGGGAGAACCTCGCCGCCGCCGATCTCGAACTGCCCGCCGACGTTCTCGCCGATCTGGACCGGATCGGCGCCGCCTGATCGCTACGCTGAGCGCTCGGACAGGCACGAGGACGGAGAAGCCGTGGCGCAGTGGGGCGATCTGGTCGCTTACATCAGGGAGTCGTACCGGGTGGTGCGCGACGAACCCGACGAGCTGCGCATCCGGCTCGTCTTCGGCGACGATCCGGACACCGAGCAGCGCGCCCAGATCGTCGTGATCGCGCGCGAGATCCTCGACCAGCGCGAGGACTGGGTGCAGATCGCCACGCCGTTCGCCAAGCACGAGGAGGTCGACCTCCTCGAGGTGCTGACCGAGGTCGGCGAGGCGATCGTCGTGGGCGGCCTCGCGGTGATGGGGGAACACGTCGTGCTCCGGCACTCGCTGCCGCTGATCAACCTCGACATCAACGAGTTCACCGACCCGCTCGAGCTGGTTGCCGGCGCGGCCGAACTGCTGGAGCAGCAGTTCACGGGCCGCGACGACTACTGAGGTCCGGGGCGCTGCCCTTCTTGCGAGCAGTGAGCGGCACCACCGCCACCGCGGCGGCCACGGCGAGCGCGGCACCCAGGCCGAGCGCCGCGGCCGCCGTGCCGGTGCCGAGGTAGAGGCCGCCGAGCAGGGCGACGCCCAGGGTGCCGCCGAGCTGCTGCACCGCGTTGAGCAGCCCGGCGGCCGAGCCGGTCTCGTGCGGCCGCACCCGGTCCAGGGCCGCGGTGAAGAACGGCACCGTGAACGTCCCCATCCCGAGCCCGCACAGCGCCAGCGCCCACGGGTAGGCACCCACCCCGCCGGCTTCCATCGCGAGGACGCCGGTCACCAGGAGGGCCAGCCCGGCGAACATCACGCGCGAGCCGAACTTCGGCACCAGCCGGGCGCCGGCGACGTACGACGACACCGCGAGCCCCGCCGAGAGCGGCAGCAGCGTCAGGCCGGCGGTGCGGACGTCGGCGCCGGACCCGAGCTGGAGCTGCATCGGCACCACCTGCATCAGGCCGGTCATCACCGCGAAGAACAGCAGTGAACCGGCGAGCGCCGCCGGGAAGCCGCGGTGGGCGAACAGGCTCGGCTCGACCAGCGGCGCGGCCGCGCGGCGCTGCTGGAAGCCGAACACGACCAGCAGCACGCCCCCGGCCGCGAGCAGGCCCCAGTCCGTCCCCGCGGGATCGATCAGCGGGTAGACGAGCAGCCCGGCCCCGCCGGCGACGAGCAGCGTGCCGGTGACGTCGAGCCGCGGCCGGGTGGCGGCCCGGTCCTCCCGCAGCAGCCGCGCGGCGAGGAGCACCGCGAGCCCCAGCGGAACGTTCACCAGGAACACCGCCCGCCACGACACCGCCTGCGTCAGCAGCCCGCCGAGCAGCGGCCCGGTGACCGCGGACAGGCCCATCACCGGCCCGATGGTGCCCAGCGCCTTGGCGAGTTCGGCGCCGTCGAAGAGGGCGCGGATGAGGCCGATGGTCTGCGGGATGATCAGTGCCGCGGCCGCGCCCTGCACCGCGCGGGCCCCGATCAGCAGCCCGGCGTCCGGGGCGGCCGCACAGGCCAGCGACGCCAGCACGAAGCCCGCCACGCCGATGCGGAAGGTCCGGGCCCGGCCGAAGATGTCGCCGAGCCGGCCGCCGGTGATGAGGAAAGCGGCGAAGGGGAGCGTGTAGGCCGCGCTGAACCAGGGGATGTCGGCGGCCGGGCCGGGCAGGTCGGCGTGGATGGCCGGGCCGGCGACCTGCACGATCGTGGCGTCGAGCAGGTTCATCGCCTCGGCGACGAGCAGCACGGCCAGTGCGGCCCAGCGCCGCCGGTAACGCGTGGTGGTCGGCAAGGGTGTCTCCTTTCGTTCGGTGCCCACCCTGACGACTCGGTCACTTCTCGTTCCACCTTTCAGCTCTAGTTAGCGGATTTCTTCCGTCTCATGCGGTTCAATGAGGAATATGACCACACTGGACGCCGTCGATCGCGCGCTGATCCACGCGCTGCACATCGACGGCCGGGCGCCGTTCACGAAGATCGGCGACGTCCTCGGCGTCTCGACGCAGACGGTGGCGCGGCGCTACCGGCGTCTTCGGGCGGAGGCGGCGCTGCGCGTCGTCGGCCTGCCGGACCCGCAGCGGGCGGGGCAGGCCGAGTGGATGGTCCGCCTGACGGCGACGCCGCACACGGCACAGGACCTCGCCCAGGCGCTGGCCCGCCGCGCCGACACGGCGTGGATCAAGCTGATGTCGGGCGGCACGGAGATCTGCGTGAACGTGCACACGCCGGCCGCGAGCGACCACGCGCTGCTGCTGCGGGACATCCCGCGCACGGCGAGCATCACGGCGGTCTCGGCGCACCAGCTGCTGCACCGCTACTTCGGCGGCCCGACGGCGTGGCTCGGCCGGGCGAACGCCCTCGACGCGGCCCAGATCGCGGCCCTCACGCCGGTGCACGCGGGCCCGGGCAAGCCGCTGACCGCCGACGACGACGCCCTGATGGCGGCGCTGCAGCGCGACGGCCGAGCGGGCCTGGCCGAATTGGCCACGGCGACCGGCTGGTCGGCGGCGACCGTCGCGCGCCGCCTGGCCGACCTCCAGGCGGGCGGCACGGTGTTCTTCGACCTGGAGATCGCCCCGGAGCCGCTGGGCGTGACGACGCAGGCACTGCTCTGGATGGCGGTGGCGCCGGCCCAGCTGGACCGGGTGGCCCGGAAGCTGGCGACGCACCCGGAGCTCGCACTGGTCGCCGCGACGACGGGCCCGGCGAACCTGGTCGCGCAGGCGCTTTGCCCGGACGCGGCCGCGCTGCACCACTACCTGACCCACCGGCTCGGGGCGCTGGACGCCATCCGGACCCTGGAGACGGCGCCGGTGCTGCGGACCGTCAAGGCGGCCGCCTCGCGATGAGGGGTGTGCGGATGGTCGGCGATGGTGTTTTGGTGCAGGTCAGGGGCGGTTTCCGCTGGGGTTGGACCTCGCCGGACGGTGCCCCGGACGCGGAAGCCGAACCGCAAGTGACCACCCAGGCCACCGGCAGCCCTGCCGTGTCCTAAGTGGACTTGACGTCGACCAGGTGGTCCAGCATGCCGCGGACGGCTTCGAACTCCCGGGCCTCCTGGCGGCAGTCCGGGCACGCCTCGAGGTGCCGCTCCACCCGGGCCGTCTCGGCGGCGTCGAGCAACCCCAGGCTGTACGCCCCGAGGTCGGTCCGGTCGTACCGGCCCATGGATCGCGTCTCCGTTCCGCGTCCCGTGAAGAACGCCCGCACTGTCCCGATGTCTCCAGGGTCCTGAGCGGGACGCGCCATCGGCGAAGTTCTACGGTTTTCTACCCGAACGGCCGACAACTTCGGAGGGCGAACAGCCCATGTGAGTGACACCGATGGTCACGCATTTCACCCGTCCGAACACGGAACGCTTTTGTGGCACCGACTTCGCCGATTCGGCGTCATGGGTCCCCGGCTCGCTCGTCGGACTGGCGTCGGACCGGGATTTCCCGGCTTCGACCTGGGCAAGAAGGCGATCCGAAACGAGGAGAGCGATGACCGTACGGAGCCACCGGGCGGACGACGTCGTGGACGAGGTCGGGGTGTGGCTGGCCGGGGAGTTCGCGGGGCGTCTCCCCGCATCGGAGATCGACCGCGTCGTCCGGACGACGCGGCTCGACCTCGAGGGGAGCATCGCGCCGGAGGAGCTCGGGGAGATGCTCCACCGGCTGGGCCGGGCCAGACTGCAGCGCATCCTGCACGTCGCCCCGACCGTGCAGCTGAGGATTCCGCAAGCGCGGTGACGTGCCGGGCGGGCCACGCGGCTTCGGTGCCGCGTCGCCCGCCCCGCGGCGCGCCCTTCTCCCAGCGCCACTCGAAAGCCCTGGCGCCACGCGAAAGCCCTTCGAAGGGACGTTCGCGCACAACCCTTGCCCGCGGCGCCCGAGCGACCTTGACTGGACTAGACCAATCTGCTCTAGTGACCGGTGTCACGTTCGTCTCGGCCGGATGAGCACCCCCCACCCCTCGACGCCGGGCGCCTGCGCGCCCGGGTTCCGTCGTGGCCGAAGGAGTGAGCGAGTCTTGAGAAGACGCCTTGTCGCGATCCTGTCCGCTGTTGCCGCCGTTGCCGGGCTCGTGTTCGGCGCGCCCGCCGTCACCGGGCACGCTTCGCAGGCGGCCGCCGCCTCGTGCAGTGCGCCGAACTGGGTCGCGGGCCAGTGGTACGACGTCGGCGCCGTCGTGCGGTACACCAACGGTGGCTACTACCGCGCCAAGAACGCCAATCCGGGCTACGACCCCGTCATCAGCACCTGGTACTGGGAGCCCTACAGCTGTGACGGCGGCGGCAGCACCTGCAGTTACCCGAACTGGGTGGCCGGCCAGTGGTACGACGTCGGCGCGATCGTGCGCTACACCAACGGCGGTTACTACCGCGCCAAGAACGCCAATCCGGGCTACGACCCCGTCATCAGTACCTGGTACTGGGAGCCGTTCAGCTGCGGCGGCGGCACCGATCCCGGCAACCCGGGCGCCTTCGTCGTGAGCGAAGCCCAGTTCAACCAGATCTTCCCGGGCCGGAACTCCTTCTACACCTACAGCGGCCTCACCGCGGCCCTGTCGGCCTACCCCGGCTTCGCCACCACCGGCAGCGACACCGTGAAGAAGCAGGAAGCCGCGGCCTTCCTCGCCAACGTCGACCACGAAACCGGCGGTCTCGTCTACATCGTCGAGCAGAACACCGCCAACTACCCGCACTACTGCGACTGGAACCAGCCCTACGGCTGCCCCGCCGGCCAGTCCGCCTACTACGGCCGCGGCCCGATCCAGCTCAGCTGGAACTTCAACTACAAGGCCGCCGGTGACGCGCTCGGCATCGACCTGCTCGGCAACCCCTGGCAGGTCGAACAGAACTCGGCCGTCGCCTGGAAGACCGGGCTCTGGTACTGGAACACCCAGAGCGGCCCCGGCACCATGACCCCGCACAACGCCATGGTCAACGGCCGCGGCTTCGGCGAAACCATCCGCAGCATCAACGGCTCCATCGAGTGCAACGGCGGCAACCCCGCCCAGGTCGAGAGCCGCGTCTCGAAGTACCGCCAGATCACGTCGGTCCTCGGCGTCGACCCCGGCGCCAACCTGTACTGCTGAGCTCGGCGGGCGGGCGGGGGTTGCGCCCCCGCCCGCCCGCTCAGCCGGCGAGGCGGCCGGCGATCAGCCGGATGATCGCCGCCGCGTGGTCGTTCAGGTAGAAGTGACCACCCGGGTACGTCTTCAGCTCGAATTCCCCGGACGTCCGCTCCGCCCACTGCCGGGCCTCGGCCTCGGTGACCTTCGGGTCCTGGTCGCCAACCAGCGCCACGATCGGGCAGCCGACGTCGGGGCCGGGCCGGTAGTGGTAGAGCTCGGCGGCCTTGTAGTCGCTGCGCAGCGCGGGCAGCACGAGGCTGCGGATGTCTTCGTCGTCCAGCACCGCCGTGTCGGTGCCGCCGAGCCGCTTGACCTCGGCCAGCAGTGCTTCGTCATCCTTCTCGTGGATCCGCTCGTCTCCGGGCGCCGACGGCCCGCGGCGGCCGGAGACGAACAGGGTCAGCAGCTTCGTGCCCCGCGCTTCGAGCCGCCGCGCGACCTCGAAGGCCAGGCTGGCACCCATGCTGTGGCCGAAGAACGCCACCCGCCCGGTGGTCTCCAGGGCGAGCACCTCCGCCAGCCGGTCGGCGAGCACGAACAGGTCGTCCACCGGGGCCTCGGTGTACCGGTCCTGCCGGCCGGGGTACTGCACGGCCAGCACCTCCACCGCGGGCGCGAGCGCCGCCGAAACGGGGTGGAAGTAGCTCGCCGATCCCCCGGCGTGCGGGAAACACACGAGCCGCGCCGACGCGGACGGCGCGGGGTGGAACCGCCGGACCCACTCCGCGGCCTCGAGCGAAATCGTCATGACCCCCAATCTGGCAGGCCGCCGAAGCGGCGTCGACCCCCACCTTCGCAGCCCGCGGCCCGGCAGTCCTCCGGACGCGGCCGGGAGCCTGCCGGGGCCCGATCAGCGGGGAGACGTCACTCCGCCCGCCACAGCGCCGGGACGGCCGGGGGTTCCCAGCCGGGCTGTGCCGTGTGCGCCTGCAGGCAGACGTACCCGCGGCCGCCGTAGGTGACCCGGGCGCCGGCCGCGTACGCGGTGCCCACCGCCCAGGAGGTGCCCCCGGGCGGGGTGGCGGAGGTCGGCGTGGGCCGCGTCGACGTCGGCGTCTGCGGGACGTCGAGCACGAAGTCGAAGGCCGCTTCCTTCGCCGAGCCGTTGTCCCGCACGGTCATCAGCAGCCGCGCGTCGAAGATCGTGTCGGTGTTGTTGCGCGGCTCGCCTGGGAAGTAGAGCTGCGTGGTCAGGACCGGCCGGCCGGGTGCCTGCACCTTCACGTGGATGTGCCGGGTGCGGCCCGGGTAAAGGCCCGGCACGATCGTGGACAGCGTGAACGCGCCCTGGGCGTCGGTGTACTGGTGCCCGCGGAAGGTGTAGCCGGTGTTGTCGTAGGCGCCGTTGACGTCGGCCTGCCAGAAGTCCAGCAGCGCGCGGCCGACCGGCAGGCACGCGCGCCCGAAGACGTAGCCGGTCACGGTCAGCCGGGTGCCCTGGGTGCCGGGCGTGACGAGGTTGGTCCGTTCCGGTGAGTTCGGCTTGAAGTACGGCCCCTCGGTCTGCTCCATCGTCGGCTCGTCGTCGTCGTGGCACGCCGGCGTCAGCTCCGGTGCCGTGCCGCCGACGGCGTTCGCGCGGGCCAGCGCCGGGCCGCCGAACAGCGCGACCGGCGCGGCGACACCCGCGGCGAGCGCGGCCTTGAGCACCGTCTTGCGGCTGAGCTTGTTCTCCTCGTCCATGCCTGCTCCTCGTGGGATCGGGGGATCCCTCGAACGTAGGCAGCGCACGAGCGGGCGGCGATGGACTGGCTCGGTCAGTCGTGGTGCTTCTCCCCGCCGCGCCGGAAGTCACCGGGGCTCAGCCCGGTCTCGCGGCGGAAGAACCGGCAGAAGTAGGCCGGGTCGGCGAACCCGACGCGGCTCGCGACCTGCCGGACCGTGAGGTCCGTCCGGAGCAGGAACCGCTGCGCCTCCCGGGTCCGGGCCTCACGTAGCAGCTGCGCGGCCGTGCGGCCGGTCGCGGCCTTCACCGCTTCGGTGAGGTGGCCGGGGGTGACGCCGAGGCGTTCGGCGTGCGCGCGCACCGACCACGGCCCCGGTCCGGGGCGGCCGGCGAGCCGGACGAACTCCGCCGCCACCGCGCCGGTGGGTGCGGGCGGCGGTGTTCCCAGCAGCCGGCCCACCCGCACGACCAGGACGTGGACCAGCGCCCGCAGCACCGACTCCGTGCCCGCACCGCCGCGGCGGTATTCGTCCTCCAGGTCGGCGATCAGCCGCGTGACCCGCGCGTCGGCGTGCTCGTCCAGGTGCAGCCACGGCCGTTCGCTCAGCCGCCGCAGGAGCTCGCGATCGGCCGGGTGGTCGAGGAGGAAGTCGTCGGTGAACAGCACGACGTGCCCGGTGAGGCCCCGGACGCCGGCCCACTGGTGGACCTGCCCGGGCGCGATGACGCCGAAGTGCGGCGGCCGCAGCGGCCGGCGCGCGGTGTCGACGACGTGCGCGCCGGTGCCGCCGGTGACGTGGACGAGCTCGTGGAACGTGTGCCGGTGCGGGAAATCCGCGCGGGACAGCGGCCCGATCGCGTCGAACGTGCCGACGGCGAACGGGAGCGTGTGCGGGGCGGGCACCTCGAGCCGGTGCATCGGCAGCTCCCCCGGCCGCGGAGGCCGGCAGGGCGTCCCGGGCGGAACCGTCGTACCGCGCATGGCCCGCAAGTCTAAGCCGGTCCCCGCGCGATTCGCCGCTTTTGCCCCGATGATCGCAATCCGATCGTCGGGTACCGGACAGCAGAGCGGGGCTGGTCCACAGTGGACCAGCCCCGCCCGGTGGTACTGCGTTACCGCGTCACGCGCGGCTGCGGCGCCGGTTGACCAGCAGCAGCAGCGCGCCGCCGCCGAGCAGCAGGCCGCCGATGCCGAACGGGACCGCGGCGTCGACACCGGTGTTGGCCAGCTCGCCGCCGCCGGAGGGGGCACCGCCGGGCGTGCTCGGCGCGGTGGTGACCGGGGTGGCGGGCGCCTCGGTCCAGCTCGCGGCCGCCTTCGCGGCTACCTCGGTCTTCTCCGAGTCGGCGACGATCAGCGACTGCGCCGGGTGCTTCGCGTAGTTCTCCGCGACGAACAGGCGGCCGGTGTCCACCTCGCCGGTGGCCTTGAGCGAGAACGAGCCGTTGCCCGGCTTGGTGCCGGCCGGGACGTCGACGAACAGCTTGCTGCCGTCCTTGACGTCGGCGGCCTTCAGCTCCTTGCCGTCGGCGTCGGTGATCTTGACGCCGTCGGGCAGGTCGGTGGTCAGCGACGTGACGACACCGTTCGTGGCGACCTGGAACGGGCCGATCCTGGTGCCGGCCTTGCCCTCCGTCTTCGGCCCCGCGATGTCCAGGCTCGGCTTCGGCTGCGCGCCGATGCCGGTGTTCTGGTCGCCGATCAGGTAGCTGTACAGCGCGGCGACGTCGGCGTTGGCCTCGGCGGGGTTGTCCTGGAGCAGCGGCCGCTTCAGGTCGAGGTTCACGCCGTCGCTGAAGTGCCACGCCGCGGCCTGCGTCCCGGTGATCGCCTCGAACTCGGAGAGACCGCCGTGGACCTTGACGCCCTGCTTGGCGAGTTCGGCTTCGACCGCGTCCAGCCCGAGAGCCGGGTAGCCGTGGTGCAGCACCCAGTTGATCTTGGCGCTGTTCTTGTTGAACGGCGAGCCGGCGTCCGGGTACTTGTTCCAGGGCGTCTCGAGCATGTCGACGTCCTCGCGGACGTTCGTACCGAACTCCACGCAGTAGAGCTTGAGCGACTTGCCGTCCGACAGGTTGAAGTTGAACAGCTTGGCGTAGGGGGTTCCCTGGTCGGTGTTGACCTGGTAGGCCTGCGTGCTCTTGGCATCGTCGACCCGGCCGCGCGCGGCGCCGTCGTCCGCGAGGGCGGAGGGGGCGCTGACCATGACCGCGGCGGTCGCGGCGAGCACTGCGATCCCGCCACGCACGAAAGCTGACCTGACCTGCATAAATCTCCTATCCGAGCCCGAACCACGCCGTTTGGGCCGCGTGAGATCACCAACCCCGACCACGGCGGCCACCGATTCGGGTGAGTGATCACCCGGTCAAGCGAATGGCAGCATACACAGACCTCACAGAGGGCTACGCACGGCGCCCCCATAAACACCATTCACTTCGAGAATCCCCTGAATGGGGCGCGAATTCAGGCGCCGAAATACCCGCCGAACAGGATTTCGGCGATCTTCGTGGTGGTCTCCTTGCCGACCTCGTCGCCGTCGGAGATCACCCGGGTGTCGTTCATCAAGGCCAGGGTGTACCGCTCGCCCGGCCCCGCGAAACCGACGGAGTTCATGATCCAGGAACCGTCGTCGTTGTCGTCCGACCAGCCGTTCTTGTTGCCGGGCCGGGCGGCCGGTCCGGCGCCCCAGACGCCCCACTGCTGGTTGGCGTCCACCGTGCGCAGTTCCCCGACGAGGTGGTCGCGGAGCCGGGCGGGCAGGGCCAGGACGTATTCGATCAGCCGGTCCAGGTCGTCCGCCGTGGTGCGGATCCAGCCCCAGTGGTGCGGGTGGTGATCGCTGAACCGCATGTCGATCATTCCGTATGCCGGAAATCGCCGCGCGAACTCGGCTTCGCCGCCGAAACGGGTCCACAGCGCGTGGGCGGCGGCGTCGTCACTGGAATGGAGCATCCGGTGCATCAAGTCGCGGTCTGCGGCGGTCAGCTTGATCGCGCCGGAGTCCTCCCGCAGCAGCAGGTCGACGGCCATGGCCAGCTTCGGCGTCGAGCAGGCCCAGATCAGCGTGCCGGCGGCCGGGCTGCGGTGGACGGCGCCGGTCCAGCGGTCCCGGAGCACGATCCCGGTCACCCCGGGCCGGCTGTCGGCGTAGGCCTGCGCCCGCGCGATCCGCGCCCGCAGGTCCGGGCCGAAGGGGTCGCCGCCCCGCGGGCCACCGCCCCCACCGGCGGCCGGCGACGGCGCCAGCGCGAAGGCCGCCAGCAGCGCGGTGAGCAGGAGCTTGCCCATGGAGTCTCCCGGGTGGAGGCGAGCGGAGTGGTTCCGCCCTGAAGACTCGCACGGACGACGGGGTGCCGCGAGCGTCGCCGCCCGCAACACCCCGCCCGGTGCGTAGGCGCCGCTACGGGTTGACGCTCAGGAGGTGGGCCCGGAAGCCCTCGCCGTAGGTCTTGGTGGGCGTGCCGGTGTAGTCCTCGATCAGCACGTTGCCGCCGCTGCAGCCCCACGGGTTCCACGTCCAGGCCGTGTAGCCGAGGTTGTGCGCGTCCAGCCAGGCCAGCACCTGGTCGATGTAGTCGTGCCCGCAGCTGTTCTGGCCGATTTCCCCGGCCTGCACCGGGACCTGGGCCGCGACCGGCCCGATCTGGCTGTCCCAGCAGGACACCGTGACGCAGGCGTTGAAGTTGTAGGAGTGCCAGGACGCCATCAGGTTGCCCGCCGGGTCGGCGGGCCGGTAGGTCAGCCACTGCGTGAGGTCGTTGGTCCAGGTGAGGCCGGCCGTCATGATCACGTTCTTGGCGCCGGTCGCGCGGACCGCGTCCACCAGCTCCTGCATCCCGGCGACGGGGTAGCCGATCCCCGTGCAGGTGCCACCGTCGCGCAGGCACTTCCACTCGGCGGCCGCGTCGGACCAGCCGCCGGCGGCGTCCGGGTAGGGCTCGTTGAACAGGTCGAAGACCACGGCGTCGTCGCCCTTGAACGCGGTCGCCACCTGGGTCCAGAACGCCGGCGCGTACTGCCGGTCGGGCATCGGCTTCTGGCAGGTCGCGTTCACGTCGGTGCAGGCGGAGGAGTTCCCGGTGTACTGGCCGTGCGTCCAGTGCAGGTCCAGGATCGGGTTGATCCCGTTGGCCTCCAGCAGTTTCGCGTAGTCCTTGACGGCCTGCTGGTAGGGGGCGCCGCTGGGCGAGCCGGACAGGCCGAGCCAGCAGTCCTCGTTGAGCGGGATCCGCACCGCGTGGATGTTCCACGCCTTCATCGCGTCGACCGACGCCTGGTCGACCGGGCCGCTGTCCCACATGCCCTTGCCCTGCACGCAGGCGAACTCGCCGCTGGAGCGGTTGACGCCGAGCAGCCGGTAGGTCTTCCCGGCGGCGGTGAGCAGCTTGTTGCCCGAAACGTGCAACGCGGGCGCCGGGCCCGGCGGTGGCGTGCTGGTCGTGGTCGTGGGGGGCGTCGTCGGGAGCGTGCTGGGCGTCGTGGCCGTGGTCGGCGGCGTTCCGGTGCACGCGGCGCCGTTGACCGCGAAGTCGGTCGGCGTGGTGTTGGTGCCGCTGTAGGAGAAGTTCGCGCCGGTGTTGACCGAACCGCCGGCCGGGATGGCGCTGTTCCAGCTCGCGTTGGTCACGGTGACCCGCTTGCCGGACTGCGTCCAGGTGCCCATCCAGCCCTGCTGGAGGGTCTGGTTCCCGGCGTAGGAGTAGGTCAGCGTCCAGCCGTCGACCGCCGCGGAGCCGACGTTGGCGATCCCGACGGTGAGGCTGAAACCGCTTCCCCAGTCGTTGGCCGAGTACGTGACGCGGCAGGCGAACGCGGCGCTCGTCTCACGCGCGGACGACACCGCGGTCGTCGACGTCACGACCACCCCGGCCGCGACCGCGAGCCCCGCAACCGCAAGCAAGGCAGGACGTTTTCCGGCTCTTCCCCACATCGGCACTCCCTTGTGCACACTGGCGGCGGAAGCTTCTGGGAGCGTTCCCAGAGGCCGTCCTCACCGTCGCTTCCCGGCCCCGGGTTGTCAATCTCCGCCGTCGATAAAGCGGCCGATTCAGGCGAACAGCGTCCGGCGCGTTCGCCCATCGCACGTAGCCCTCTCGCCCGGCCGGAGTCCGCGCCCCCGGCGGCTACGGCCGCAACGGACGGTAGCCGCCGGGCTCGGCCGTGAAGACGGCTTCACCCTGGCCGAGGGCCGGCAGCCGGCGCCGGAACGCCGCGGTCGCGGCCGCCGGCACCGAGCCGCTCAGCCGGGCGACGCCGGCTTCGACCACCGGCGGCTCGACCACCGCCTCGAGCTTGGCCAGCGCGATCACCGCCGCTCCGGCGGCGTGCTCGGGCACTTCGAGGTCGAACCGGTCCACCGGCTCGTACACGCGGGTCCGCGCCCGCGCGAACGCCAGCGAGAGCAGCCGCGCGGTGACTTCGCGAAACCCACCGGCCGTGCTGAGCGGCGGCTGGAACCCCGAATGGGTCAGGGTGACGACGCAGTCGGTGACCTCCCAGCCGTGCGGGCCGCACGCCGCCGTGCGGTACACCGTCTGCTCGATGGCGGTGTGGAAGGCCCGCGGGAGCGAGCCGCGTTCGACGGCGAGCTCGTACCGGACACCGCTGCCGGTCCGGCCCGGAGCCACCCGCAGCCCGACGGTGGCGACCGGATCGGTGGGGCCGAGCCGGTCCAGGAACTGGACCGCTTCGCCGACGCCGACGGGCTTTTCGACGTGGATCGGCGCCGGCGGCGCGAACCCGGCCACCAGCCCGAAATCCTCGCGAAGCCGCTCGAGGAGCACCTCGATCTGCACTTCGCCGTAGGTCCGGACCGACAACGTGCCGCGGTCGGCCCGGAGGCCGAGCAGCGGGTCCTGGTCGCACAGCTCCCGCAACGCCCGGTGCAGCCGGGTTTCCTCGCCGGGCTGCGCCTTGACGACCGAAACGAGCCCGGGCGGTGGGAACAGCCCGGCGTCCGCCACGCCGTCCGGGGAACCGAGCCGGTCGTCGACCCGGACGTCACCGAGCCCGGACAGCCGGATCAGGTCCCCCGCGTCCGCACGGGTGACTTTCGCGCCCGCGAGTGTCATCGCCGTGATCCGTCGCCGGCTTCGCTCGACCGTGCCGTCTCCGGTCCGCCGGAAGAGCTCCACCCGGTCGCGCACCCGCAGCGTCCCGCCGTGCACGCGGGCGTAGGCGATCCGGTCGCCGCCGCGGCCGCGTTCGACCTTGAACACGGTCGCGCGGAGCTCGGCGCCCGGCACCGCGGTGGGCAGGAAGTCCACGATCCCGGCGACGAGCTCGGGCACGCCGGCGCCGGTCACGGCCGAGCCGAGGAACACCGGATACGCCTCGCCGGCCGCCACCTGACGGCGGAAGAGGTCGTCGGCGCTTCGCGGCCGGTCGCGAATGGTGATCGCCGCGCTGCCGGCCGCGTCGACGGTCACCATCGGCACCAGCGCGCGGGAGAGTTTCTTCCGCAGGCTTTCGAGCACCGCGGCCGGGTCGGCCCCGGCCTGGTCGAGCTTGTTGACGAACACCAGCGTCGGCACGCGCAGCCGGCGCAGGATGCGCCAGAGGATCCGGGTGCTCGCCTGGACGCCGGCGGGCCCGGAGACGACCAGGACGACGCCGTCGAGCACGCCGAGCGCACGTTCGACCTCGGCGACGAAATCGGCGTGCCCGGGCGTGTCGATGACGTTGACCGTCCGGTCGCCGGCCCGGAAGGAAACCACGCCGGTGCTGATCGTGATGCCGCGACGCCGTTCGATGTCGAGGGTGTCGGTCTGGGTACTGCCGTCGTCGACGCGGCCGAGCGCACCGACCGCGCCGGTGTCGAACAGCAGCCGCTCGGTCAGGCTCGTCTTACCGGCGTCGACGTGGGCGAGAATTCCGATGTTCAACGAAGGTTCGGGCAAAGAGGGCTCCAGCTGCCGCAACGCGTACTCGGGATTCGGCGGTGTTGCGGATCTGGCGCATGGTGCCCCCTCACGGATCGATCGAAGCCGGGCCGACCGTAGCCGACGGATCGGCGGCGGGCCAACGGATTAACGGCCGGTCCGGTATTCGGCGAAGATCTCGCCGAGCACGCGCTGCGCTTCCCTGGCCTCCTGGCCGGTCCGGGCCGCGGACACGAGGGTCTTCCAGAGCGCCCAGCCGCGTCCGCGCGCCCACGTGTCGTCGTCGACGGACAGGCGTTCGCGGAACGCCTTCCGGCCGTCGGCGGTCAGCAGCGTCCACGCGACGGCCGTGTCGCAGGCCGGGTCGCCGACCCCGCAGGTCCCGAAGTCGATGACGGCGGTCAGGTTCCCGGCGGCGAGCAGGAGGTTCCCGGCGGCGACGTCACCGTGGAACCAGACGTCCCGGCCGTCCCAGCGCGCATCCAGCGCGGACGTCCAGATTTCGCGGGCCAGGCTCGTGTCGATCCGGCCGTGCAGCGCGGTGAGCGCGCGCTCGGCCTGCGGCTCGTAAGTCCGCAGGGTGGCGCCCCGGAACAAGTTGTGCTTTCCCGGCCGGGGCCCGTCGGTGGCCTCGATGTCCTGCAGGGCGGCCAGGAATCCGGCCAGGTCGACGGCGAAGCGGACGGGGTCGGAAATCCGGCCGGGGGCAGCGGGTTCGCCGTCGAGCCACGGGTAGACCGACCACGGAAAGGGGTAATCCGCACCGGGCCGCCCGTGCGCCAGCGGGACCGGGATGGGCAGCGGCAACCGGGGAGCGAGCACCGGGAGCCACCGCTGCTCCTTGCCAACCGCCAGGGCGTATTCGGCCGCGGTGGGCAGCCGCGCCACCAGTTCGCCGCCGAGGTGGAAGGTGCAGTTGTCCCACCCGCCGTGGGACACGGGCCGGACCGGGAGATCGGCCCACTGCGGGAACTGCTCGTCGATCAACCGGCGCACCAGCTCGGCGCCGACGGTGCGGCGCTGCGGCACCGGACCGAGGTCCGGGACGCGGTTCGGCTTGATCACGGAGAAACAATATGCCGGCGATATCCCGCGCTGCCTACGATCCGTTCGTGAACAGGCGCCCCGGGCTCAGCGCGCGGCTGAAACTCACCATCAGCTACGCCGCGTTCCTGATGCTCGCCGGCGCGGTCCTGCTCGCCGTCGTGCAGATGTCCCTGCTGCGCTACGTGCCGGACAACGACCAGGGCCTGCTGGGGATCGCTCCGAACCGGTACCTCCTCACGCGCATGTTCGCCCCCTCCGCGGCCACCGCGCTCGGCTTCCTGCTCTTGTTCGGGGTCGTGGGCGGCTGGCTCCTCGCCGGCCGGATGCTCGCCCCGCTCACCCGGATCGCCGACGCCGCCCGGCTGGCCGCGCACGGGTCGCTGTCCCACCGCATCCGCCTGACCGGCCCCGCCGACGAGTTCCGCGAGCTCGCCGACGTCTTCGACACGATGCTGGAACGACTCGAATCCCAGGTCGGCGAGCAGCAGCGCTTCGCCGCGAACGCCTCCCACGAACTGCGCACCCCGCTGGCCGTTTCCCAGGCCATCCTCGACGTCGCCGGCCGGGACCCGGCCTACGAACGGGGCGAGCTCATCGAACGCCTCCGCACGGTGAACACGCGGGCGATCGACCTCACCGAGGCCCTCCTGCTGCTCAGCCGCAGCGACCGGCGGCACTTCACCCGCGAGCCCGTCGACCTGTCCCTGGTCGCCGAAGAGGCCGCCGAAACGCTGTTGCCGCTGGCGGAACAGCGCCGGATCGCACTTGACGTCACCGGCGATCCGGTGCACGCGACCGGCTCCGCCGCGCTGCTCCTGCGCATGGCGACGAACCTGGTCCAAAACGCGATCGTGCACAACGTCCCGGACGGCACGGTCACCGTCCACACCGAACAACGGCGCTACGCGAGCGTGCTGCTGGTCGAGAACACCGGCCGGCCGCTGCCGCCCGAGCTGGTCCCGACCCTGACCGAGCCCTTCCAGCGCGGGACCCGGCGCACGCGCACCGACGAGCACGACGGCGTCGGCCTGGGGCTGGCGATCGTGCACAGCATCGTCCGGGCCCACGACGGGATGCTCGAGCTGGCACCCCGCCCGGACGGCGGCCTTCTCGTCACGGTCCGGCTCCCCGCGCGCCGGTAGGGCCGGGACGGCCGAAATTCTTCGGGATCGATTCAGTGAATTTCTGCTAGCCTCGCCACGTCTCGCGGCTCACCGTGGCGCCGCTCCCGCTCGACGAACTCACGAGGAGTGCGATGACTGCCATCGCCCGCGTCAAGGGCCGCGAAGTGCTGGACAGCCGGGGCAACCCGACCGTCGAGGTCGACGTCGAACTGGCGGACGGTTCCTTCGGCCGGGCCGCGGTGCCCTCGGGTGCCTCCACCGGCACCCGGGAAGCGGTCGAACTGCGGGACGGGGACCAGACCCGGTTCCACGGCAAAGGGGTGCGCAAGGCCGTCGACGCGGTCAACACCGAGATCGCCGAGGCGATCGTGGGCCTGGACGCCGAGGCGCAGGCGACCGTCGACCGCGCGCTGATCGAGCTGGACGGCACCGCGAACAAGGCCCGGCTCGGCGCGAACGCCACCCTGGGCGTTTCGCTCGCCGTGGTCAAGGCGGCCGCGGCCGCCAACGGGCTGCCGCTGTACCGGTACGCCGGCGGCGTGTTCGCGCACCTGCTGCCGATGCCGATGATGAACATCATCAACGGCGGCGCGCACGCGGACAACCCGATCGACTTCCAGGAGTTCATGATCGGCCCGGTCGGCGCGACGACGTTCGCCGAGGCGGTGCGGATGGGCTCCGAGGTCTTCCACACGCTGCGCAAGTCCCTCCACGACGCCGGGCACAGCACCAACGTCGGCGACGAAGGCGGCTTCGCGCCCAACCTCAGCTCGGCCGACGAGGCGCTGGAGTTCGTGCTGCGGGCCATCGAGCGGTCCGGCTACACCCCCGGCGAGGACATCGCCCTGCTGCTCGACCCGGCCGCGTCGGAGTTCTACACCGGCGAGGTCTACGACTACACCGGCGAAGGCCGCAAGCGCAGCGTCGAAGAGCACGTCGGCTACCTCGCCGAGCTCACCGCCCGCTACCCGATCGTGTCCATTGAGGACGGTCTGGCCCAGGACGACTACGCCGGCTGGAAGCAGCTCACCGACACCATCGGCGAACGCGTCCAGCTCGTCGGCGACGACGTCTTCTGCACCAACGTGAACCTGCTGACCGACGGCATCGAACGTGGCATCGGGAACTCGATCCTGGTCAAGGTCAACCAGATCGGCACCCTGACCGAGACCCTGACCACCGTCGAAACAGCCCACAAGGCGGGCTACTCCGTGGTCATGTCCCACCGCTCCGGCGAAACCGAGGACACCACGATCGCCGACCTCGCGGTCGCCACCAACTGCGGCCAGATCAAGACCGGCTCGCTGTCCCGCGCCGACCGGACCGCCAAGTACAACCAGCTCATCCGCATCGAAGAAGAGCTCGGTGCCGAAGCACGCTACGCGGGCGCGAGCACGATCAGCGGCCGCCGCTGAGCTCACCGCGGCCCGGAGGCACCCGGACCTCCGGGCCGGGTCACCCGCGGGAGACCTGGCGCACCACCACGCCGACGATCCGCTCCCGCGGCACGAACCCGTAGTGCCGGGAATCCCAGCTGCTCGGCCGGTTGTCGCCCAGCACGACGGCGCAGCCGCCGGGCACCACCTCGCCGCCGAGGCCGTGGACGTCCGGGTCGGCCCAGCCGGGCGGGATGCGGTCGCCCGCCACCGCCACCACGCGCTTGAGCAGCAGCTGGTCCGCCGTCGGCGCGCCGCTCGGCAACTCCGGGAAGCGCAGCAGGGCCACCTGGCCGCGGCGCGGGCGGCGGGTCCGGCGCACCAGAACGCGGTCGCCGGACAGCAACGCCGGGGCCATGCTCGAACCGTCCACTGTGGTCATGATCAGCCCGCGGCGGGCGGCGAAAACCCCGCCGGCGGCCAGCAACCCGAGGAAAACCGGTCCTTTCACGACACCGCCTGGTAGCCGTCGGCCTGCAGGCGGAACAAGCGCGCGTAGCCACCGCCGGCGGCGAGCAGGCTCTCGTGCGTGCCCAGTTCGCCGACCCGGCCGTCTTCGAGCACGGCGATGCGGTCGGCGTCGCGCACCGCGCTCAGCCGGTGCGAGATGAGCAGGCTCGTGCGGCCTCGCCGGTGCTCGCGGATGCGGGCGTGCACCTCGTGCTCGGCCTCCGGGTCGAGACCGGAGCTCGGCTCGTCGAGGATCATCAGGTCCCGGCCCTCCCGGACGAGCGAGCGGGCCAGCGCCAGGCGTTGCCACTGCCCGCCGGAAAGCACCACGCCGGTCGAGGTGTCCTCGGTTCCGATCTCGAAGATCCGGGTGAGCGGCGTGTCGTAACCGCCGGGCAGGGCGGCGATCCGCTCGTGCGCACCCGCCCGCGTCGCGGCGGCGACCAGCCGGGCCCGGTCGTCCAGCGCGGACAGCTCGCCGAGCCCGATGTTCTCGGCCGCGGTCATGTCGTAGTTCATGTGGTCCTGGAAAACGGCGCTGATCCGGTCGCGCAGCAACGCGTGCGGCACGTCGCGCAGGTCGACGCCGTCCCAGAGGATCTGCCCGCGCGTCGGGTCGTACATGCGGCACAACAGCTTCACGAGCGTGCTCTTGCCCGCGCCGTTGAGGCCGACGAGGGCGACCGCCGCACCGTGCGGGATGGTGAGGTCGACCCCGCGCAGCACCCACGGGTGCTCGTCGCTGTACCGGAACCAGACGTCACGCAGCTCGATCCCCTGCCGCAGCGGGGGAACCGCGTCGCGGGACCCGCTCGGCAGATCGGGTTCCGCGCGGACCACGGCGACGTAGTGCGCGAACGAGAGCAGCCGGGCCTGCCCGTTGGCGATCGACGACGCCAGCGTGCCCAGCGCGGCCTGCACCCCGGCGACGGCGGCCACGAACATCGAGACGTCGCCGGCGCTGAGCGACCCGTCGCGCGCCGAGGTGATCGCCCACCAAAGCCCCGCGCCGGCGACGGCCGCGCTCAGCGCCGTCAGCCCGCCCATGGTCCACAGCTCCCGTTCGTCCATGCGGCGCTGGGCTTCGTTGGCGCTGCGGCGCTCGTCCATCAGCCGGGCGCGCAGGAACGCCCCGATGCCGAACAGCCGGATTTCGGTCGCGGCGGGGATGCCGGTGAGCAGCTGGCTGTAGAAGAACTCGCGCCGGGTGAACCGCTCGATGCGCCATTCCACCGCGGCCCGGCGCCGGGCCAGCAGCAGCTCGGCGAGCAGGGCGGGGATCGCGGCCGCCAGCACGACCCCGGTCATCGCCGGGCTCAGCAGGAGCAGCGAGCCCAGGAACCCGGCCAGCGAAAGCGTCCCGCTCAGCGTGCCGCCGACGCCGTCGACGATTTCCGGCATCCGGCCACAGCTTTCCTGGGCCAGCCGCAAGCGGTCCTGGTAGGCCGGGTTTTCGAAGGTGCGCAACCCGACTTGGCGGCCCAGCGCGGCGAACAGCCGGTCGGTGGCGACCGTGCTCGCCGCGCGGCCGATCTGCGCGCGGACGTAGTGGACGACCACGGGCAGCGCGGCGACGGCGAGCCCGGTCACCACCAGCGCCACGGCGAGGCCGCCGACCGCGCCGGTGCGCTCGACGAGCCGGTCGAGGACGAGTTTGGTCAGCCAGGCGGTGGCGATCGGGGCGGTGGCCGCGGCCGCGGTCATGGCCACGAGACCCAGCAGCCGAGCCGGACCGGACCGCCAGAGCAGCCGGGCGGCGGCCGCGCCCGCCGCCCGGACCTGCTCCGCGCCGATCCGGCGGTCCGGTTCGCCCACGGTCACCGTCCGGCGGGCACGGGCAGTTCGTGCACCCGGCCGGCGGTCGCGGTCACCCGCCCGTCCGCCACCACGTACAACGCGGGCGTCCACGTGTTGCGGAACGCAGCGGCGACCGGGCCGCCGTCGAGTTCCGCCGTCACCACGTGGGCGACTTCGGCGAGCGCGCGCACGGTGTCCGGCTCGTCGCCGCCGAAGACGGCGAAGACGTGGTCGCGGCCCTGTGCACGGGCGTAGGCGAGGAAATCCGGCAGGGTGTCGTGGCAGGCGGCGCAGTCGGCGGAGAAGAACGCCACCGTGCCGGTCAACGAGGAGAGGGTGAGCGGCTCACCGTCGGTCGTGGTGACGGCGAACTCGCCGACCGCCGAACCGGGGCGCAGCACGAAGGGCGGCTCGGACCTCCCGGCGGGCTGGGCCCGCATCCGGCGCAGGATCCCGACGGTCAGGAGCAGGTTCAGCAGGCACAGCAGGCCCAGCAGCACCAGGGTGGCGACGACGTAAGGCATCAGGAACTCCTTGCGAACACGACGGCGATGTCGTCCATGGCGACGACGAGCACGGCCACCACCACGCCGACCGCGAACGCGACGGCGGCCCCGGCGACGGGCGGCTGGTGCTCCGGCGCGAGCGCGCCGAGGACGGCGAAGCAGATCAGCAGGGTGTTGCGGACCAGGTGGCGCGGGCCGATCGGGGTTTCGGTCGCGCCGAAGCAGCGGCACGGGGCACGCCGTCCGCGGCGCAGTGCAGCGGCGATGGCGGCGGTGAAGGCCAGCAGCAACGCCGAGGCGAGGACGAAGCCGGCCGTCGGGGTGACCAGCACGAGGACCGCGGAGGCCGGTTCCGTGACCACGACGGCCACCGCCACCGGCGTGACCCACTTCGCCGGCATCGGCACCAGCGCGGGCACCGAGCGTGCGAACCCGCGGAGGTCCCGCAGCTTCGAGAACGCCGAAGCGGCGAACACCACGACGATCAGCGCCGCACCGGCGGCCCGCAGGTACTCCATGTCACTCCATCCACGCCGGGCGGTGTCCGCGGGGAAGGCGGCGGACACCGCCCGGCACGCTCGGACCGGGATCAGCAGCTGCTGCGGACCTTCGACCACTCGCAGCCGGTCTGCGGGCAGCAGAACCGGTACCAGTAGCCGGGGTGGCCCTGGGCGTTGCAGAAGTACAGGCCACTGCAGGCGGAGGCCTTCGCAGTGGGCACCACCCGGTTCAGCACGCGGTCGATCAGGCGCCCCATGGTTTTTCCCTTCGACGGTGGGTGTGTCCGAGGTGTGGGACGCGCTACCGCGATCCCGCACCGGCTGCGAGCATCGCGGCCGGTGCGTCCGCGGGCAGCAATCCCGGACAAACCCGGACGCCGACTCGGCCTGGCGGCCACGGAATAGCCCGCACCTGCGGGGATGTCCGTCGATTCCGGCAGGTCCCGCTCGCGCCTGCCACCCATTCCGCGGCCCCCGTCACCCGCCGGCCGCCACCGAGCACTCCACTCCCGCGGCGATCTCCGCCGACTCCGGCAACCGCAGCTCCCGGTGGTGCTCCCGGGCGGCGAGCCAGTGGTGCCGGGCGCGCTCCGCATCACCGAGGGCGGTCAGCGTCCGGGCCAGGCCCGCGTGCGCCCGGGCCGCCGCGTGCAGGCTCCCCAGGTCCACCGCGATCGCCAGCGCACACTCGTGCGTGGTCCGCGCGTGTTCCGTCCGGCCCAGGTCCAGCGACGCGTCCGCGAGGCACAGCAGCGCTTCCAGGTGCAGGTCGCGGTCGCCCGCCTGCTCGGCGATCGCGGTGGCGCGGCGGAAGTAGCCGCAGGCCTGGGCGTGCCGGCCCGAACGCAGATACGTGTCGCCGATGTTGAGCAGGGTGCGCCCGGTGTCGCACAGGTCGCCGGTCTGCTGGTCGATGGCGAGCGCTTTCCGGTGGATCTCCAGCGCCTCGGCGTACCAGCCCAGCCGCCCGTAGACGAAGCCGAGGTTGGTCAGCGCGGTCCGTTCGCCGGCCCGGTCGCGGAGCTCGCGGGACAGCGTCAACGCCTCCCGCAGGAACCCCGCCGACCGCACGAAGTCGGCGTTCCAGGACGCGATCGCGCCCAGCGTGCCGAGCGCCCGGCACTCGCCGGACCGGTCTCCGGCACCGCGGAAGCAGTCCAGTGCCTCCTCGACGTGCCGCGTCGCCACCTCGTAGCGGCCGACCTGGCTGTGGGTGGCCGCGAGGCTCACCAGCGCGTGCCCGCGGGCGACCGGGTCCGCCGACTCCGCCGCGCTCGCGTGCAGGACCAGCGCCTCGCCGATGTAGCCGCCGGTCTGCAGGTACCGGAACAGCAGCCGCGACAGCAGACCCGCGTGGCCGGACGGCACCCCGTGGACACCGGCGCCGACCAGGTTGGCGCGTTCGGCGTCCAGCCAGGCGGTCGCCGGTTCGCGGTCGGTCAGCGGCGGGATCGGCAGTCCGGGGTCGGGGACGGCCGGGCGGTAGGCCCGCATTCGCGGCGCGTACTGGTCCATCGCGGTGGCGGTGGCGAAGGTGTAGTAGCCGAGCAACCGCGTCAGCGCGGCCTTCCGGCCGGCGGCGGCGTCCTCGTCCTGGGCCCGCGCCATCCCGAACGCGCGGATGAGGTCGTGCAGCTCGAACCGGCCCGCCTCGCCGCGCCGCACCAGGTGCGCGGTGACGAGCCGGTCCGCGATCCGGGTCGCCTCCGCCAGGCCGGTCCCGGCGAGCGCGGCGATGCCGTAGGCGTCCAGGTCCGCGCCCGGGTGCAAGGCGAGCAGCCGCAGTGCCCGCCGTTCCGGCTCGGCGAGCTGGTCGTAGGACAGGCTGATCGACGCGTCCACGGCGTTGTCGAGCCGCAGGTGCGCGCGCCGCTGCTCGAGCCGCTCCAGGTGATCGGCCAGCAGCCACGACCGGTGGGCCGGCGCGGCCATCCACAACGCGGCGAGGCTCAGCGCGAGCGGCAGCCTGCCGAGTTCGGCGGTGATCCGCCGGGCCACGCCGGGTGCCTGGTCGACCCGCTCCGCGCCGACGGTGCGCCGCAGGTACGCGAGCGCGTCGTCCGGGCTCAGCACGTCCAAGGGCAGGTGCGCGGCCCCGGCCGGCCCGGCGAACGCCAGGCGGCTGGTGACGAGCACCGGGCCGCCCCGCTCGCCGGGCAGCAGCGGGCGGATCTGCTCCTCGCTGCCCGCGTTGTCGAGGACGACCAGCAGGCGCCGTCCGGCCGACCGCTCCTGGTAGAGCCGCGTCTTGCCGGCCAGGTCGGCGGGGACGGCGTGCCCGGGCACGCCGAGCAACCGCAGGAAGGAGTCGAGCACCGCGGCCGGATCGACCGGCGGCCGGCCGGGGTCGGGGTGGAACCCGCGCAGGTTCACGAAAAGGGCGTTGTCACACCGGCCCGTGCGCAGGAGCTCGTGGCCGGCGTGGACGGCCAGCGCGGTCTTGCCGACCCCGGCCATGCCCGCGATCACCGCCACCCGGCCGCCCTCGGCGAACACCGCACCCAGCCGCGCGAGTTCCGCCCGGCGCCCGGTGAAGTGCGCGACCACCGCCGGCAGGCCGAGCTGTGCCTGGACGAAGGTCGCCGCCTCCGCGTGGCCGCGGACCGCCCGCAGCACGTGCTGCCAGTCGGCGACGTAACCCGGGTCCGGGTGGAGCACCTCGACGACGGCCAGCAGCAGATCGGTGTTGGGCCGCGCCCGGCCGGTCTTGAAGCAGTCGGCGACGGTCGTGCGGGCGGTCCGCTCGCCGGGCGGGCGCCCCGCGGCCGTCCAGAGCCGGTTGACCCGCTCGGCGATCTGCGCGTACGACGGGCCGCCCGCCCACGCCTTGAGCAGCCGCAGCTGCGCGATGAGCTCGGCCAGCGTGCGCGCCTGACCGGGATCGGGTGGTTCGGTGAACGCCATCCCGCCATGGTGACCGCGGTCACCCGGTCGGCGTAGCGGTTTTCCGGAGATGGCCGCCGGTTCGAGCTCAGCCGAACAGGGACAAATCGACCGAGTCGGCCAGCGCCCAGTAGCCCGCGTCGCTGCCGTGCAGGTGGTCGCCGGAGTGGAAGTCTTCCCGGATCCGGCTGGGGTGCTCCGGGTCGCGCCAGACGGCGTCGAAGTCCAGGACCGCGTCGAACTCGCCGCCCGTGCGGATCCACTCGTTCACCACCTGGCGTGCGGTCTCGCACTCCGGGGTGAAGGCATCGGCACCTTCGAGGGGCGCCATCGTGGTGGCGTAGACCCGCACCCCGCGTTCACGCGCCCGCGCCACCAGCTGCCGGTGGCCGGCGATGACGTCCTCCGTCGTCACCGGTGCGCCGGGGAACATCTTCAGGAAGCCGGCCAGCGGACCGTCGTCGCGCGGGGCGAAGGAGATGGCGAGGTCGTTGCCGCCCACGGACAGCACGACGAAGCCGAGGCCCGGGGTCGCCAGCACGTCCCGGTCGAAGCGGGCCAAGACCGCGGTCCCGGCGCCGTCGTTGAGCAGCCGGTTGCCGCTGATGCCCTGGTTGACGACGAAACCCGCGCCTCGCGCGGCCAGCAGTTCCGGCCAGCTGTGGTGGGTGTCCGGGGTGGACCCGGCGCCGTCGGTGCGCGAGTCGCCGACCACCACGATGGCCGAGGCCGGACCGCCGGGAACCACGTCGACCGCGGAGATCAGTGCCCGCACCGGCAGCACCGTGGCGTTCGCCGGCAGTGCCGGGGCGGCGACGGCGTCACCCGGGATCGTCCAGCCGGTGTCCAGGACGGGGTCGTGGCACGTGCAGGTCTCGACGCGCTCGGGCAGGTAGAGGCTGACTGACAGCTCGGTCAACGCCGCCGCGGGCAGCTCCACCGGATCGCTCAGCATCGGTGCACCCGTGGGAATGGTGACGGCCGCGGCGCCGGAGAACGTCAGCGCGCGCCCGTCCCGCACGCCGCCGCCGGGCACCGCGAGGCCCACTTGCGCCGCGCCGATGGTGAGGGGCGCGGTCCCGAACTCGTTGGTGAAACGGACGCGCACCCGGCGTCCGCCGCCACTGAGGCGCACCACCTGGCGGAGCGTCACGTCGGCGAGCGGCGGGTGGCCGTCGAGCGAGCCCAGCCCGTCGTAAGCGGACTGGGGTGCCGCACCCCAGCTGCGGACCCAGCCGGTGTTCGTGTCGGACATCTGGTGCCTCCCTTGGTCGTGCTGACCTCCGAAGACTGCGGCGGGCCGCGCACACGGGACGCACACCGCGCTCACACGGCCGCCCTCGTTGAGGTCACGAGGCCGGGCGCGCGAAGATCGGGGCATGGACGGGCTTCGCATCACGCTGCTGGGCACGTTCCAGGTGTCCCGGGGTGACACGATCCTGCCCGTCCCGGGCGCGCGGTTGCAGGCCCTGCTCGTCCGGCTGGCGCTCGCCGGGGGCCGCGCGGTCGAGCCGGGCGTGCTGGTCGACGCGGTGTGGGGCGGCGAACCGCCGTCCGGCACCGCCTCCGCCCTGCAGACCCTCGTCTCCCGGCTGCGCCGCGCCCTCGCCCCGGCCGACGGCGTGCTCGTGCAGGTCGCGGGCGGCTACCGGCTGGCGGTCGCCGACGTGGACGCCCTGCGCTTCGAACAGCTCACCGCGGCCGGCCGGGAGCGGCTGCGGGCCGGGGACGCCGAAGCCGCGAGCGCCGCCCTGGCCGAGGCGGTGGACTTGTGGGGCGAGCCCGTGCTCATCACCGCCGTCGCCCCGGCGGTGGCGACCCGGCTGACCCGGCTGTCGATCGAGGCCGTCGCCGACCTCGCCGACGCCGAGCTGGCGCTGGGCCGCGCCGAGCCGGCCGCCGCCCGGCTGACCGGGCTGCTGGCCGAGCACCCGGCGCACGAGCGGGCGGCGGCCCTGCTGATGGACGCGCTCGCCGCGCAAGGGCGTCAGGCCGAAGCGCTGACCGTCTACGAGGGGGTCCGCCGGACCCTGGCCGATGCCCTCGGCGCCGACCCGGGCACCGCGCTGCGGGACCGCCACCTGCGCCTCCTGCAGCCCCTCCCGGCCCCGGCCCCGGCCCCGGACCGGGCCCGGCCCGCTCCCCTGCCCGCGCCGCTGACCAGCTTCATCGGCCGCGACGACGACCTCGCGCGCCTCTCCGCCCTGCTCACGACCGCACGGCTGGTCACCGTCCTCGGCCCCGGCGGCGCCGGCAAGACCCGGCTCGCGCTGGAGGCGGCCCGCCGGTACGGCCACGACGTCCGGCTCATCGACCTCGCCTCCGTCACCGAACCGGCGAAGGTCGCGGCGGCCGTGCTCGCCGGGATCGGCCTGCGCGGCAGCGCCCTGTTCGACGCCCGCAAGCGCGCCGGGACCGACGAGCTGGCCGTGCTCGCCGCCGAGCTCGGCGGCCGGGAAAGCCTGCTGCTGATCGACAACTGCGAGCACTTGATCGACGCCGTGGCCCACTTGGTCGCGACGCTGCTGCCCCGCTGCGCCGGCCTGCGGGTGCTCGCCACCAGCCGCGAACCCCTGGCCGTGGACGGCGAAGCGCTGGTGCCGCTCGGCCCGCTCGCGCTGCCCGGCCCGGACGACGACGAGGTCCGCGCGGTGGCCTCGGTGCGCTTGTTCACCGAGCGGGCCGCCGCCGTGCGCCCCGGCTTCGACGTCGACGAAACCACGCGGCCCGACATCGTCCGCGTGGTGCGCGGCCTGGACGGCCTGCCGCTGGCCCTCGAGCTGTCCGCCGCCCGGTTGCGGACGCTGTCGCTGCCCGACCTGGCCGACGGGCTCGCCGACCGGTTCCGGCTGCTCACCACCGGCAGCCGCACCGCGCCGCCGCGGCACCGCACCCTGCGTGCGGTCATCGCGTGGAGCTGGGAGCTGCTCGACGAGCGCGAACGCACGGTCGCGGAGCGGATTTCCGTCCTGCCCGGCGGCGTCACGCCCGCCTCGGCCGCCGCCGTCTGCGCGGGCACCACCGTGCCCGCCGTCGAGCTCCCCGACCTGCTCGCCGCCCTCGTCGACCGGTCGCTGCTGCAGCTCGCGCCCGGCACCGGCCGCTACCGCATGCTCGAAACCATCCGCGAGTACGGCATCGAACGTCTCGCCGACGACCTCGGCCCGGTACGCGACCTGGCCGCCGCCCACTTCACCGGGCTGATCGCCCGCCACGACGCCGAGCTGCGCGGGCCCGGCCAGCTGGCGGCCATCGAAGTCATCGGCGCCGAGTACGACAACACGCTCGCCGCCCTGCGTCACCTGTGCGCCACCCGCGACTCCGCCGCCGCGGTCGCGCTGGCCCTCGCGTTGACCTGGTACTGGCAGATGCTCGGCCGCGACTCCGACGCCTCCTACTGGCTGGGCGAAGCCTTGGCGGTGCCCGGCGGCGAGCCGACGGCCGAGCGGGACTGCGCCCGGGCCGCCCACCTGCTCAGCCGCGCGGACATCCTGTCCGGGATCAGCGCCAGGGAAGCCGCGGAAGACCGGGCGCAGATGCGCGAGCTGGCCGGACGGCTGCTGGCGCATCCGCGGCTGCCTGGCCACTACCGCGTGTTCGGCCCGATGCTGCTCTTCCTGCTGGGCGACGAGACCGCACTCGCGATCTTCCGGCAGCTGGCCGTCGGTGACGACGGGTGGCTGGCCGCGCTGGCCCGGATGTTCCAGGCCGAAATCGCCGAAAACGCGGGCGAGCTCGACCGCGTCGGCGTCCACGTGGCGGCGGCGCTGGCCGGCTTCCGGCGGGCCGGCGACCGGTGGGGCCAGGCCGCGACGCTGCCGATGCGCGCCCAGCTGCGGCGCTACGACGACCTCGACGGCGCGCTCGCCGACCTGCGCGAGGCCCAGGCGCTGGCGGGCGAGTTCGGCGCGCTCAGCCTCGGTGACCGGCTCTACACCGACCTGCGCTGGATCGACCTGCACATCCGGCGCGACGAGACCGACCGGGCGCTGGCGGTGATCGGCTCGGCGCGGGAGCGGCTGCTGCGCGCGTCATCGGCGGAAACGCCGGTCCTGATCGACGGCTGGGAGGCCGGCCTGCGCGTGCGCCTGGGCGACCTGGCCGGGGCCGGGGCCCTGCTCGACGACGCCGAACGCCGGCTGCTCGACGACACGGGGTTCCCCTCCGACCACGCCCGGGCGCTGATCGCCGGCGCGCGGTCCGCGCTCTGCCTGGCCCGGGGCGACCAGGACGGCGCGAACAAGGCCGGGCAAGCGGCGTACGCGGCCGCGCTGGCGGCCCGGGACCTGCCGATCCTGTCGCTGGTGACGGTGCACACGGCCGCCCTCGCCGAAGCACGCGGGCGGCCGCGGGACTCGGCCGAGCTGCTCGGCGTCGCCGCCCGGCTGCGCGGTGCGCACGACCGCACCGATCCGCAGGTCCGCGAGCTCACCCACCGGGGCCGGGCCGCGCTGGGCGAGGACGAGTTCGCCGCGGCGTACGCGGAGGGCTGGGAGCTGGCGGCGACGACCGCCGTCGCCGCCGCCGACCCGGCCCGGCTCGCGCTGTGAGCGCGATGTGCGCGCCGTGTGCGTGACGGCCGTCAGTCTCGGGGCACGTCCAAGACCTCGAGAAAGCGGTTTGTCATGCACGACGTGGTGATCGTGGGAGCCGGCCCGGTCGGTCTGTTCCTGGCCTGCGAGCTCGGCCTCGCGGGCTGTTCGGTGTTGGTGCTCGAACGGGAGCCGGAGCCGCGGACCCCGTGGCGGAGCTTCCCGCTCGGCATGCGGGGCCTGTCGGGCGGCTCGGTCGAGGCGTTCTACCGACGCGGGATGCTGGCGCCGCTGCTGGCGGCGTCCGGTGTGGACGAACGGCCGGTCACGGACGAGCCGGCCCCGCCGCGGTCGGCCGGCCACTTCGCCGGAACGCCCGTCGACCCGGCCGACGTCGACCTCGCCCGCCTGCCGTACCGGCTGCCCAGCCCGGCGCTGGACGGCATCATGACCAGTCTCGAGGCGGTGGAGACGGTCCTGGCCGAGCGGGCGGACAAGCTCGGTGTCGAGATCCGCCGCGGCGTCCCGGTCACGGCGATCACCCAGGACGCCCCGGTGGCGGTCGCCTGGGCCGGCGAGCAGGAATACCCGGCCCGCTGGCTGGTCGGCTGCGACGGCGGCCGCAGCACGGTCCGGCGGCTGGCGGGCTTCGAGTTCGCCGGCACCGAGCCGCAGCTGACCGGCTACCTCGCGCTGGTCACGCTGGCCGAGCCCGGTCTCCTCGCTCCGGGCTTCACCGTGACCCCGCAGGGCATGTACCTGACGATGTCCGAGCCGGGCCACCTGGGCGTCATGGACTTCGACGGCGGCGCGTACGACCGTTCCCGGCCGCCGGCCCGCGAGCACCTCCAGTCGGTGCTGCGCCGCGTGTCCGGCACCGACGTGATGATCGGTGAAGTCCACTTCGCCTCCACGTTCACCGACCGCGCGAAGCAGGCGACCACGTACCGCCGCGACCGCATCCTGCTGGCCGGAGACGCGGCGCACATCCACTCGCCGTTGGGTGGCCAGGGCCTGAACCTCGGCCTCGGCGACGCGATGAACCTGGGCTGGAAGCTCGCGGCCACGGTGGCCGAGCGCGCCCCTGCGGGCCTGCTCGACACGTACACGGCCGAACGCCACCCGGTCGGCGCGTGGGTGCTCGACTGGTCACGGGCCCAGGTGGCGACCATGCGCCCGGACCCCCATTCCCGCGCGATCCGGTCCGTGGTCCGCGATCTGCTGGCCACCCGCGACGGCACGACGTACGTCTTCGAGCGCACCAGCGGTACTTCGCTGCACTACGACCTGGGCGAACCTGGCCTGGCCGGCCACAACGCCCCGGACTTCGCGCTGGCCAACGGAACCCGCGTCGGCGACCTGCTGCAGGACGGCCTCGGCGTCGCGCTCGACTTCGGCGTGGACGGGCCCCTACGGGAGGTGGTGCTGCGGTACCGCGACCGGATCCGGTACGTGGCCGGCCCGGCGCGCGACCACCTGGGCTTCGGCGCGGTGCTGGTCCGGCCGGACGGCATCGTCGCGTGGGCCGGCGACCGCGTCCCGGACCCCGGCTCGTTCGAACGGGCCGTGCGCCGCTGGTTCTCCACCTGATCTCGGGGCAAGAACGGGAACGGCCGCAACCGGAATTGTCACCCGGTTGCGGCCGCAGGGTCTGCGAAACCCTTAGTTGTAGCCCATTTCGTTGGGCGACACGCCGTTGTAGCCCATTTCGTCGGGCGACACGCCGTTGTACCCCATTTCACTGGGGTGGCCGGCGAGCACCGCCGTCGGCGCCGCGCCCTCCGCGGTGACGGCGGAAGCAGCGGAAGTACCCAGGACAGCAGCCGCGAACAGGGTCAACGCGACCGTCACGACCGCGCGGCGAACCCGCATCATTCCTCCGGTGGTCAATCGGGGCGAAACTGAGTTTCGGGCCCAGCGGACGTTCCCAGAGCCGGCACAACCAGCGGACAACGGACGGTTAATGGGCCGCCAACGTCAGGCGGCCAAAGGTGCCTTCCGAACAATTGCGGAACCACGCATTTCCAAAAACGGAACAGCAGATTGCCGAACGACGGGTCAGCCATGTCGCGTACACCTCTTGTTCAGCAGCTGTTTTTCTTCTATTATCGTGCGTGTGCAACCGCTCACGGACGGTGCTGACCTCCTGATCGGCCGGGACGGTGAGCTGTCCCGGCTCGCGGGCTGGGTGCACGACGTGGCCGACGGCCGCGGGCGCGCGGTCCTGGTGGACGGCGAGCCGGGCATCGGCAAGTCCACCCTCGTCCAGGCCGCCTGCGCGATCGCCACCCGGGCCGGGTGCCAGGTCTTCCGCGGCGCCGGCGACGAACTGGGGCAGGCGCTCCCGCTGCTTCCCCTGCTGGACGCCCTGCGGATCACCGGTTCCGCATCGGATCCCCGGCGCGGGGCCATCGCCGGGCTCCTGCAGGGCGACACCGGCCGTGGCAAGGGCGCGGACCTCGCCGCGGCGGCCGCCGAACAGCTGCTGGCCCTGGTGGACGAGCTGTGCCACACCGGTCCGGTCGTGCTGGTGGTCGACGAGCTGCAGTGGGCCGACCGCGCGACCGTGGCGGTGTGGGGCAGGCTCGCCCGATCGGTCCGGCAGCTGCCACTGCTCCTGGTCGGTGTGCTGCGGCCGGTTCCGCGCCGCGACGACGTCCGCGCGCTGCGGCGGATCGTCGGGCCCGCCGAGCGGCTGCGGGTCGGCAGGCTCACCGAACCGGCGGCGCTCGAGCTGGTGGCGGAGCTGGCCGGCGGCAAGCCGGGCGACGAGCTGGCGCGGCTGGCCGACGGCGCCGCCGGCAACCCGTTGTACCTCACCGAACTGCTCGGGGCGCTGACCCGGAGTTCCTGCCTGGCCGTCGACGAGGCCGGGATCGCCGAGCTGACGGGCGGGCCCACCCCGGATTCGCTGCCGGAAGCAATCGCCGACCGGCTCGGTTTCCTGCCGGAGCCCACGCGGACCGTGCTGCGGACGGCCGCGCTGCTCGGCGTCGGCTTTTCGGTGGCGGACCTGACGATCGTGGCCGAGGCGGAGCTGACCGTTCTCCTGGCCGCGCTGGACGAAGCGCGGGCGGCCGGCGTGCTGGTGGCGGCCGGCGACGACCTGGCGTTCCGGCACCCCCTGATCCGCCAGGCCCTCTACGACGAACTGCCCGCCGGCATCCGGGTCGTCTGGCACCGGGCCGCCGCGCGGGCACTGGCCGACGCCGGTGCCCCGGTCGAGCGGGTCGCCCGCCAGCTGCTGCCCACGGTGTCGGCCGCGGACGCCGGCGAACCGGTGCCCCGCTGGGTCGTGGACTGGCTGCTCGGAGCCGCCGCCCCGCTGATCGGCCAGGCGCCCGAGGTCGCGGTCAAGCTCCTGCGCCGCGCGGTCCGGAGCGGCGACACCACCACCGGAGCGTTGAGCTGCCGGCTGGCCGAGGCGCTCTACCGGGTGGGCGACTTCGCCGAAGCCGAACGCGTCGCCGTCCGCGCACTGCCGCGGGCGCTCGACCCGGAGCTGCGCGTCGACCTGCACACGACGGTGACGCAGTGCCGGGCGATGACCGGCCGGTCCACCGAATCCCTCGCCGCGCTGAACCAGGCCGCGGCCGCACCGGACCTGCCCGCCCGGCACCGGGCGCGGCTGCTCGTGCTCACCGCCCGCACGCACCGCGACCTCGGCGAAGTCGACACCGCCGCCCGGGTCGCCACCGCCGCGCTGGCCGAAGCGAGCGACGACCACTGGGCGACCGGGTGGGCCCTGCACGTGCTGAGCCTGGTGGCGATGATGCGCGGCGAGTGGACCGAAGCGCTGCCGCTGTTCGAGCGCGCGATGGCCACCGCTTCGGGCGACCCTGCGCTCACCGACCTCGGCCTGCTGCTGCGGATCAACCAAGCCGTCACCTTCGGCGCGCTCGACCGCTACCCCGACGCCCTCGCCGCCGCGGAGCGGGCCCGCGAGCGGGCGGACCGCGCCGGCAGCGTGGTGCGGCTGACCCAGGCGCAGAGCGCGCTCGGGCAGCTGCTGCTGGGCAGCGGGCGGTGGGACGACGCCGTGGCGGAGGTGGACGTCGTCCCGGACGACCTCAAGGATCCGAGCGTGGCCTGCTGCGACCACGGCGTGGCCGCGATCATCCACTTCCACCGCGGCGAAACGGCCGAAGCGCACCGGCACCTGGACGTGGCGGCGCCGTGCGCGGAACGCATCGGCGGCCGGGTGGTCGAATCACTGACGCTGGCGCGCAGCCTCGCGTCGGAGCAGGCGGGCGAACCGGACCGGGCCCTCGCCGCGTTGACCGCCGCGCTGACGGCCGAAGACGAAGGCGAAGGCCTGCTCGGGGACGCCGTCCGGCTGGCCGTGGAAACCGGCGACACCGCCACCGCGGCCGAAATCGTGGCGCGGGTCGGCGTGATCACGGCCGGGGCGGACGTCCCGCACCGCCAAGCGCTGGGCCGCTACTGCCGGGGAATGGCCGACCGGGACGCGGCGGAGTTGCTGCGCGCGGCCGACGGTTACCGCGACGCGGGCCGTCCCCTCCCCCGCGCCAAGGCCCTGGAAGCCGCGGCGATCGCGTTCGCCGAGGCCGGCGACCGCGGCTCGGCCCGGGCGGCGTTCACCCGCACGCTGGACCTGTACGGCACCCTGGGCGCGCACTGGGACGTGGCCCGGCTGCGCGCCCGCTTCCGGGCGTTCGGCATCCGGCGTGGCCCGACGGTGAAGCACCGCCAGGCCACGCACGGCTGGGACAGCCTCACGCCGACGGAGACGAAGATCGCCGGCCTGGTGCTGGAAGGGTTGTCGAACCCGCAGATCGCCACGCGGCTGTTCCTGTCCCCGCGTACGGTCGCCACGCACGTCTCGCACATCCTGGCCAAGCTCGGCGTGCATTCCCGCATCGACATCGCCCGGGAAGCAACCCGCAATTCGGCGTCGGGCTAGCGGGTCCCGGAGTTGCGGACCCGGCTCCACATCGGCACGACGAACCACCACAGCGAGAACCAGCCCAGCGCCCCGGCGGTGAACCACGCGGCGGGCGCGGGCCCGAGGGTGACGCTGAGGATGAGCAGCAGGGCCGAGCCGATGGACAGCATCAGCAAGGTGAGCCCGCACAAGGCGAACCGGCTGGAGGCCTCCACGAGCTGGCGCTTGAGCCGCCGCTGGTAGACGAGCCGGTGGAAGGCGGCGGGCGCGATCAGCAGCGCGGTGGCGGCGGCCCCGAGCACGAGTGCGGCCACGTAGACCCGCCGTTCGAACTCGGTGAGCGTCGCGAAGCGCGGTGTGAAGGCGACGGTGAGCAGGAAGGCGAGCAGCAGCTGCACGCCGGTCTGCGCGACCCGCACTTCTTGGAGTATTTCGGCGTAGTTGCGGTCCAGCCGCTGTGTCGGCGTCTCGTGGCGGACGGAGAAGTTCCACTGGTCGTGGGCATCCGGGAGCTCGTCCAGCAGCGGCCGGGCCGGTTCGATCTCGTTCACCTTCATACCGGAACGGTCCCGCGAACGCCGGAGCGAGACATCGGTAGATCAAGGGATGTGGGAAGCGGCTGCAGCCGGCCCGAAGGTAGGTTCGGCGACGTGCATGATGCCATCTCGGCGCAGTGGGAACGCCTGCGCAGCCGGCCGGACGTCGTCGTCTTGGAGGGCTTCCACGCCATCAAACACGCCCTCCGGTTCGGTGGCGCCGTCGATGCCGTCGTGACCACCGATACAGCCGCGCTCAGGAAGCTGGCCCAAGAGCTCGCGCCGGACGTCGAGGACGCCATCACCGCACACGCGCAAACCGTGAGCGCGGCCGAAATCGCGCAGCTTCTCGGGCGCGTTCACCAAACCGAAGTGGCCGCTCTTGCCCGCAGGCCTGCCTGGCCGGAATCGGCTCGGTCCGCGGACCGGGCCAGCCCGGCGGTTCTTTTGGAAAACCCCCGGAATCTCGGCAACATCGGGGCGGTGATCCGCGTCGCCGCCGGGCTCGGATTGTCCTCGGTGTACTCGACCGGCACGGTCGATCCCTGGCACCCGACGGTGATCCGCGGAAGTGCCGGCCTGCACTATGCATTACCCGTTCGCCGGCTGGCCGGCATCCACGAGGCCGAGGGGCCGATCTATTCTCTCGACCCAGCGGGGATCGATCTCCGCGAAGCGGTCATTCCGCAGGATGCCTTGCTGGCCTTCGGATCCGAACGCAGTGGCATTTCCCCCGAACTCCGCCGCCACTCCGACGTATTGCTCTCGATTCCCATGCGTGCGGAGGTATCGAGCTACAACTTGACGACTTCGGTCGCCATGGCGGCGTACCACTGGGTACTCAGCTCCCGCCATCAGCTCTGACGGATCTGCAGCAAGCTCCCGCCGCGCGCCCGGTCGGCCGGCGCTCACCGGCGCGCGGGTTCGGTTACTCCGCTTCAGTGGAAGTAACACCGTGCCGCCATTTCGCGACTCTCCGCCCGTAAAGTGGTCGACGGCCGTTCAATGGGGGGTGCAGGTGAATCTTTCGAGCGCCGGAAGACGAGCCGGGTTGCTCTGCCTGTTGATCTTTTTTCTCGGCCTCTGCGTGCCCGCGCTCGCCCACGCCGAAGATGACGCCGCCACCGTCTTCTGCCTTTCGCCGGCGCAGCGTGCCGCGGTGGTCGATGCCGGTGTGTCGCTCGGGCGGGCGCACGCCGACCCGACCGGGATGTTCGTCCTCGACGGGACGCGCACGCTCGCCCCGCGGGAGTGGCGGGTCGCGCAGCCCGCTGCCTTCGAGGCTTCCTGCGAGGCCCTCTACTCCTCCACGCACCAAGTGGCGGCCGGCTCGTTCACCACGCTTCTTCCCGTCTTGACCGCGATCGTCGGCGCCGCGCTCGCTTTCTTCGCGACCTCGTGGCGCGACCGCGTCGCCCGGGGGCGGGTTCAGGCGGAAGCCCTGCGCTCGGCCCACGCAGAGTTCCACGACGCCGCGGGTCAGTACCTGCGCGACACCTCCTCCGAACACCCGGACGGCCCACTCGGCGAGTCGCGGCGGAAGCTCCTCGCGCGGCTCGCCGAAGTGCGCGCCGGGCACCGCTCCTGGTCCGTCGTCCCGGCGCTGCGGGCACAGCTGACGACCGGTGACTTCGGTGCTCCCTTGACCGAAGACTGGGACGAACAGTCGGACGTCACCCGAACCCGGCGGCGCACCCTGCTCAAGGACCTCGACGCGCAACGGGACGACGTGCTCCGCGTGACCATCGCCCTGGAAAGACCGCTTCGGGCCCGCTGGACCCTCCGGAGTGCACGATGACCGACTCGGCCGCGTTGAACCCGTTCGCGGTGGACAAGCTGAACGGCCCGACCCAGCCGCTCTGCCCGTGGCGGCACCCGGAGCACTGGAACTGGTACGTCGATATCGATCACACCGAAGAGGCGTACGAGGAATTCACGCGGCAGGCGAAGACCCTCGGTGCGCCGGACGAGGAAGAAGGCAAGCTCCTGCTGGTGACCGGCGACACCGGCTGCGGGAAGACCGCCGTCGCGAACCGCTGCCTGGCCTGGCTGAAGGAATCAGCGAAGGACCGGGGGCTCACCGTCGAAATCGTGGACGCACGCTCGGCTCTGCTCGGCGAGGTCCTGCCGGTGACCAACCGCTTGACCGCCGTTTGCGATTACGTGGTGGGTCAGCTCGAGCGGAAGAATTTCCTCAACCGCGCCGAACTGAACCGGCTCGTCGAGAGCCGCACCTCCCCGGCCCGGGTCTACCCCCACCTCGGCCCCGGCCTGATCAAGGGACTCGTCCTGGTCATCCTGCTGCCGTCGACGGAGGTACCCGAGGAGGTGGTCCGCTACGGCGGCTGGGTACCCGAGCGGACACTCTTCGTGATGGAATCGGCCCACTTCGAAGACAACCACCTGAAAGTGATCAACAATCGCCTGAAAGACTACGGCCGCCTGATCCACGTGCACGTCGGCAAGCTGAAGAACGGCGATTTCACGCGCTTTGCCAACGATCGGCTCACGCGTCGCGCACAGACTGGAGAGTACCCTCGAATGAGTGAGAAAACCCTGCAGTCGCTCGAGGGAGGGTCACGTTCCGTGTCGCAAATGCAGATCTTGCTGCACGGAACCTACGAGTTCCTGAAAGCCGACCCACTAGAGTACGGCCGCACGATGCTGGTGACCCAGGAGCACATCAGCGAATTCCAGAAGAGAGAAGCCCGGCGAGACTCGCCGGACGGCCGGGGGTGAACGCGGTGACCGAAGGCGTGGACGAAGTGCCGTCACTCGACAATCCGTACTCGCCGATGGCCGTGGCCCAGGTCACCGAGTTCTACACCTCGGACAGCGAGTACCCCACGATCGCGACGGACGCCGTGCGCAAGGCCCTCGCCCACCTGTCCGCCTGCCTGAGCACCGGCTCGGTGAGCAGCCGCGACGGCAAGGGCACCGCCCTCGCCGTCATCGGCGACTACGGCACCGGCAAATCCCACCTCGCCCTGCGGCTGGTCCAGGAAGCCGGGGTCCTGCTCGGCGACCACCACCAGGCGATGTACCTCGAGGCCACCGCCAGCACCTTCGTCGACCTGTACCGGAGGTTCGCCCAGCGGCTCGACCGGGACTTCGTCCGGACCAGGGTGAGCGATTTCTACATCGACGTCGTCACGTCCTCGCTGCAGGACACCGGGCTCAGCGGGACGGTCCTGGAATGGCTGCAGAACCGCGAGCTGAACCCCCAGCAGGTGGTGGAGCGGCTGGGCCTGATGGAGAGTTCCCTGCTCCGCCGGGTGCACGAAGACCTGGCCAAGGTCACCAGGGACGAAGCCTTCGGCACCGCGCTGACCCTGCTGCTGCGCAGCGGGTTCGAAGACGCGGTGTGGGACTGGTTCAGCGGCGCGGCGCCGGCCGAGGTGCTCCGGGAACGCGGGATCGTCGCCGCGATCGACACCGAGGCCACGGCGCTGGCCGCGATGGGCGTGTTCGCGCTCCTGTTCGGCAGTCACCACGGCCGGTTCGTGCTGGTGCTCGACGAGATGGACAAGATCTTCACCGCCCGGCGCCGGGAGGACCAGAACGTCCAAGCCGCGTTCCAGAACCTGCTGGAGATCTTTTCCAGGGCGGGCGCCTGCCTCGTGCTCGTGGGACTGCCGGATTTCCTCCGCGTGCTCCACGCGCGGGTGCGCGAGCGGATCCCGCACACCGTCGAACTCCACCCGCTGGAGGCGGACGAGGTCCGGCAGTTCATCGAGCTGGCGCAGAACGGCAGGCTCGCACCGTTCACGGCGCAGTCGCCGCGCTCTGTGCGTGACCTGTCGGGAGGCAAGGCCCGCGACGTGATCCGGCTGTTGCGGGCCGCCTACGCCCTGTGGGCGGACGCGGCCCGGATGAGCGGGGTCCGGACGGCTCCGGTTTCCGAGACGATGATCCGTGACGCCGCGCACCACCAGTTCGGGTCCCGGCCGGGTGACGACGTCGAGGCCACCGTGATCGGCGTGCTCAAGGCCCACGGGTGGCAGTTCCGCCTCCGGCACCGGCTCGGGCCGCCGGGCAGCGACCCGGTCGACTTCTGGGTCACCTTTCCCGGCCGGGCCGGCGGGTGCGCGATCCTGGTGACGCGCTCGATCCTCGACGACGGCGACGTCAAGACGCTGAACCGCAAGCTCGCCGACCTCGACGACCTGGACGACCCGGTCGAAGCACTGGTCGTGATCAACGGGGTGCTGAACGACGCCGTCGCGGACCGGGTCCGGACGGCGTTGACCGGTGAGCTGCTGCGTTCCGGCGACCCGACGTTCCCGCACCGGCTGTCGACGCTCCTGGAGATCGTCAACGACCGCCTCGAGGCGCTCACCGGCGATTCTTCGTCGGCACTGGAGATCCGGTTCACCCAGCTGAGCAGGCAGCAGGCCAATCTCCACGGGCTGCTCGAGCAGCTGAGCGAGCAGCTGGACGACGCGGCCGCCGCGTCCACCCGGGGATTCGCCACCGTGCTGCAGGACCTGACCGCGTTGGGCCAGACCGGCCCGGACGCCGCGCCCCGGCTGCCCGACCACGTCGGCGAGATCTTCACCGACGCCACCGGCACGCTGGAGGCCCTGCTCCAGCTCGATCCCATCCTGACCGGGGCCTTCGGCGCCACCGGACGGCAGTCGATCGACGACTTCCGCGCCTTGACCCGGGCCGGCGAGTTCTTCCCCGCGGCGGGCACCGCGCTCGTCCTCCGCCGGATCATCGACGGTTTCCGCAGCGCGATCGAGACCTGGTACGGCCGGGTGGAGACGGATCCCCCCGCTTCCCCGGACCGGGCTTCGGCGGAGTCCCGGGCCCAGCTGGACCGGTTGTGCCGGGCCTACGACGAGGTCTGCAACCAGGTACCCGCGTTCCGGCTCGGCCCGCTCACGAGCGTGGCGGTGCGCGGCCGGGCGGCCGGTAGCCGCGAAAGCTCGCTGAACTACGTGCAGGACGTGGTCGAGAACCTCAGCCCGCGTGTTCGGCGTGCGGTACTTCGTTCGAGCGCTCCGCACGCGTAGCACAAATCCGGGGGAACCGGTGCCGCCGGTCCCACACCCCGTTCGCGGCCGCGTGCCACAGGTTCACGACCAGGATCGCCGGTCCCACGGTGGCCACCGCGACCGGGACGACGGGCTCCAGGACGAGGGCCAGCACCAGCGCCGTCAGCCCGTTCTGCTGGCCCAGCGCCAGCTTCGCGCGGTCGGCGCGCCACGCCCGAGGTGCGGTGAGCAGCAACGCGACGACGACCTGCGCACCATAAGCCGCCGTGCCGAGCACGATTCCCGGGACGATCCGGACCCCGCCGGCGAGGACGAGCCCGACCGCGAAGGCCGCCAGCACCAGGCACGCCGTGACGGCTCTGTCGAGCACGGCGCCGAAATCGGGGCGCAGGAAGAGCCCGGTGACGGCGAGCCCCAGCAACAGCGACCAATGCACCGCGGCCGTCCCGCACGCCAGGAGGAGGACCACTTCCAGCCCCGCGCGGACCCGCCGGCCGGCTGCGGAAGCCGGGTTCCGGCTCCGGACGGCCACCCGGACGAGCCACACCGCCACGACGAGAGCGGCGTTCGCCAGGAAGTTCACCCCGGCCGCGGCGAGGCCGGACGGCAGGACCGCCGGACCCGCACCGGCGCTCGGCACGATCGCGGCCGTGAGGTAGGCGGTGAGCAGCACCGTGACCGGGTCGTCGAACGCCGCCCACGCCGCCAGCAAGGCCTTGCCCTGCTCCGACATCCGCGACTTCGCCCGCATCGCGGCCACGGAAAGCGGGTCGATCTGCGCCATGGCGATGGCCAGCAGGAGGACGTACGGTTCGCGGTAGAACGCGAACATCACCGCGGAGATCAACGCCGCTTTGACGAACACCCCGATCGTGACGGCGACGAGCACCGTTTTCCAGCGGTTCCGGAATTCCGCCACGTCGATGCCGTGCGTGCTCGCGTAGAGCCCGATCGCCAGCAGCACCGTGACCGCCACGGGATAGCCGCGCGAGTGCGCGACGTCCAGACCGGAGCCCGCGGCCACCACGACGCCCAGCGCCAGCGCGGGCAGCAGAGCCAGCACGCGGGCCGGCACCGCGAGGGAGGTCCACCCGCCGGGGGATCCACCGGAACGTTTCATCAGCCGCGCGGCCCCGCCGCGACCGGATCGAAACTGCGGGCCAGTTCGGCCATCCGGTCGTCGGCGGTGCTGACCTCGTCCTGGTCCAGCGTGACGCCCATGAGGTACCGGCAGGAACCGAGCCGGTAGTAGTAGACCGCGCCCTGCTCCACGTCGAGCACGAGCCGGTGCAGCAGGCCACCGACGACGTCCGCGGCGGTCCGGTTGATCCGCGCCGCCACATCGCCGAGTTCCCGGCTGAGCCGGTGGTAGAACGCCCGGCGCGCGGAAACGGTGATCTGCTGGAAGTACGGCGAAAGCACGGGATCGGCCAGCCGGTCGAAGGTCAGCACCGGTTCGCTGTTCGCGCAGAACGCGAGGAACTGCAGGTCTCGCGGGCGGACGTACCGCCGCAGCGAGTCCCGGGCGAAGGCGAGCTCTCCCTCCGGCAGCTTGTCCGCGCCGCGGTGCCGGATCTCGGTCACCGTCTCGTCCCCTTCGCCGTCGGCGACGAGCCGGCCGGTACGCCCGGCCGTCTCCCAGCCGCCCGGGTTCGCCGAGGGCAGGTGCGCGATCGCCCGCAGCCGGGTGGCCAGCGCGGCCACGCTCTGGTCCGCCGAGCGGATCGCGGCCCGCTCGGTGAGCGTCGTCCGCTCCTCCTCGTCCGCTCCGGGCGTCAGGACGAGGCCGAACAGGTGCGCGTCGGGCACCACGGCGTCGCAGAACGCGGCACCGCTCCCGCCGTGCAGGACGACCCGGATCAACCCGCCCGTGCGCGCTTCCGCGAGGGTGCGGTCGAGGCGGCTGACCAGGTGGCAGAACTGCCGCCCCAGCAGCCGGACCCGGTCTCGGCGAGCGCGCTCCTCCTGGTCCCCGATGCGGTCGACGCCGAAGTCGTACACGCCCCGCCGGTAGTAGGCGAGGAAGCTCAACGCCGGCTCCGCCTCCGCGGCCGCCGTCACCGCCGCTCGTTCGCCGTCGAACTCGGAGCCGACGTGGTCGGCGTGGTTCTCGTGGACAGCCACCGATTCTCCTCGGGCCGGGATTCAGATGTGCGGGATGTCGACGTCGTGCACGCGCCAGCAGCGCACTTGCCCGGCCGCGGCCAGCTCCTCGTCGTGCGCGGCGACCGCGGTGAGCGGATGGTCTTCTCCCAGGTGCTCGAGGCAGGCCAGGCGCACCTCGGTGATGCGCCGGGCAGCCTCTTCTCCCTGTCCGCAGGCGGCGAGGGCCCACGCCCGGACGACCGCGGCCGCCAGCGACCACGGGTGCGCCGCCTGGAGCCGGGACACCAGGACTTCGAGCGCCGCGGTCACCTCGCCGCGCCCGCGGTCGAGCTCTCCCGCGGCGAGCAGTGCCGCCCCCAGGGTCAGCCGGGCGAGCGCGGTGAACGGGTGCTGCTCGGCGTAGCGCGCCTTGGTCAGTAGACCGTGCAGGGCGACCTCGGCGAGTTCCACGGCACCGGTGAGATCGGTGCCCGTCGCCCGCAGCGTGGCCGAGTGGCTCAGCGCGCAGCCTATGGTGGCGGGGTGGTCGTCACCGAGCAGCGTCCGGTACCCCGTGTAGGCCTCCTCCATCTGGCTGCAAGCGTCTTCGGCGTGCCCCGGGGTGCCGGCTCCCGGCCCGGTGCGCTCCGCGATGGCGAGCTGCCGCAGGGCGATGAGCTCGACGACGTTCAGCTTCGGTTCGAGGTCCGACAATCGCCCCCGCGCTTCCCGGAGGGCGTGGACCGCGTCCCGGTGCCTGCCCAGTTCCCGCCGGTAGGCACCGACCCGCACGAGCGCGGCCCACACCTCGAGGCTGTTGCCGTACAAGCGCTTCCGGCGTTCGAACAGGTCGGTGGCCACCGCGTGGGCCCGCCTCAGGTCTCCGTTGAGGAACAGCGATCCGGCCGCGTTGCTCGCCGCCATCTGCGTCTCGGGGTGGTCGTCGCCGAGCGCCTCCCGCAAGCCGTCCCAGGTGCTGAGGTCTTCGACGAGGCCTTCCGCGAAATCGCCGAGGCTGCGCAGGTCACCGCCCCGGGCGCGCGCGGCGAAGAGGGTCTGCGGGTGCGTGAGCCCCCGTTGCCGGCGCAGGTTTCCGAGCACCGCGTCGTCCAGCTCGAGAGCCGTGGCGGAATCGCCCAGTGCCCGGTGGAGGTTGGCGACCTGGAGCGCCATCCGCATCCGCAGCGGATCGTCCTCGCCGAACCGTGCGGTCCACTGGCGGAGCACCCGCTCGGCGTGCGGCAGGGCCTCTCGCTGCACCTGCGGACCACCGCTGCGGTAGTAGAACCGGACCTGGGCGACCAGCCAGCGCCGGACGGCTTCGTCCTCGCTCAGCACCGCGCCCGAGGGAAAAATGTGCTTGTGCAGCTCCAGGAAGCGCTCCGCGGCAAAGCGCTCGTCGACCTCCACCTCGCTCGGCGCGTAACGCACCAGTACCCGCAACGCTTCCGCCCGGTACCGGGCTTCCTCCTCCGCGCCGAGGCAGCGCCGGATGCCCTGCTGCACCACCCGGTGGACCTGCAGCGAACTGGGTTTCGCCCAGCTGACCCGGAACAGCCCCAGGCGTGAGCCCAGCCAGAGCATCCGGTCGATCTCCACGGCGTCCTGCCGGAGCAGGTTCGCGTCGGGGCCGGCGAGCTCGGCCAGCCGGTCGATCATCGCGGTCGATCGGATCAGGCCCAATCCGATGCCGTGCGGGGAGTAGCAGCAGCAGAGCCGGGCGAGCAGCGCCGTGCAGCGCCCCAGCGGGGATTCGTCCAGCGTCGCCAGGATGAGGCCGACGACCCGGGCGACCGTCGCATCCGAATCCTCGCCGGCCCGGTCGGCGGGACTGCCCAGCCGGTCCAGGAACCGGCGTGCCGCCCAGGCCGCGGCGGCCAGGACGCTCGAGCCCGCCCGCCGGTCGGCGTCACTCAGCTCGTTCAGCCACGCCCCCGCGAGATCGAGCGCGAGCGGCAGGTGCCGCACCGCTTCGGCGACTTCCTGGGCGTCGGCGAAGGTGAGTCCGTTGACGCGGGAATTCAGCAACCGCACGCTGTCGCGGCTCGAGAGTTCCGCGAGCTCGATCGCCGACGCCGGCGCGGCCACCCCGGTCACGATGACGTGTCCCTGCGGGCTTTCCGGCACGGTTCCCTCGAGCACCGTCCGGTCCTCGACGTTGTCGTAGATCAGGAGGAACCGCTGGAAGGCCGGATCGCGCAGCCGGTCCAGGGCGACGGTGTTGCCGTAGGTGCCCGAGGCGGGCCCGGCCAGGCGGTCCGCGAGGTCGGCGAGCGCGAGCAGCACCGACTGGCGGTCCGCGGCGGGGATCCACCACACGACGTCGTAGTCGCCGGCGAACCGGTGGGCGAACTCGAGCGCGAGCTCGGTCTTGCCGATCCCGGGCCGGCCGGTCAGCTCCTCCCGGCCCGCCCTCGCCACGGGCAACCGGTCCCGCAATCCTTCGACCTCGTCGTCGCGCCCGACGAACACCGGGCGCCGCGGCGGCAGGGACTGCAGCTCCCGCGCCCGCCCGGGGAGGTGACCGCCTTCGGCCGTCCTGCTCCCCGGCCGCTCGACGAAACCGAAGTGCCGCAGCATCCGCGTGACGAGCCACTGCCCGTCCTGCGCGAAATCCCCGGAAATCGTCACCGCGTCGGAGAACATGTCGCTGGTCCGGCCGGATCCGCCGGGCGCCAGGATCACCACGTCGACCCGCATCCCGGTTCGCCGGGCGCGCCCGACCTGCGCCACCACCTCGGGGGCCAGCCCGGCTTCGTCGAACGCCGCGGTGCCCACCAGGACGACACCGAGCCGGCCGCTCCCGGCCAACCACGGCTCCGCGTCGCGGAAGAACCGGGTGCTCGCGCCGGCGCGCCGGAGGTGGGCGTCGACCCAGTCGGCCCACGCGCGGTCGGGCGTGGCGTAGACGACGACCACGCGGTCTTCGGCGCCGCCGTCCGGTACGGCCAGCCCGAACGCCTTGCGGTAGCGGCGGCGCACGAGTTCGGGCACTTCGGGAACGGACGCCTGCGCACCACCGGTCAACGCGGCCATCAGGTTGCCGTACCCGGCCTCCAGCCGGCCACCCGCGCCCGGTTCTTCGACGACCAGGTTGAGCACCGGATCCACCGTGTCGTGGCTGCGCTCGGGAATTTCCGGTACCTCGGCCAGGTGGAGCACATCCGCCTGCTCCTCGACCACCGAGCCGAACTCCACGGCGACGAGGCTGCGTGCCTGCTTGGCCCGTTCGGGGAACCGGTCACCGAAGCGGGTGGCCAGCGGCAGCACGGCGAGTCCCGGCCGCAGCGTCAGGCGCACGCGGTCCACCAGCGCGCGAGCTTCGGCGACTTCCTTGGCGCGCGTCACGAAACACACCACGACGCACCGGCACCAGGCGCCCAGGAAGGCGAGCATCGGGTCACCCGGCCCGGCGGGACAGTCCACGAGGACGTCGTCGTAGCCGGCGGCGAGGAGCTGTTCCCGCAGGCTCGGCGCGGCGGTGGTGGCGAAGTCCATCGCGTTCAGCGTCACGACGTCGACGTACCCGGCCTGGTCGAGGTGAGTGCAGTGCACGGCGGTCAGCGGACCGGCTTCGGCCGGATTCGCCGGCAGGCCGGCGGCGAGCCGGAGCTGCCGGGCGAGCGGGCCGGGGAGCTCGATCTGCGCGGAGGCGAACGGTCCCAGGAATTCACGCTGCCCCGTCCCCGCCGGGCTCCAATCGACGACCAGCACGCGCCGTCCGGCGGCGGACAACGCCCACGCCAGGTTCGCCAGGGTGCTGGTGCACCCCGCCCCCTCCTTCGCGGAGAGGAAGGCCGTCACGTTCGGCTGCCGCCCCGCTCCCGGGCCGTGGGTGCTCGATGGGCTGCTCATCACACTCCAGTCGAAAAAAGAGGACCGGGTATTACGGCGCCTCAGAGACCTGACTCGTACGGCGCATCGTATCTGCCCCGGGAATCGCCGAGCGCGCGATCCAGTGATGACCGCAGTACACAATCAGGCAACGCTTGCAACGACTCGAGGTCGAGATCCGTGACGTCAAGAAGATCGGATTCGAGCAGGTTCTCGTCGGCCATCGACACTGCCGCCCCTCATGCCGCCGTTGGTCATTTCATCATACCGGCCGTCCGTCACTCCAGAGAAGGATGAACCGTTCGGCCGATCGGCCTGCGGCCAGGAAGATCAATCGATGACACCGGTCTCGCGATCACCCGGACGAGCGTGTTTCATTGATCGGGAGGAATAGAGGAACTATGGAGAAGACCGCCCGAGCCGCCCCGTTGGCATTTCGCCAGTTCATCCTCAAGCTGCACAGCCGGTGCAACCTGGCCTGCGACTACTGCTACCTCTACACCAAGGCCGACCACGGCTGGCGGCTCCGCCCGCGGGCCCTGTCACCGGCACTGGCCGACCGGATCGTCGGCAGGATAGCCGAACACGTGGCCGCGCACCGGCTGCCCTCACTGGCGGTCCTGCTCCACGGCGGCGAGCCGCTGCTCGGCGGCCTTTCCCTCGTGCGGCAGATCGCCGGCGCCCTGCGAGACCGGGTGCCCGCGCAGGTACGGCTGTCGATGCAGACCAACGGGACGCTGCTCACCGGGCCCACCCTCGAAGTGCTGAGCGAGCTGAGCATCGGCGTCAGCGTGAGCCTCGACGGAGATCGGGTCGCCCACGACCGGCACCGCCGGGGGCCCAGCGGGCGAGGCAGCCACGCGGACACGACGGCCGCGCTGCGGCGGCTCGGTTCTGAAGCGTTCCGGGAAATCTACCGCGGGTTGCTGTGCACCATCGATCTGCGCAACGATCCGGTCGCCACCTACGAAGCATTGCTGGAATTCTCGCCGCCTCGAGTCGATTTCCTGCTCCCGCACCGCACCTGGGATGCACCGCCACCGGGCACGGGCCGGTACGGCGATTGGCTGATCCGCGTCTTCGAACGCTGGTACGGCGCGCCTCGGCGGGAAACGGGGGTGCGGTTGTTCGAGGAGATCATCCACGTGCTGCTCGGCGGCCGGTCCGGTATCGAGGGCATCGGCAACGACACCGCGCCGTTTCTGGTCGTGGAAACGGATGGTTCGATCAGCCGGTCGGACATTCTCGCTTCGGTGGCCGAAGGGGCGGCGGCGACCGGCCTGCACGTGGACGGGGCTCCGTTCGACGCGGCGCTCGCCGGTGCGCTGCCGCCACCGCTCAACGCGAGCTGCCGGGCGTGTGATCTGGTGCGGGTGTGCGGTGGCGGGCTCCCGGCGCACCGCTACCGCTCGGGCACCGGGTTCGACAACCCTTCGGTCTACTGCGCGGACCTCTACCGGCTGATCGCGCACATCCGGGCCCGGCTCGCCGCCGATCTCGCCGCGTTGCGCGGCACCACGTGAAAGCCGCCCCGTTCGCGCTGCGACGCGAACAGTTCGCCGCACTCGCCCAAGGCGGCGGCGGCCCGTCCGTGGTGAGCCTGCTCGCCGACGCCCGGCTCAGCCGCACCCTCCAGCTGATCAAGCACCTGGCCGCCACACAGGCTTCGGCGGCCGCCGTCTTCGCGCTGCTGGTCCGCTTGGAACGGACCAGTCCCGGGTCCGTCACGCGGGTGCTGCGCCACCCCTCGGTGGGGGCATGGGCGTTGCGCGTGGCCGCACGAGGAGAACCCGCCGCGCCGGGCCTGCACCGCATCACCTTGGCGGCGGCGGTCGACGCCCGGGAACCCGTGACGGTCGAGGTGTTCCGTTGTGACGTGAAGATTCCGGGCATGGGAACGGTGCTGCTGGCCGAGCCGGGGAAGATCACGGTCACCCCGATCGCGGGCGGCACGCGGGTCGGCTCCGCCACGATCCCCGCCGACTGGCGCACCGGGGCGGACCGCTGGCGTCCGCTCCCCCGCGTCACGGTCGGAGCGCGGGAGCGTCCGGCCACCTTCATCCTCGACGACTGGGCCGGCGAGGACGAGCCTCCTTCGTTGCGCCCGGACGCCGCCGCGGTCCCGGACACCTGGCGAACGGCGCTCGACGCGGCCTGGCGCGTGCTCAGCCGCCACCACCCGGCCACCGCGGCCGAACTGCCGCGGGCGATCAAGGTGGTGACGCCCCTGCCCGGCGGGACGACCAGCCCGGTGAGCGGCACCGCGGACGCGGCGTTCGGGTGCGTCTTCCTCTCTCCGCCTGCCGACCCGGTGACGGCGGCCGCGAGCCTGGCCCACGAGCTCCAGCACACGAAGCTCATCGGGCTGACGGATCTGTTCCCGTTGGTTTCCCGAGGCGCGAGCCGCCGCTACTACGCCCCCTGGCGAGCCGACCCGAGGCCGGCAAGCGGTCTCCTGCACGGCTGTTACGCATTCGCCGGAGTCGCGGCCTTCTGGCGAAACCAGCGGCGAGCGGCGGCGCCCCCGGCCGATCGGCTGTTCGCCGAAACGGAATTCGCACGCTGGCGCAAAGCCGTGGCCGAAGCGGTGGCCGAGCTCCGCGCCGGCGACGAGCTGACCGAACTGGGCCGGCAGTTCACCGGCTTGCTCGCGGACACCATCGCGGGCTGGCTCGCCGAACCGGTCAGCAGGGCAGCTGTGGCGGCGGCCCGCCGGCTCGGTTCGGAGCACCGGGGCACCTGGCTCTCGGCGAACCGGTAACCGGACGTCGATGGTGTAGCGCGCTTTCCGGGAAAAAGATGAAGGGCGCCTTCAGATGAAGCGCCGGCATCGACGAGAGGTCGTACGTGCACTCGATGACCAGCGCGCCGGGGCCGCCTTGACCTGTCCGGGGTCACCCGGCTCGCAGATCGCCGAGCTGCGCACGAATCCTCTTCCGCGCCCGGTGGATACGGGCTTTGACATTGACCAGTGAGATGCCGAGATAGTCGACGATCTCCTGATACGTCAGACCGCCGATTTCGCGAAGCAGAAAGGGCTGCGCAGCATCTGGGTCCTCGACCTGCAGCTGCTCGATCGCGTCGAGGAGAGCTATCCGTGTTCCGGCGATGACACTCGTCCTACGCGGATCCGCTCGGTCGGGAAGCGAAGCAGGGTACTGCACCCGTTGTGCATGCGCACGAAGCCGGCGGTAGGTCATGAGCGCACTGTTATTGGCTACAGCTCGCAACCACACGGTGAACTGTGCGCGACCGTCGAAGGTGGCAATCTTGGACGCGACCGCCATGAGCGCATCTTGACAAGCCTCTTCGGCGTCCTGCTGACACCACACAATTCTGGAGCACGCAGCCATAACAGCTGGCCGCGCCCGTCGAAGCACCTCTTGCAACGCTTTTTGATCACCTTGGGATGCGGCCGTTCCCAGCGCATTGAGTTCGTCGTCCTGCATGGCACGTCTCCCCTTTCGAGCCCAGGGCGGCATGATAGCGGCATGGACGTTCCCGACCGCGTCGGCAGATACCGGATCATCGACTTCCTCGGCTGCGGCGGTTTCGCAGATGTCTACCTCGCGCACGACGATGAACTTGACGCTCCAGTAGCCATCAAGATCCTTTCCGACAAGTGGCACGAGAACTTCGACGTTCGCCTGCGTTTCCTCGACGAAGCTCGTCTGCTCCGCAAGATCGACTCTGACCGGGTGGTCCGGGTCTACGACATCGGCGAGTTGCCGGGCGAACGCCCGTACTTCGTCATGACCTTCGCCGACCGCGGCACCCTGGCGGAGCGCTTGTCAAGCGGACCGGTCAGCTGGCAGGAGGGCGTGACCATCGCGATCGACATCTGCGAAGGGCTTCACGAACTGCACGAGCGCGGCGTTCTCCATCGGGATCTGAAGCCCTCCAACGTCCTGTTCAGCGACCGGAACGGCGACGAGAAAGTCCTGCTCGGCGACTTGGGGCTGGCGAAACGCCTAGCCGACGCGTCGATGATCACGTTCGCCTGCGGCACTCCCGGCTACATGGCACCCGAACAGGGCCCTCACGGCGGCCCGCTGGGCAAGCACACCGACGTTTACGGAGCCGGCGCGGTGCTCTACCGCTCGATCACCGGTCGCCATGTCGGCACCGGCGCCGATCCCGGCTTCCCGGATGACGTGCCCGGGGAACTCCGCCAAGTCATCGGTCGAGCATTGCAAACCGACCCTGATCGGCGCTATCCCGACATCGGCGCGCTGCTCACCGAACTCCGGGCCATCCGCCTCGACAGCGAAAATACCGATACTCGCCCCCAACGAACCAAGAGCCATCGCCGAACGCGTCGCGCTCTCGTTGCGGCGGCAGCGGCTGTCACGGTCGCTGGAGCATCCGTGGCGGTCGTGCTCGCTCGCTCGCCGTCGGCAGTGGAACTCGAGGACGACAGCGGCGCGATCCAGGTCAGTGTCCCCCGCGACTGGGCCGTTCAGGTCGCCGGCACGACGTGGAACCCCCAGGTCATCGGAGTCGAAGGCAGTGCGCAGCCATCGCTGCTGGCGGCAGTGTCGGCGACCAGGTTCACCGACATGGCCGACGACCAGCCCGGGGTCTTCATCGGCCTGCTACCTCCGCAAACTCGGATCACGGCCAACGACTTCCGATTTCACCTGACTCATCGAGCATGCCGCGCAGACGACCCACCCGCCGTGGCCGCCGCCTTGGCCAGCACCCGTCATCGCTGCGCCGACGTCCTCGTCGACGATGTACTGCTGGCTCACGGTGGGCGACAGGCCTGGCTCCAAGTCAAGCAACACGTCGGCCAAACCCCCCTCACGGGTGAGATCGCCGGCTCACTGCAGGTCGCCGGAAACAGCCGATAACTTTTCTCGCCCGTCGTGCATCCAACAGTGTGAGTCCCGGATCAGGGGCTGGACGACAACGCGAGAGGACCACCCACATGAAGACCAGGCCGAGTTCCGCCCGGCGCCGCAGCATCAAGGTCATCACCTGTGCATCCGTGACCGCGGCGATGCTCGCCGGTCCGTTCGTGCTGCCGGCCGCCGCCGGACCGACTTCTCGAACCGGGCCGGCCACCGCGTCGTGCGAGTTCCCCACCTGGCAGTACGCCGCCAACCGCAGCGGCACGATCCGCCAGGTCGCCGGCGGCGAGGTGACCGGCAGCTACTCCCCCGGCGACCTGCTCAACACCGGCATGGCACCGAACACCACCGGCTGGCTCACCGGGAACTTCTACACCGCGGCCGGCCGGTTCACCGGGTCCGGCGCCGCCCTGCGCGACTCCTTCAACTACGTCCGCAACTGGTGCTGACCGTCCCCAGTCCTTCGACCACACTTCGTTGGAGCCGCAATGAGCATTCGCCACCACAGGTTCACCCTCGTGCCCAAGATCGCCGCCGTCTGCGCGGTGGCGACCGGGATCTGCCTCGCCACGGCTGTTCCCGGCGACGCCGATACCAAGGGAACCGTCGCCAGCACGGTCGATGCGACCATCCGCAACGCCCCACCCGGCAAAGGCGCCGGATACGTGATCGGCAACGCGCTGACCGAACGGGGCAGCCACCCCGGTGTCACCTTCACACAAGTCACCACCAGCGGCGAGTTCCGCTACGGCCGGGTCCACGGCAACGTGGACTTCTGCGGGTGGGTCAGCACTCAAGCCAAGCTCGCCGGCACCAAGAGCGCGTCCTCGGCGAAGTGCCCGGGCGGCACCGACGGTCGCGCCCTGCTGTTCAGGCAGTTCAGCAACGGTCTGCGCAACTGCGAGCCGGGCCACTGCAGCGGCGGCTCCTACGCGAAGGTCGAGCCGTCGAAGTGCTCCGGTACCTACCCCAAGGGAGCTCCGGCCTTCGGCAACGTCTCGCCGTGGCTGCCCAAGGCCCAGCCCCACGACCTCTACACCCGGTTCACCGCCACGTACGAAGTCTATTGGCGGTATGTCAGCCGCGACGGTGCCTGGGTGATGGTTCAAGACCAGCACGTCCGAACCGGGGAGTCCCGCAAGAGCGCCGGCTTCGACCACCAGGCATCGGACTGGTACTTCGTACCGCGCGCCTGCGTCTTCGACGCCCAGCAAAAGCTCCACCACTAGCCGCAAGCGCCCGCTGGTCCCGGCTGCCGGCCACGCCGGGACCAGCGCCCCCAGTGTCCGAAGGAAGCCACCATGCTCAGACGCGTCATCTGCCTCGCCGCCGCGCTTTCGCTCTGCCTCAGTGCGTGCGGGCAGCCCGAACGGGTCGGCGTCGCGCCTCAGCCGATCATCGATACCTCGGAAGAGATCGATCAGAGCTCCTCGACCACTCCCGAATCGACCGTGATCAGCACACCTCAGAAGGAAAGCACTTCTCCAGCCGAGGCCGGGACCTCCAGCGCTCGGACTGCGCCGCCACCGGCGTCTCCCGAGTCGACCACCGCCACGGCCGGGCCGGGACCAGGCGAGTGCCTGCCGCAGTACGCCGTCGTGGCCGAAACCTCCGCACGAGACACCCGTGCGGGCAATTTGATCGGCCGCGTCCACCCCGGGGCACACGTAGGTGTGAAACAGTCCGACGGCGTCTGGGCTTACGGGTACGTCTCCGCCATTGACGGACGCGGTGCGGGCTGGGCGTGGATGCTGCACGAGAAGATGCGCCGAATCGGTGGTTCCTGCGGCTGACCCGGCCTGCCACCATCAGCCACCTCGACTGGCCGGCGGACGTCGCACGCCGGCGCGTTGATGCAAAGCCAAAGGAAGTATCCACGTGTATCAACCGGTTCCCGGGCAGATCTGGTGGGCGTACGTGCCCTTCGAAGACTGCAACGACGGAAAGTACCGTCCCTGCCTGGTCCTCCACCGCAACGGGTACACCGTCCGGGTTCTCAAGATCACCAGCAAGGACAAGCGCGGACGAAGCGGTTATGTGCGGATGCCGACCAGCGCGTGGAACGCCTCCTCCGGAAAGAGCAGCTGGCTTCAGCTGCGCCCCGTCTTCGCCCTCGACTACAGCGCGGGCTCGTTCACTCGGTTCCTCGGCCCCTGCGACCGAAGAACGTGGGCCTGGGCGCAGTTGCACCATCCGCTGCTCGCAGCTCCCGCCGGGCACAACCGAGCGGCGACCCCGCCGGGTACCGTGCCGGCGCTGGCCGTAGGAGCATTGGCGGCGACGGTACTTTGTTGTCCTGTCGCAGCGGCCGGCTTGGGAGTGGCGTCACTGGTGGTGAACCGGCGGCATCCCAGCACCGCTGTTCGTGTCATGGGTGTCGGCGCCGTCGCCGTCAACGGTCTCATCCTGTTGCTTCTGGCCATCGTGTTGGTGGCCGGCCGTCACCAGGCGACATTGCCCTACTAAGGGTCGTTCGTGTCGGATTCTCGAAGGGAAACAGGTTGTCCGTCAAGGATGTGCACTTTTTGGCGCTTCACGAGCCGTACTCGGCGCCGGAGCATCCGGTCCCGATCAACGCGACCATCGTGCATGCGAGAACGTTGCTCCATCCCCGTCTGCCGCAGCCCGACGGCGGGCTGATGTTCCGTTGCCTGACTGAATTCCCGGGCCGCTTCCCCGGCTGCGTCGTCCCGCTGTCGACGTTGACCTACGAACTCGACGGAGGCGCCTTGTGGCCCGCGATCGGCGACTGGGAGCGAGTTGCCGACGGAGTTGTCCTGCTTTCACGGCAACGCCTCTGTGACGCGATGCCGCTGGGCCTGGGCCCTCGAGCGACCGCAGTTCTCGGCAACGGGCCGTACACGAACCACACCGTGTACTACGTCGACGGCCCACCGCAGACTTACGGATCGGAGGATCGGCAAGCGGAGATCGCAGCGATGACCGAACACGTCAAAAACTTCGTCGCGCGGGGACCCTTCCGGCCCGGGCAGGGACTGACCCTCCCGCCACGCGAGCCTGAGGTGCTGCCATACCGGCCATACGACTACAGCACCCGGTAAAGAGGCCACCCGCCGCTGAGCTTGCGGGGAGCAGTTCCGCACGCGACCGTGTTCCTCACCTCTGTCAGGTTCGCGGCCCTGTACTCCCCAACCAGGCCGGGAAGCCAGCCTCCCCGCCCTGCGAACGCCGCCACCCACGCTGGAAGCGTTTGGACGACCTGTCACTGGTGTTCACTTCCTGTCCACAGTAGACGGTTGAGCGGCGTCGAGCAGGATCTTCAGCAGGTCGCCGGGTGCGTCCCGCATGAGGTTGTGTCCGCTGTCGAGTGCGTGTGTGGTCCATGCGGGGTCCGTGCGAAGGCGCTGGTAGACGGGCGTGAAGGGTGACTGGCCATCCCAGCCGGCGGCATAGACGTAGTCCCGGCGGAAACCGGTGCCGTCGCCGGACAGGCGGAGGGGTTGGAGCAATGAGGCAAGCGGGTGCGGGGTGGCTCGCGGGTCGAAGAACGGCAGGGGACGTGTGGCGTAGCCGTTGTCCGCGACGTCGAGGTACCAGCGGCGTTCCTCGTCGGAGACCAGTGTCCAGCAGGAATCTCCGTGCGCGGGCACGACGGCGTCGAGGTAGACCAGGCCGTCCACGCGCTCGGGCGTGCGGTCGGCGGCCCCGGTGATCACCATTCCGCCGTAGCTGTGGCCGACCAAGACGGCGTCGTGGATGTTCTCGGCCACCAGCAGTGCGGTCACGTCCTCGATGTGGGTGTCGAGGTTGACCCCGCCGTGCAGGAGGTGGCTGCGTTCGCTGAGCCCGGTCAGCGTCAGTGGGTGGACGCGGTGGCCGTGCCCGCGGAGTTGCTCGGTCAGTTCGGCGAAAGACCAGCCGCCGTGGCACATGCCGGGGACGAGGACGAAGGTGGCCATGATCGTGCTCCGTGTGGTTGTCGGGGGTGGGTTCAGCGGATTTCGGCGTCGAGTTTCTCGCCGGGTAGCGGGCCGGGCCGCCGCCAGTGCCGCCGCGGCGGCGCACAGAACAGCGGTCCAGGCGAGGGGTGCGGCGGTCGAGGTGTGGTCGGCGAGGATGCCGGCCAGCCACGGGCCCACGGTCTGTCCGGCGGCGAAGAGGGTGGTGAACGCGGCCAGCGTGGCGGTCCAGTCGGCGGGCGGAACGGCGGTCCGGATGTGGGCGGTGACGGCCGCGGGGACCGCCATGAAAGTCACCCCGTAGGCGACCGCGGAGGCGATCACGACAGCGGGTGCGGGTGACAGCAGCGCCAGCGCCGCGCCGCCGGCCAGCACGCCGAGCACGACAGCCAGGGCGCGGGTGCCGGGCCAGCGGGTGATGGGGCGGCTCCACAGGACCGGGGCGACCACGACCGCGGCGCCCAGCGCCGTCCACGTGAGCACCACCTGCATGACCGGTGCGTGCCGTTCGGCCAGGTAGACGGACAGGAAAGTGATGTAGGTGATGTACCCGGCGGCGAAGAGGAAGTACGCCACGGCGACCCGCCACAGCGGACGCACCCGTGCTCGGCCGGCCTCACCGGCCGGCAGCTCCTCGCCGGTTCCCGCCGCCGTCCAGCTGATCAGGGTGGCCAGCACCGCCGCGGCACCCAGAGCGGCCCACGCCGGCTGCCAGTGATCACCCAGACCCGGAATGGTCGCACCGCTGAGGATGATCCCCAGACCCGTGCCCGCGAAGTACACCGTGATCGGCGCGCTGGACCCGGCACGCGCGGCGATCCGGGCCGCGATCACCCCACCCGCGACGAACACCACCGCCCCGCTCGCCCCGGCCACGGTGCGGACCGCCAGCAGCACCACGAAATCGTCACCCGCCGCCGTACTCACCAACGCCAACGCGGTGACGACCATGCCCCAGCGGAAGACCGCGGCGGTGCCCCAACAGCGCACCAGTACCACCGCCACCGCCGCGCCGACCAGGTAACCCAACCCGTTCGCGGCGCTGATCACTCCCGCGTCGGCCAACGTCCAGCGCAGGTCGTCCCGCATGGCCGGCACGAGCAGCCCGTAGGCGAACCGCGCGAGTCCCAGCGCGGACGCGGTCCCGAGCGCCAGCCGCACGGCCCGTCCCGTCGCTGTCATGCGCACCCCCAGATCGAACCGATCAGTACCATCCGGACGCTAGCACAATGATCGAACCGATCGGTACGATCGAACCATGCCCGTTGCCAAAGGCACGACCATCGACCCGGAGCGCACCCGCGCGACGATCCTGCACGCGGTCACCCAGGTGCTGTACGAACGCGGGCTCGACGGCATCGGCGTGGCCGAACTGTGCGCACGCCTCGGCGTGTCCAAGGAGACGCTCTACCGGCACTTCGGCAGCAAGGACGGACTCGTCCAAGCGATGCTCGAAGCACGAAGCGACCGGGTCGTCCGCTGGCTGACCGACGCCGTCGAGGCTGCCGGCGACGACCCCGCCGACCAGCTCACCGCCCTGTTCGACACGCTTCAGGGGTGGTACGACGAGCCGGCCTTCCGCGGCTGCGCACTGCTCAACGCCGCCACCCAGCACCACACCGGCACCGTCCGGGCCATCACCACCCGGCACCTCGGCCGCTACCTCGAACTGCTCACCGGAATCGCCGATCGCGCCGGAGCCGCCGACCCCCGCCAACTCGGACAGCAGCTACTCATCCTCGTCGAGGGCGCCACCGTCGTGGCCGACCACCACAGCCCCACCCACGCGGGCGAACACGCACTCCAGGCCGCACTCACCCTGCTCGCCACCACCCGCCGGACCTGACCTGCCGTCAGCCCGGTCATCGGGACAGGAAGATCCGGCGTTCCTCCGCGGTGGTCTCGAACAGGTCCAGGCTGACCTGCTGGTCGATTGCCGGTCGGTGACCAGAGCGATCGTCAGGCCGACCCGCCGTGCCCAGACCATCGCTCTTGCCGGCGGCCGGCTGGTCGGCGCCGGCAGGGCCGTATCGGGGTGCACCGCCGGGCGAGCACCTCTGCCCTTTTCGGGTGAGGTCAACCCGGGCCCGTCCCTCGGCGTGTAATACGTAGAACGTCGACAGGGGAGGTGGTCCGGCGTGCCGCCGGAAACGCGCACGGACGGGCCGGTCGCGGACTTGTTCCGCCGGCACCGGCCCGATCTGCTGCGGCTGGCCGTGCTGCTGCTCGGGGACACCAGCCAGGCCGAGGACGTCGTCCAGGACGCCTTCGTCGCGCTGCACCGGCGCTGGCCCGTGCTCGCCGACCCGGCGGCCGCCGCCGGGTACCTGCGGGTGTCGGTGGTGAACGGGGCCCGGTCGGCGCACCGGCGCCGCGCCACCGTCCGGCGGCACCTGCGGGTCGGCGAACCCGAGGCACTGCCGGCCGCCGACGCCGGGCTGCTGCTCGCCGAAGAGCACCGGACAGTGCTCGCCGCGGTCCGGCAGCTCCCGCGCCGGCAGCGGGAAGTGCTGGTGCTGCGGTACTGGTCCGGCCTGTCCGAGGCCGAGATCGCCCGGACGCTCGCCGTCTCCCGCGGGACGGTCAAGACCTGCGCCTCCCGCGCACTGGCCAAGCTCGAAGACCTGCTCGGAGGACCCGATGGCCACTGAAATCGAGGACCGGCTGCGGCGCGCCTTCGCCGCCTTGGCGTCCACTGTGGACGTCCCGGACAGCGAACCGGAACTGCCGAGGCGACGCCGCTGGGTGCCCGTCGCCGCCATCGCGGCCGCCGTGGTCGTGGTGGCGGGCGCAGTGGCTTTCGCGCTCAACCGGCCCGACGCTCCCCCAGCCACGCTGGCGGTATCGACTCCGCCGCGCACCACGGCGCCGCCGCCGTTCGCCTTCGCCCTGCTGACCCACTGCGGAGTCGACGAAGCGAAGGTCGGCAACACCTACTTCGAAGCCGAGACGCCGCTGAGCGGCCCGGCCCGCAGCGCGCCCCCGGGCTGGGACGACCCGTACCAGCACGGCACCATGACGCTGTACCCGCCGGACGCCGCCGTCTTCCACGACGCCCGCGGGCACGAGGTGCGGTTCCGGGCCCGCCCCGGGGCGACGGGGTTCAAGCACCTCTGCGACTGACCGGCCGCCCGCGCCCGGCGGGCGGCCGGTGCCGCGATCAGTTGCCGTGGTTGTAGATCTGGTACAGCTCGTCGAAGTCGTGCGCGTCCGGCAGCGAGCTGATCGGCGGTGCCTCTCCCTGCGTCATGCAACTCGAGTTGTCGAACCGGTGGGCCAGCCCGAGGACGTGCCCGAGCTCGTGCTGCGTGCTCTTGCGGGCCTGGGTCGAGGTGGTCACCGTGAAGTTGTTCAACTGCACGTAGACGCCTTCGTAGTTGTGCCCCGCGGAATCCCAGCCGTTCGGGAAGTACGTGACCCCGTAGATCCCGTCGTTGGCGTTGTATTCACTGACGTTCACGCAGTGCAGCCAGCTGCCCGGGCAGCTGGATTCGTAGTAGGAGTCGACGCCCTGCGCTTCGTTCCACTTGTACGTCGCGGTGGTCACCGGCCACTTCGCGCCGGTGTGGTCGACGAAGTAGATCTGCGAGTGGGCCAGGCCGTTGTGCGCCCAGTGGTGGCCGAGGTAGTGGTCCTGCGGCCGCACCTGCGGGACATCCAGCGCCGGCTTGCTCTTCGGCCACGCCCGCGCGCACAGCTGCGTCGACTTCGCCGCCGCCAACGGTCCCGAATCGGCGCGGTCGAGTTCCGCGACGCCGGACAGCTTGCCGTCCGCGGTGAAGCACGCCACCCGCGAATCGCCGTCCTCGGCCACCCAGTCGTAGGCCTGCGCCCGCATTTCCGCCTTGCTCAACGGCGGCGCCTGCTCCCGCTTGATCTTCGCCGGGTCCAGCACGGGCCGTTTCGCCGGGTTGACGTTCGCGGGCGCGGACGGTTTCCCCTGCCCCGGCGCCGCACCGGCGACTCCCGTGGTCAGGCCGGCGCCGAGCGTCACAGCCAGCACGGCCGCGAGACCGGCCCGCCGTGCGGTGGTTCTCCATGATCGAGACACGTTTCTCCCCTTGACGACGCGCTTGAATGCGAACGGCCGCGACACGGCGGAGCCGGGCAGCACAAGAGAAAGCGAACAAACCCCCCGAGTCCCCCCTTACGGGCGAATCCGCCCGCGACCGGGTTCCGAGTCTGCTCCCGATGCCCGGAGTCAACAATCGGCTGGACGAGTGAACGACTTTCACACCGAACGCCTTCCCCGGTGGAGGGAACACGAAGCCTTGCGGTGCTGAGTGTGACGAATGCCGATGCGTTGTACCGCAAGGTGTTGCCCCTCGGGTCGACCACGATGACGGGCAGTGCGGCGAGCGGCAGCCCGGCGCGATCCCGGCGAGTGCCTTCCCGGCCGGCGGCACCCCCGCCGCTGCTGTCGACGAGGATGACGTCATACGCGGCGAGGTTTGGCATTCCGGTGATTGACGTGTGCATGAGTCACCCCTTCACCAACGTGGCGAGATTGGGCGTCCTGAGTGGACGGTGGTGTCATCGGGCGGGGAAGCCCTCGGGCGCATCGGGCCACCCAGCCGCCCTTCTCGACATCCTTGAGCGACAGGTGTGCGCTCACTTGGCGGTACAGCAGCGAAAGCTGATTGCGCAGGTCGCGCGGCGAGTCCTTCACCACCACGGTCGTCGGCGTGGGCAGCGGCCGGCAACGACCTTCCACTGTATCGAATTCGTATGATATGGTCCTCGTATTATCTGGCCGCCAGATAGAAGGTGACCCGGAACGGGTTCGCCGCCCAGGGGAGAAGGGCTTGCCATGATCGTGCTCACGGGGGCCACAAAGAAGCCGACGACGCCGTCGCGACGAGCGGTCTCGAGTGGTGGCCAACGGGCTGCCGGAGCCGTTCGTCACCGCGATGATGGCTCGCTTCGCCGCGCACCGCACACAACCGCAGTTCCCAGCGACGCCGGAACTCGAGAAGATCCTGGGCCGCCCGCCGCGCACTTTCGCCGAATGGGCCACCGACCACGTCACCGGCTTCGAAGCGGGCGCGTGACACCAGAAACACGGACGTTCCCACGAAAACTCTTCACCACCGCCGAGCCGCACCAACCGGGAGGTCGATGTGCGCATGTCCGAGGACCGGGAAAAGGTCCGCTTCCTCAGCGGTGACGCCGAGTGCGTCGCCTGGCACTACCCAGGCACCAACGGCGCCTGCGTGATCATGACACCGGGCGGCGGGGTGACCAAGGAACCGGGCACCGACCCGTTCGCCACACGATTCCACGAGGCGGGGTTCACCGTCCTCGCCCTCGACTACCGGCACTTCGGGGAAAGCGGAGGCCGGCCGCGCCAGGTCATCCGCGTCAAGGAACAACTGGCCGACTGGCAAGCAGCCATCGACTTCGCCCCCACCCTGCCGAACGTCGACCCGGCGAAGCTGGCGATCTGGGGCTTCTCCCTCTCCGGCGGCCACGCCGTCCGCCTCGCGGCACGCAACCCCCGGCTCGCGGCGGCGATCGCCCAAACACCGCTGGCCGACGGCCGGGTGGCCGCGCTCAAGACGATGCGTCACCGCAAGCCCCTCCCGATGCTGCGCCTCCTCGGCCGAGGACTCCGCGACGCCGTCGGCAGCCTGCTCGGCAAGCAACCCCTGCTCGTGCCGCTCGCCGGAGAGCCGGACACGGTGGCGTTCGTGACCACCCCGGACGGCCGCGACGGCGACCGGGCACTCAACCCGGGCAACCGGTATCCCGAATGGCAACAGACGATCGCCGCCCGGACCCCGCTCTGGTTCGGCTTCTACCGACCAGGCCGCGCCGCCCCCCGCGTGCAGTGCCCGCTGCTGATCCTCGTCTGCGACCAGGACCAGACGGCGTTCGCCGGACCAGGCGTCCGCACGGCCCGGCGCGCACCCCGCGGCGAGCTCGTCCGGATGCCCGGCGGCCACTACGAACCCTTCCTGGACGGCCACGAGCAAGCCGCCGAAGCCGAACTGTCCTTCCTGCACCGCCACCTGGTTCCGACCCGATAGAGCACACCACACAAAGGAGAAGGCACATGATGTCGAAGATCCGGAAACTGGCGATCGGCGCGGCGGCCGCCGCCACCCTGATGGCCGCCGCGGCCCCGGCCGCCGGCGCGGCTCCCGCACAGCCGGCAACGGTGATCCACGGCTGCGATGCCGGCTACTTCTGTTTCTACTTCAACAGCAACTACGCCGGCGCCCGCGCCGACTACGTGGATTCCGACGGCAACCTCGACAACGAGACGTTCAACGAGGGCGGCACCAACGGCCGCGGCGTCCAGGTGAAGAACAACGCCGCGTCGGCCGTCAACAACTGGGCCTACTACGCGACGGTCTACTACAACAGCGGTTGCAACGGCAGCTTCGCGTCGCAGACGTTCGGCGCGTACGCCTCGGGCAACTTCAACGCGACGATGAAGAACGAAAACGCGAGCTTCAAGTGGCCGACGAGCTTCGGCGCCTATTCCGACTGCGCCAACCGCGATCAGTTCTAGCCGGCCGGATCGGGGTCGCGCCCACCGGCGCGACCCCGATCACCCATCGGAGGTTTCAGCCGTGGTCACATCCGGGCGTTTGCCCCGCCGCGCGGCCGGGTTCGTCGCCGCAGCCGTGACGATGGCCGCGCTCACCGGCTGCTCGACGGCACCCGCCGTCACGTCCGGCTTCGACGCGGCCGATCTCGACGCCGCGCTGGGAAAGGTGCCTGCCGACCTGTCGGCGGTGCACGGTCTCGACCTTCCGCTGGACCCGTCGCTGCTGACGCCGGTCGAAGAACTGGAGGTGGTCAAGGCGCGCAACACTTTGATGGAGCGCTGTCTCGCCGGCCACGGGCTCGCGTTCACCTTCCCCGCGGTCGATCCGGTGCGGGACGCGGCCAAGCCGCGGCGGTACGGACTCGTCGACGCGGGCGAGGCCGCGGCCTACGGCTACCGGGACCCGGCGATCTTCACCGCACGCGGCGCCGGCGCCACGGCTCCTCAGCCGCCGCCGGAGGTCGTTTCGGTGATCACCGGCACGCACGCCGGCGAGGTCGGCGGCCACGACGTGCCGGCCGGCGGTTGCGCGGGCGAGGCGGACCGGACACTCGCCACCGACGGCAAGCCCGGCCAGGAACCGGTGAGCTTCGCACTGAGCGGCCGCAGCCACGAGATCGCCCGGACCGCACCGCCGGTGACCGCGGCGGCCGAGGCGTGGTCGCGGTGCATGGCGGCCGCCGGTTTCCGCTACGCCCGGCCGGACGCCGCGATCAACGACCCCGCGTTCGCCGTGGGCCGCCCTTCTCCACACGAGATCGCCGTGGCCACCCAGGACGTGCGGTGCAAGGAGAGCGTCGAGTGGGTCAGGACCTGGGTCGGAGTCGAGCGGGCCGGGCAGGACGTGCTCGTCCGGCAGCACCCCACCGACCTGCGTCGCGAGCGGGAGCACAAACAGCAGCAGCTCGCGGTGGCCCGCGAGGTCAACGGCTGACGTCGAACCGGAACCGGACTTCGGTTCCCCTGAACGAAGGATGCCCATGACCGACGACCGTTTCATCCTGCTCGAACCGGACGCCGTCCGCCCGGGTCGCGTCCCGATGCCACCGGCCTTCGCGGTGAAAGCGATGACCGCGGACACCGAGGGGCGATTCTCCTTGCTGGAGACGACGGTGGCTCGTGCCATCCCCCGGCACACGCACGACGTGGCGGACGAGGCCATCTACGTCTTGGCCGGCGACCTCGGCGTCGAGTTCGACGATCGCGCGTTCACCGCGCCGAAGGGTACGTTCGTGTTGCTGCCGCACGGAGTGCCGCACGCACTGCGCCCCGCCTCCGACCCGCCGCCACGAGTGCTGCAGGTCTCCTCGCCGGGCGGCTGGGAGTGCTACCTGGAAGATCTTTTCGAGGCCGGTCCGTCGGTGCTCACCGATGGCGAGCTGGACCCGGCGAAGATCAATCCCATCGCTGCCAGGTACCACATCAGGTACGAGGAGCCCGTGCGGTGAGTTCACGGAGTTCGCGCGCCGGCCCGGTTTCGGCCGCGACCGGCGAGAACTCCGGCCACGGCGAGCACGCGGGCATGACCCGCATCGGGGGACGTGCTGCCGGGTGGGCGCGCGGGCACGCCCCGACGGGCGTCGACCGGCCACGCTCGTCGCCCAGGTCGAGGCCGCGGGCTACCGCGTGACGCTGCCGCAGCCGGAGGAACCCGAAGCTGAGAACGGAGCCTGACTCGACGCACCCGCTGCGGCAGCAGCGTGCTGATCAAGGGCCCGGCTGCGTGAGCCGGGCCTGACCCCGGTGCTCACCGGTGACAACACGGCCGTCGCCCGGGCGGGGGCCCCCGAGGTCGGGATCGGCCAGGTGATCGCGGAGGTGCTGCCCGCGGGCGCCGGCGACGAGCGATCTGGACTGTCGCGGAAAGCCGCAGCTCACGAGGAGTGTGATCTCGTGAGGATGCTTGTGGTGCCCCCGACGGGACTCGAACCCGCACTGAATCGATTTTAAGTCGACTGCCTCTGCCGGTTGGGCTACGGGGGCACCACACACTCTAGGTGATCGGGCCGGTCGCGCGTCCAGTGCGCCGTGCTATTCCGGGGCCGGCTCCGGCTCGTCGGCGTCGAGGAGGCCTGGGCCGTGCTCGCCTCTTCGCCAGTCCTCCGATCTGCGACGGCGTCGTTCCTGCTCCCTGACTATCCAATCGCGGCCCTCCGCCGAGACCGCCTCCAGCACGTGCAGTGCGCCCGCGATGCCCGAGGATTCCAGCGCGAGGCGCTGCAACATGGCCTCGTTCTCCACGCTCTCGTCCGTCAGGCCTTCGAATCCCTCGGCGACGACCGAAATCTGCTCGCCACTGACCAGCGTCAGCCGGAACGCGCGCTTGCGCACGGACTGCGTTTGCTGGAGGACCGCGTTGTCGCCGTTGAGGATCTGGTAGTGCCAGCCGTCCGCGTACCGGACGCCGACTTCGGCGACGCGGGCCGCGGAAAGGGCGTCGTACCTGAAGGATGTGCGGCGCTCGTCGTGGACGTCCGCCTTGAGGAAGTCCAGGTCCACCTCGATCTCCCGGACGCCGCTGTGCGTCAGGAGGAACACGAGGATCACGTAACGCGAATACCGCATCGGGCCGCCGAGGACGCGGGCGCGGTGGGCGTTGGCCGCTCCCTCCGTCAGGACCACGTGCGCCACCAAGTCGCGGTTGGTCAGCGCGCACCGGCGCAAGGCCTCGGTCTTGAGGTGGGACTTGTCCAGGTCGAGCCACCAGGCCATCTCGGCGTCGTCGGGCCGGTCCGCGAGCACCTGCGACCACTCCACGAACGCCTGCTCCTCCTCCTTCAGCAACCGGCTGCCGCGCTCGTTCTCCTCGGCCTGGAACTGGTGGGACACCATGATCCGGAGGCCGTGCTGCATCGCGAAGAAGCCGCCTGCGCCGAGGAAGAGCGCCGCTCCGATGAAGCTGCCCGCGCCGCCGAGCATGATCAGCGCTCCGACGACCGCGATGGCGATCCCGGTTCGGTGGACGAGGAGGCTGGTCGAGGACGGGCGGACCTCGTCGCGGTAGGCGAACAACGTGCCGTTGCGCCACTGCGCGGCCACCCGGCGGGCGTGCCACCGGATCAGCCAGTTCACCGCCCCGGCGTCGACCTGCGCGTTGCCGAACAGGGTCACGAACCGCCACTTGTAGTACTCGCAGATGCCCCGGGTGTCGTTCACCCAGCTGCCCGGCGTGTGCGGCCGCGCGTCCCAGAAGCGCGCCTCCACCAGTTTGTGGATCTGCTCGACGAACCGGGACGACACCCAGTGGCCGGGCGAGCCGGCGGCCTGGAACTGCAGCGGGACGCCGTGTTCGCGGTCGCGGGCGACCAGCCGCATCGTCCCCAGCTGCTGCTCGCGCCCCGCCCAGATCGCGCCGGCGAACCCCGCCGCCATGACGAGCAGGCCGGCGATGCCGGCGGCGGGCCGTCCGTCGCCGAACCCGCTGAGGAACGCGATCAAGCCGAGGAGCACGCCCGCGCCCCCGAGCCCCGCCTTCACCCACTCCGCCGAGGGGATGGCCGCGCGGGCAGGCACGAAGTAGCGCGGCACCGCGGGATCCGGCTCGAAGAACTTCCACGCCCGGTCCACCCGGTCGTGCGCGAGCCGCTCGGTCCGGACGCGCTGGGCGTCGACGACGTCCACGCTGTCCTGGAGCGCGCCGCCGAGGACGAGCGCGAGGTGCCGCGTGATCTCGTTCTGCCGGTCCCGGGGCAGTTCCTGCAGGTTCGCCATGGCTTTCGCCAGGTCGGCGGCGTCCAGGGCGCTGCCCATCTCCTGCCGCCACACGAAGGACATGAGCTCCCACACCACGCTGAGCGCGCCACGCCACTCGTCGTGGGCGAAGCGCCGGGCCGTGAGGTCCGCCATCCGGAACCGCGCGTACACGTCGTCGCTGATCTCGTTGAGCGACCGGTCACTGAGGACGGACAAGGCGTAGTGGTAAGCGAGCCGGGTGGACGCGTGCCCTTGCTGCAGCAGCTCCTGGAAGAGCGTCTCGGCCATCCGCGGGGTACCACCGCGCAGGTGGTTCAGCGCGACCTCGAACCGCCGCTCCGGCGGATCCGAGGGGTTGATGTGGTAGGTCGTCTCGTGGCGGTGGAACGTGCCGCCGTAGATCGCGCCGATCTGCTGCTCGACGTGGGATTCGCCGGACGCCTGGTTCTGGAACCCGTGCGGGACGTTCATGCGTGCCTCCGCGGGGATCGCTGCGTCACGTGGAAGTCCCCGTAGACGGCGCCCACCTGCTGCCCGACGTGCGCGTTGTCCCTGGCCACGTTGGTGTAGGTCGCCGCCGGTAACTCGGTGCGCTCGTCCTGGCGGGCCCCCGTCGCGCCCCCGATCCCGGCGGCGAGCGCACGGACGAAGTCCGCCGCGTTGCCGGCGGCGATCGCCTGCCAGTCCGCCTCGTCCGCGACGTCCTTGGCGCCGTCCGCGCGGTCGCTGATCCCGCGGACGGTCAGCGCCGGGACGTTGTCGTTGAGCTGGCCGGTCAACGCGAAGCCGGCGCTTTCCATTTCGACCGCCACCGCGTCGTTGTAGTTGTCCCACAGGTACCGCGCGACCGCGGACGTCCGCCCGTCGACCACCACCTCGCCCGCCGCGATCGGCTCGAAGTGGACTTCCGGCACGCTCTCCGCGCCGCTCCAGTTCCCTTCCCTGGCCAGCGCCCGCGCGAGTTCCAGCAACCGGTGCGACGGTTCCCAGGCCTCCGGCCGGTTCCGGAAGCCCGCGTCGTCGCTGTAGCCACCGTGGTAGGCGTAAACCTTCCGGGCGACGACGACGTCGCCGAGCCGGAGCCAGTCACGCAGCCCGCCGGCGACGCCGGTGAACACGACCGCGGACGGCGAGAACTCCGCGACCGCGCGTTCCGCGATCGCCGCGGCCCGGGCGTTGCCCGCGCCCACCATGCCGAGCGCGGCCGGACGGCCGGCCAGCTCGCCGACGTCGAACACCGTGCCCGCCTGGTGCACGTGCCGCCGCACGCCGGTCATCCGGGCGCGCACCGCGGCGCGCTCCACTTCCATCGCGGTCAGGACCACCAGCACGGGACGACCGCCCCTTCTTTTCGTTCTGCCATGACGATCTCCCTCTGTTCGCCGGAACGGCGCCCTCTCGATCGACGGCTCCTGCGAAGGCGACGCGGGCCGCGGACGACCGGCGGCGCGAGCAGGGTGCCAAGTGCATCATGCAAGGTAGCCCCATCGGGCTATTCTCGTCAATAAGACGAATATTGGCCGACTGCGTACACTGTGCACTATGGACACTCATCCGACGACGACCGGCCGTGCCGCCGACCATGCCTGAGCCCGCCGAGTGGACGATCCCCGAGGTCGCGGTCGCCGTGGACCTGGCCATCCTCACCGTGCACGACAGTGCGCTGCAGATCATGCTGGTGAAGCGTGGAATTCCGCCGTACGAGGGCATGCTGGCCCTTCCCGGCGGGTTCCTCGCTTCGACGTCGGAAGACCTCGACCACGCCGCGGCCCGCGAACTACAGGAAGAGACGGGTCTCGACGCGCGGGCGTTACACCTGGAACAGCTGCGCACGTACGGGACACCGGGCCGCGATCCGCGCCGGCGCGTGATCGCGATCTGCTACGTCGCCTTCTCGCCCCAGCTCCCGGTTCCGGTGGCCGGCGGCGACGCCCGCGAAGCGGTCCTCATGCCCGTGGAGAAGGTGCTGAGACCGCGCACCCGGATCGCGTTCGACCACAAGAAGATCATCGCCGACGCGGTCGAGCGCGCCCGCAGCAAGCTCGAGTACACCACGCTCGCGGCGGCCTTCTGCGCACCGGAGTTCACGATGACCGACCTGCGCGAGGTCTACGAGATCGTCTGGGGCGAGCAGCTCGACCCGCGGAACTTCCACCGCAAGATCATCGGTGTCGACGGATTCCTGATCCCGACCGGGGAACGAGTCTCGCGACAGCCCGGCCGACCGGCCGCACTCTACCGCCGCGGCCCCGCCACCGTGCTCCACCCGGCCATGCTGCGGTCGCGCCCGTAATCGTCACCTTGACGCTAACGGCCCGAGCGGGCTACCGTCGGTCCCGACCTTAATCGTCACTCTGACGGGAAGTGCCGGCATGGAGATCCACTGCAAGGCGAGGTTCGCGGTCCGGACGGTGGCGCTGGCCTTCGCCGCGGGCGCGGTGCTGGGCGCGGTCGTCACCGGGTACGCCGCGTCGCCCGGGCAGAGCGAGCCTCCGGCACACAGCGCCGTCGCCCCCTCGGCCCCCGGACCGCACGGCTGAGACGCCGAGAGCCCCCGGCCAGGAGACCGGGGGCTCTCGAGAAAAACGGGCGCTCAGGACTTCGAGACGCGCGCGAACTCGTCCTTCGGGTTGTTGATCTGCCCGAGCGAGATCACCTCACGGCGGAACAGCCCGCCGAGGATCCAGTCGAAGAGGATGCGGATCTTGCGGTTCCACGTCGGCATCGCCTTGAGGTGGTACGCGCGGTGGAAGAGCCACGCCGGGAAGCCCTTGATCTTCAGGTTCAGCGCGTCCGCGACGCCCTTGTGCAGGCCGAGACTGGCGACCGCGCCGAGGTTCTTGTGGTAGTAGTCCTTCGGCTTGCCGCCGCGGATCACCTTGATGATGTTCTTCGCCAGCAGCGTCGCCTGGCGGACCGCGTGCTGCGCGTTCGGCGGGCAGGTCGCCGTCGGGTCCTCTTCGGTGCGCGAGAGGTCCGGGATCGCCGCGTTGTCGCCGGCGGTCCAGACGTCGGGGTGGCCGACGACCTGCATCGCGGCGGTCGCCTCGAGGCGGCCGCGCTTGTCGACCGGCAGGTCCGACTGGCCGACCACCGGGTTGGCCTTCACCCCGGCCGTCCAGATCAGCGTGTCGGTGTCGAACTCCGTGCCGTCCGAGAGCACGACGTGGCCGTTTTCGAACGACTTCGCCGCCGTCGACAGGTAGACCTCGATGCCGCGCTTCTCCAGCTGCTCGACCGTGTACACGCCCAGGGTCTCGCGGACCTCGGGCAGGATGCGGCCGGCCGCCTCGACGAGCACCCAGCGGATGTCGGAGGTCTTGATGTTCGGGTAGTAGTTCTCCACCGCGAACCGGGTCATGTCCTCGAGCTCGGCCAGCGCCTCGATGCCGGCGAACCCGCCGCCGACCACCGTGAACGTCAGCAGGCGCTTGCGCAGCTCGGGGTCGAGCGTGCTGGCCGCCTCGTCGAGCTTGGTCATGATGTGGTTGCGCAGGTAGATCGCCTCGCCGATGGTCTTGAAGGCGATCCCCTGCTCGACCAGGCCCGGGATCGGGAGGATGCGGGCGACAGCGCCGAGCGCGACGACCAGGATGTCGTAGCCGAGCTGCTCGATGTGGCCGTCGGCCGCCTCGACCGTGACGGACTTCTTGTCGTTCTCGATCTTGGTGACGCGCGCGGTCAGCACGTGGCAGCGCTTGAGCACCCGCCGCAGCGGCACGACCACGTGCCGGGGCTCGATCGCGCCGGCCGCGGCCTCCGGGAGGAACGGCGCGTAGGTCATGTGGGGCTGCGGGTCAACGACGGTCACGGAGGCCTCGTTGGCCCGGAGCATCTTCTGGAGGCCGTACGCCGTGTAGAGCCCGACGTACCCACCACCGAGGACGAGGATCCGAGTCGGTTCCGACTTCGACTTCGCAGCAGCCATGTCCTCATGGTGACACCTTCGCCGCGACCTCGCTCGGGGGCCCCATCCGGCTGTGACCAGCGTCGCTGCGGTTTCCGTAACGATTCAGTTGTGCCCTGTCACCGAGGTCGCGGCCCGGAAGACGTCCGCCACCATGGCGTGGGTCACCCGGTGTGTCTGGACATTGCGCGGCGAGACGTGATAACAGCCGAAAAGCCGCAGGTCGCCCAGTTCCACGACGGCCCCGTGCGCGAACGCGGGACGCGGCTGCGGCACCGGCCAGCCGGCCGCCTCCAGCACGGGCAGTAACGCCTGCCAGCCGAACGCCCCCAGCACGACGATCGCCCGCAGTGTCGGACGTAACAGTGCGAGTTCCCCGGCCAGCCATGGGCGGCAGGTGTCCCGCTCGGCCGGCGTCGGCTTGTTCTCCGGCGGCGCGCACCGCACGGGCGAGACCAGCCGGGTGCCGTAGAGCTGGAGGCCGTCACCGAGCCGCTCGGACGTCGGCTGCGAGGCGAGCCCGACCTCGTGCAGGACCCGGAACAGGAAATCACCCGATGGATCGCCGGTGAACATCCGGCCGGTGCGGTTCGCGCCGTGCGCCGAGGGCGCCAGTCCGACGACGGCGAGCGACGCGTCCGGCGGCCCGAACCCGGGCACCGGGCGCGCCCAGTACTCCTCGCCGCGGAAGGCCGCCTTGGTGCCCGCGACGCCCTCGCGCCAGGCCACCAGCCGCGGGCACGCGCGGCAGCCGGCCACCGCGGTGTCCAGCTCGGACAGCGACCTCATCGCAGCGCCGCCCGGGACAGCCGGTCGGCGTGCCGCGTTGTCTCGGGCAGCCGGTAGCGCGGGGCCAGGGCGCAGGTGTGCCTGCTCGGGCGCCCATTCGGGAGGTACCCCGGCTCGCGTCCCTCCGGCTCGACCGACCGCATCCGCGAGCGGTGGGCGCCAGGCTCGTCGCACGATTCGCCGGCCGGGGGCGTGATGAAGCCGGACGCGGGCCGTTCGAGGCAGCCGGCTCGCGTCCGCGCCTGCCCCGCGGTCTCCGACATGGTGTGCACCAGGTCACCCTGCCACAGCCACCCGTTCCCGCCGACTAAGTTGGGTCCATGGCGGACAGCACCCCCGAAGAGGCCCCCGAGCCGAAGGCCGCGGAGACCACCGAAATCCCGGCCGAGCCGACCGACGACATCGTCACGACTCAGCACACCTTGACCGTGAAGCGGAAGAAGCTCGCGTACACGGCGAAGGCGGGACGAATCGTCCTCCGCAAGGAGGTCGTCAAGGACGGCAAGTCCGAGGGCGTCAAGGCGAAGGCGGAGGTGTTCATCACCTCCTACACCCTCGACGACGCCGACCCGGGGTCGCGGCCGGTGACGTTCGCCTTCAACGGCGGCCCCGGCTCGTCGAGCATCTGGCTGCACATGGGCCTGCTGGGCCCGCGCCGGGTGCTCTCGGGCGACGTCGACGACCTGGTGCCGCCGCCGTACGGGCTCGCTGACAACCCCGAGACGCTGCTGGTGCACAGCGATCTGGTGTTCATCGACCCGGTGTCGACCGGCTACTCGCGCGCGTCCGAAGGCGGCGAGACGAAGGACTTCCACGGCTTCAAGGGCGACATCGAGTCGGTCGGCGAGATCATCCGGCTGTGGGTGTCGCGCCACCAGCGCTGGCTGTCGCCGAAGTTCCTGGCCGGCGAGTCGTACGGCACGCTGCGCGCCGCCGGGCTGGCCGCGCACCTGCAGGACCGGCACGGGCTGTACCTGAACGGCCTGCTGCTCATCTCGTCGGTGCTCGACCTGGGCACGCTGCGGTTCACCGAGGGCAACGACCTCCCGTACTCGCTGTACGTGCCGACGTACGCGGCGATCGCGCACTACCACGGCCTGCACGGCGAGCGCCCGCTCGACGACGTCCTCGCCGACGCCGAGGACTTCGCGGCGAAGGACCTGCCGTGGGCGCTGTCCCGCGGCGCCCGTCTGTCCACTCAGGACCGGACGGAGGCGGTGGCCACGCTGGCGTCGCTGACCGGGCTGGCGGAGTCCTATGTGGACCGGGTGAACCTGCGGATCGAGCACGTCCGGTTCTTCACCGAGCTGCTGCGCGACCGCGGGCTGACGGTCGGCCGGATGGACGGCCGGTTCACGACGTGGGAGCCGGACGGCGGCCGCGAGCACATGAGCGACGACCCGTCGATCTCCCGCGTGGTCGGCGCGTACGCGGCGTCGTTCAACCACTACGTGCGGGCCGAGCTCGGGTACGAGAACGACCTGCCCTACGAGCTCATCAGCGAGGACACGTTCAAGGCGTGGTCGTACGCGGACTTCGAGGGCCGTTCGGTGTCGGTGGTGGACTCGCTGAGCGCGGCGATGCGCGCGAACCCGCACCTGAAGGTGCACGTGGCGTTCGGCCACTACGACGGCGCAACGGCGTACTACGCGGCCGAGCACGTCCTGGCCCACCTCCAGATCCCGGAGGAACTGCACGAGAACATCGACACGGCGTACTACCCGGCGGGCCACATGATGTACGTCCACGAGCCGACCCGGGTGCAGCAGTCGAAGGACCTGGCGAAGTTCGTCAAGAAGGCGTCGAACCGCTGAGCTAGCGGACTTCGTCACCGCCGACGGCTTCCTCCAGCGACCGGCGCCTCCGTCGCTTCGATGACCACGACCAGGATCGCACGGTTCGAAAGCCCGGAACGCCCCCGTACACGGAAAACGGCCCACCCCGGCGGGGTGGGCCGTTTCCAGGCGAAAGATTACTTCAGGTACTGCGACCCGCGCGTCACCGCCGCGTAGGCGTCGACCGCGCCGTGGCCGTAGAAGCCGTTGAACGACGGGTCACCCTCGCAGGTGGCCGTGAACGTCGCGTCGCGACCCTCCTTCAGGTAGTCCACCGTGCGCGGCACCGGGCAGGCGATCTTCGCCGCCGTGCCCTCGAGGACGCGCTGGACCTTGTCCGGGTCCATGCCGAACTCGCCGTGCGACTTCTTGCCGTACTGGGAAATGATCAGCGCCGCGACGCCGGTGGCGTGCGGGGTGGCCATCGACGTTCCCTGCAGCCACTGGTAGTAGCCCACGCGGCCGTCCGGGGCCGTGGCCTTCTTGATGCCCGCGGTCAGGCCGGCTTCGGTGATGTTGCCGTCCGCGTCGATGTTGCCGTCGGCGATCCCCACGTTCTTCGGGTACGTCGAAAGGATTTCGTTCTCCACCGTGCGGAACCACGGCGTGCCGAAGCCGTCGCGGAAGAAGCCGCCCGGGGCCGACACCGAGATCTGCTCGAGGCCGTAGTTCGAGTAGTCCGCCTTCTTCTGGGACGGCCCGAACGAGCTCACGCCGATCGTGTGGTTGCCCTCGACCGGCAGGCTGAGGCAGCTCGAGTTGTCCACCGTGCGCGGGTGCGTGCCGTTCGCCGGGTAGTCGGGGCTCGTGGTGTCCGGCTGCGGCGCGCCCAGGTCGGTGTGCTGGTTGCCCAGCGCGACCACCATCGTGACGCCCTTGCGGTGCGCGTAGTTCAGCGCGCGCTGCGTCGCCTCGATGATCGTGCGCTGCTCGGCCTGCTCGGCGGGCGAATCCGCCGGGTTCGCCGTGCAGTTGTACAGCCACGGGTCGGTGTAGAACGACATGTTGACCACGTCGATGCCGGCGTCGCCGGCGTAGGTCAGCGCGTCGACCGTCGGCTGCAGGAAGAAGAAGCCCGAGTCCTGGCCGGCGCGGATGTTCACCAGCGTCACGTTCGGTGCGACACCGGAGACGCCGAAGCCGTTGGCCGCGGCGGCGATGGTGCCGGCGACGTGCGTGCCGTGGCCGCCGTCGTCGTGGTTGACCGGGTCGACGCAGCCGCGGAACTCGCACGGCCCGTCGACTTCGGCGCCGTTGACGTCGGTGGGGATGTCGCGGGTGAAGTTCCGCGAGTCGGCCTCGTCGAAGTTCGGCGCGATGTCCGGGTGCGTGCCGTCGATGCCGGTGTCGATGACGCCGACCTTGACCTGCTTGCTGCCCGGCTGCTTGGTGCGCGAGAGGTCCGAGCGGACGGACTTGAGGCCCCAGAGCTGGTCGTCCAGCGGGTCCATGCCCACCGGCGCGGGCGCGGCCTGCTTCTTCGCGGAGGCGCCGCGGCCTTCCTTCTCGACGGCGGCGTCACCCTTGGTCTTCTTGCCCAGCTTCGGCACCGAGCCGATGGACTGGGCCTTGGCCGCACCGAACACCGCGCCGTTCGTGGCCACGCGCTCGGTGAACCCGGTGGCCGGCGCGCTGGCCCTGATCAGGCCGACCGCGGTGTTGGTCTCCAGTACCGTGCCGCCCGCGGCCTTGATCGCCTGCTGGGCACTGCCGATGCTCTGGACGTCCTTGGCGAGCACGGTGAATTCGGTCGCCGGGCCGGACAGCGCGGGCTGCGCCGACGCGACCGGGACCGCGACCGCGGAAACCGCGCCGAACAGCGGCACGGCCAGCACCGCGGCCAAAAGCCTGGGTCTCTTCACGTTTCTCCTCCTCGCGGAAAGCGGTTCCTGCACCGTATAGACCGGACATAGCGCGTACAACGGCAAAAAGTACGTTACGGAACAACCGACTTCTGCTCCGCGAAGTGACAAGCTGACAAGTGCCCGTCCGTCCTGGGCACCAGTTCCGGCACCTCCGACGCGCACCGGTCCTGCGCCTTCCAGCACCGCGTGCGGAACCGGCACCCGGACGGGGGATCCAGCGGACTCGGCACGTCACCGGTCAGCCGGATCACCTGGCGGCGCCCGCGCACGGCCGGGTCCGCCACCGGCACCGCGGACAGCAGCGCCTGGGTGTACGGGTGCGACGGCCGTTCGTAGATCTCCTCGTCGGTGCCGACCTCGACGATCTTGCCGAGGTACATCACCGCGACCCGGTTCGACAGGTGCCGCACCACCGAAAGGTCGTGCGCGATGAAGACGTAGGACAGGCCGAACTCGCCCTGCAGGTCACCGAGCAGGTTCATCACCTGCGCCTGGATCGAGACGTCCAATGCGGACACCGGCTCGTCGCAGATGATCACCTTCGGCCGCAGCGCGAGCGCCCGCGCGATGCCGATGCGCTGGCGCTGCCCGCCGGAGAACTGGTGCGGGTAGCGGTTGAGGTGCTCGGGGTTGAGCCCGACCACCTCCAGCAGCTCGCGCACCTTGGCCGCCCGGGAGCCCTTCGGGGCGACTTCGGAGTGGATCTCGAACGGCTCGCCGACGATGTCGCCGACCGTCATGCGCGGGTTGAGCGAGGTGTACGGGTCCTGCAGCACGATCTGGATCTCGCGCCGCAGCTTCCGCAGCTCGGCGCCGCGCATCGCGAAGATGTCGCGGCCCTCGAACTGCGCGGTGCCGCCGGTCGGTTCCTCCAGGCGCATCAGGACCTGGGCGAGCGTCGACTTGCCACAGCCGGACTCGCCGACGACGCCGAGCGTCTCGCCGGGCATCAGGTCGAACGAGACGCCGTCGACCGCCTTGACCTGGCCGATCGTGCGCTTGAACAGGATGCCGGTGCGGACCGGGAAGTACTTCTGGAGGCCGGTCACCGAAAGGATGGGCTCCGCCGACGTGCTGTTCACGGCGGAGGCGGACTCAGATGCGGCCACGGGAGCTCACCACCTCTTCGGCGAAGTGGCACGCGCTCGTCCGGCCGAAGCCGATCGCGTGCTGCGGCGGAACCTCCGACGAACAGCGGGCTTCGGCTCGCTTGCACCGCGGGTGGAACGGGCAGCCCGGCGGGATGTTCAGCAGGCTGGGCGGCAGGCCCTTGATGGTTTCCAGCGTCTGTCCTTTGAGGTCGAGCCGGGGCAGCGAATCCATCAGCGCGGCGGTGTACGGGTGGGCCGGCGCGCGGAACAGCTCGACGGCGTCGGCGTGCTCGACGATCCGGCCCGCGTACATCACCGCGATCCGGTCGGCGACTTCGGCGACCACGCCGAGGTCGTGGGTGATCAGGACGAGCCCCATCTTGCGTTCGGCCTGGATCTCCTCGAGCAGGTCCATGATCTGGGCCTGCACGGTGACGTCGAGGGCGGTGGTCGGCTCGTCGGCGATGAGCAGGTCCGGGTCCAGCGCCAGCGACATCGCGATCATCGCGCGCTGGCGCATGCCGCCGGAGAACTGGTGCGGGTAGTCCTTGATCCGGCGGTCCGCGGCGGGGATGCGGACGATGTCGAGCAGTTCGATCGCGCGCTTCCGGGCGTCCTTTTTGGACATACCGAGCCGGACGCGCAGCTGTTCCTCGATCTGGAAGCCCACGGTGAACACCGGGTTCAGCGCGGAGAGGGCGTCCTGGAAGATCATCGCGACCTCGCTGCCGCGCACTTCGCGACGGCGTTCCTCGGACGCGGTCAGCAGGTCCTCGCCGCGCCAGCGCACGGCACCGCCGGTGATCACCCCCGGTGGCATGTCGAGGATCCCCATCACCGTCTGGGCGGTGACGCTCTTCCCGGAGCCGGATTCGCCGAGCACGGCCAGGGTTTCCCCGGCGTGCACGGAGTAGCTGACGCCGTTGAGCACGTTCGCCACGCCGTCGGACGTCCGGAACTCGACGCGCAGATCCGCTACCTCGAGCAGGAGTTCGTTGTCGGACAAGGGGATCTACCTCGACTTCGGATCGAGCGCGTCGCGGATGCCGTCACCGAGCATCACGAAGGCCAGCACGGTCAGGGTGACGAAGGCGCCGGGGAACAGCAGCATGTGCGGGTCGTTCTGGAAGTAGTCCTTCGAGTCGGAGATCAGCACGCCCCACGAAACCACCGGTGCGCGCACGCCGATGCCGAGGAAAGCGAGCGTCGCTTCGGCGCCGATGAACGCGCCGAGCGCGATGGTGGCGTACACCAGCACCGGCGCGATCGTGTTCGGCAGCAGGTGCCGGAAGATGATCCGCGGGGTGCTCGCGCCGAGGCCGCGCGCGGCCTTGACGTAGTCGAGCTGCTTGGCCACCAGCGTCGCCGAGCGCATGATCCGCATGGCCACCGGCCAGCTCAGCACGGCGATCGAGCACACCACCTGGACGATGATCGTGACGCCGCCGGGGTTCGAGCCGGGTGCGTTGAACGTCGTCAGGATGACGATCGCGCCGAGGATGAACGGCAGGCCGGCGAAGATGTCGCCGAACCGGGAGAGCAGGCTGTCGACGAACCGCCCGTAGTAGCCGGCGAGGATGCCGACGAGCGAGCCGAAGAGCACGGTCAGCAGCGTGGAGAACACGCCGACCAGCACCGAGGCGCGCGTGCCGTAGATCGTGCGGGCGTAGACGTCGGCGCCCTGGTTGTCGTAGCCGAACCAGGCGTCCGCGGACGGCCCTTCGTTGGCGTGGGCCAGGTCGCTGAAACCCGCGTCGCGCGAGCTGAACAGGCCGGGGGCGATCGCGAGCAGCACGATGAACAGGATGATCACCGCCGAGGCGATGACCGCCGGCTTGCGCCGCAGCTGCTGCCAGGCGTCGCTCCACAGGCTGCGGGGTTTCTGCGGGCCGGTGGCGGAGTCGTCGACGCGGGACAGCTGCGCCGCGTCGGCCCCGCCACCACTCACCAGGTTCGGGTCAGTCATAGCGGATCCTCGGGTCGAGAACGGCGTAGAGCAGGTCGACGATCAGGCTCATCAGCAGGTACACCAGTACCAGCAGGACGACGACGCCGACGACGGTCGCGCTCTCCCGGTCCTGGATGCCGCGGAAGATCAGCCGGCCCAGCCCGTTGATGTTGAACACGCCCTCGGTGACGATCGCGCCGCCCATCAGGGCGCCGAGGTCGGTGCCGAGGAACGTGAGCACCGGGATCACCGAGTTGCGGAGCAGGTGGACGCCGACGACCCGGCTCTGGGGCAGCCCCTTCGCGATCGCCGTCCGCACGTAGTCGGCGCGGCGGTTTTCGGCGATGCTGCTTCTCGACAGCCGGGCGACGTAGGCCATCGACAGGCTGCCGAGCGCGATGCCGGGCACGATCAGCTCGCCGATGCTCGGATCCTCCGACACGCTGGCCTCGATCCAGCCGAGACCGTTGCCGCCCAGCGCGAGCTGCAGCACGATCGCCGTGACGAACACCGGCAGCGAGATCAGGAACGTCGTCGACACCAGCACCAGGTTGTCGAGGAAACCCTTGCCGCGCAGGCCGGTCAGCACGCCGGCGGTCAGGCCGATGACGGCTTCGATGGCCACGGCGATCACGGCCAGCCGCAGCGTGATCGGGTACGAGGTGGCGATCAGCTCGCCGACGGAGGTGCCGTTGAAGGTTTCGCCCCAGTCACCGGTGAAGAGGCTCCCGAGGTACTTGAAGTACTGGACGAAGATGTTGTCGTTCAGGTGGTACTTCTCGGTCATCTGGGCGACGTAGGCCGCCGGGCAGGCGGCCTGGCCGCACTTGCCCGAGAACGGGTCGCCGGGCAGCGCCCAGACCAGGACGTAGATCAGGAACGTGGTGCCGAAGAACACCGGGATCAGCTGGAGCAGCCGACGCAGGACATAGCGGATCATGACGAGTTCCTAGTGCGCGCCGGGGGGGGGGGGGGGGGGGGGGGGGGGGCCCCCCCCCCCCCCCGGGGGGGGGGGGGGGGGGGGCGCGGCCGCGCCAGAGAAAAAAGACCAAGGAAGGGCGGGGGCGGGGGGGGCGCCGCGCGGGGGCCCCCCCCCCCACGGGGGGTTGGA